>DAOUAT010000143.1:0-3507 GCA_034433275.1 Anaerolineae bacterium
ACCCGTCGCGTTCACCCTGCCCGAGGTCAAACTGCCCGAGGTCAAGCTGCCGGAGTTCAAGCTGCCGTCCCTGGCCGACCTGGCGGCCGGTTCGCCCTTCACCCTGGCCGGCACGGCCGCGCCCGGCGCGGTAGTGCAGGTCTACGACGGCGAGACCCTGCTCGGCGAGGCCACCGCCGGGCCGGACGGCGCCTGGGAGTTCACCGCACCCGCGCTGCCGGCCGGCGCCCACAGCCTGACCGCGCGCACGGCCGGCGCAGACGGCAAGCCCGTCGCCTCCCAACCGGTCGCGTTCACCCTGCCCGAGGCCGCGCCGTCGCCCTACCCGGCGCCTTATGTCATCACCCTGGCGCCCGGCGAGACGGCGACCCTGCCCGTGCGCGGGTTCTGTCTGAACTACGGCAAGCCGTTCCCCGGCGTCGGGCTGCAGGGCGCTGACCTGGCGCCCGTCCCGGTGCGCGCGGCCGTGGCCTATGCGCTACAGAAGGGCTATGTGGACAGCGATCCGCTCCAGGTGCAGCTCGCGATCTGGACGCTGATCGAAGGCAAGCAGGTTCCCGGCCAACGGTACACGCTGGCCAACGAAATCGTCGAGTTCGCCCGGAACGCGCCCGCGCCGGAGTCCGACGCTGTGCAGACCGTGGCCGACGCGCTGGCAAAGGCGTTGGTGACGGCCGGCGTCAGCGATTTCGCCAGCACCTCGCCGGCCAACTATCAATACGCAGGCGCGGGGACCCTGGCGCTGAAGAATGTCAGCCAGCAGACGTTGACCCTGCTGGCGCCCTACGGTATGCGGTTCACCGACAGCGGCGGGGCTGGGACCCAGGACATGGGCATCTTCCCGACGCCACAAAAGTGATCGCGGCGCGCTGGGCGCCCCTAACCCTGAAAAACCGGACGTCGGAGCTTGCCCCGGAGGCGGCCCGCCACGCAGCAAGCTGCGCCGTCCGGTGGCATGGTATACCGCGTCCAACAACCAGCGCCGGATTTGCACTTTCGCCGGAACTGTGATATCCTCTAATTAATTGATAGTAATCCGTGGTACGGCTCTAATCAGGTGCTTCCTCTGTGTAAACGCCTCGTTTGGCCTCGCGCTGCCGGATAGATCAAGAACATTTTTCACCAGGAGTTAGCGAGACTAACATGGCAGACCAGAATCTCACTTGCACGGACTGCGGCAAGCAGTTCACTTTCACCGAGAACGAGCAGGCGTTTTACCAATCCAAGGGCTTCAGCACCCCAGGTCGCTGCCCCGACTGCCGCGCGGCCCGCAAGGCTGAGCGCAACAGCGGCGGCGGTTATGGCCGCAGCAGCTTCGGCGGCGGCCGCAGCAGCTATGGCAGCGGCGAGCGCCAGATGTACGCGGTGGTTTGCGCCCAGTGCGGCAAGAACACCGAAGTGCCGTTCCAGCCCCGGGGCGATCGCCCGGTGTATTGCTCCGATTGCTTCCGCGCCCAGCAGGGTGGCGGCAGCAGCTACGGAAGCCGCGGTCGTTCGGGCGGGGGCCGCTACTAAACTGTAGCGCACCACCAGTTGCCTGAGTAACAGAAGGCCAGGTTCCATGCCGGGACCTGGCCTTTTCTTTGATCCAACATGCCAGTCATCCAATGAACGAGCAAGCTACGGGGATCCTGAAACGCGTACGCGGCGGGGCTGTGTTGGTGAACGCGGTGCAACCGGCCGCAGGCGAGATTTTCGTGCCACCCCCGCTGGCGCAAACCTATGCTCTGGTGGAAGGCGCCACTGTGGCGGGGCCAGTGCAAGCGGGGCGAGGCGGCCTCGAGCTGGCAGACGTGGCGACCGTTTGCGGCCTCTCGCCTGAGGCATACCGCGCCCGGACGCCGTTCGAGCGCCTGACCGCCATCAGCCCCAACCAGCGCTTCGACCTGGGCGCGGGCGGCGATGTCGCGATGCGCGCGGTGGACTTGCTGGCGCCCATCGGCAAAGGCACGCGCGGGCTGATCGTGGCGCCGCCCAAGGCCGGCAAGACGACCCTGCTGGAGGGCATCGCGCGCGCCATCCGCGCCGGACAGCCGGAAGCACGCATCGTAGTGCTGCTGATTGATGAGCGGCCCGAGGAGTTGACCTATTTCCGCCGGACCGTGGCCGCGGAGGTGTTCGCCAGCACCAGCGACCAGGGGCCGGCGCAGCACACCGCGCTGGCCGAGCTGCTGCTGGCCCACATCCGGGTCGAGCTGGAATGCGGCAACGATATCGTGGTGTTGCTGGACAGCCTGACGCGCCTGGCGCGCGCGTTCAACCTGGGCAGCCGCGGGGCCGGCCGCAGCCTATCGGGCGGCATGGACGCCCGCGCGTTGGTGATCCCGCGGCGCTTCTTTGGCCTGGCGCGGAACGTGGAGGGTGGCGGCTCGGTGACGCTGCTGGCGACCGCGTTGATTGACACCGGGTCGCGCATGGATCAGCTTATCTACGAGGAGTTCAAGAGCACCGGCAACAGCGAGATCGTGCTGGACCGTGCCCTGGCCCAGGAACTGATCTTCCCAGCCATAGACGTGCAGCGCAGCGGCACCCGGCGGGAGGAGCAGTTGTACACCACCGCCGAGCTGGCCGGCCTGGCACGGCTGCGCCGCCACCTGGCCGGCCAGCCCCCGCGCGAGGCGATGACCCGGCTGCTCCAGATCCTGAAACGCTATCCAACCAACGCCGAGCTGTTCCAACGGCTCCAGCCCACCGCTCGCGCACAGGCCGGCGCGCCAGCGGGATAGGCGCCGAATCCAAACACGCCCGTTCAGCACGGCGCCCTTGCCGGGCCGGAGCCTACTTCAGCCGGTTGCCGCACTCCGGGCAGAACGTGACCGTAGCCTTCACCTCAGACTGACAGTTGGGGCACGCGATCAACGCAGGCGCTTCCGGTGCGGGCGGGGCCAGCGCTTCGATCACGGGTTCAGGAGCCGCCGGCGCCGGCTCTTCAGCCACAGGGGCAGGGACGACTGGCTGGCTTCCCGACTGGAACTGCTCGCTGCGCACGGCCTCCAGCTTCCCTTTCTGCTGCTGAACCTGCTCCTCCAGGCCCGCGATCTCCTGGGCCAGCGCGGCCACACCCGGATCGGTCAGTGACCCGGCATGGTAAAGCGCCAGTGCAGCCTGCCCCAGGTCAGCCAGCTGGGCCTGCACCCTGCGCTGCGCATCGGCCAGGGCGCCTTCCTCGCGCTTCACGCGCACCAACTTGTCCGCCTCAAAGGCAGCTTTCTCCGCTGTACTCTGCACGGACTTCAGAGCTTTCTCGAACCAAGCCATAGATCTGCTTCCTTTCTCGCTGATCGGTGAACAACAGCGCCGAGTCATATTATACCACACCATAACGCCTGCACAGCTACACATAGGCATAATGCCGCTAACACGTCTATCATGCCAGAGCTATGACGCCTGCAGGCCGCCGATCCCGACGCCAAAGTGTGTGGTAACGCGACATGGGTCAACCCCACCGACAATCCCCAGGCAAACGCATCCATCTCCGTCAATCTTTGGAAGAACGGCGTCAAAAAG
>DAOUAT010000144.1:0-19270 GCA_034433275.1 Anaerolineae bacterium
AGCGGCCGTAGACGGGTGCGATCATAGAGTTGGTCAGGCACGACGATGTCACCCGGACGGTACTGCAGTTGCAGACTGCCGCAAGCGCTGATGGCAATCAGGTACTCGACGCCAAGTGTTTTGAACCCGTAGATGTTGGCCCGGCTGTTCAACTGCGTCGGGCTGATGCGGTGCCCACGGCCGTGCCGCGGCAGAAAGGCGACGGGTTGTCCCTCGATCGTGCCGACGACATATGCGTCAGAGGGTGGGCCAAATGGGGTCTCCAGGCTGATCTCACGGCGATCTTGGAGCTGCGCCATGTCATAAACGCCGCTGCCGCCGATAACACCGATGCGAATCTTCTCCATGTGTGTGCTCCTTTCAGGATGCTGGCAGGCGCCAAGGAATGCCTGGACAGGTATCCACCCCTGCGTGCTGCCCCAGGCGCTTGATCATGCGCACGCGGTCCCAGGGGTGATCCAGGATGCCATCATGGATCGCCCATGAACGCCCGATGATGCTGTCAGCCTGTGTGGGCTGCCGGAACGGGGTCGCTCCATCCAACCGGCCACGTAACGCGCCATCGTGGGCAAACGCCCTGGCGATCTCCTCAATCCGAGCCTGCCCCTGCACATAGCTGAATCCGCAGCGCTCGAACAGGATCGCCGTGTGGTAGAAAAGCGGTTGCGCGATGTAATCCCGCTGGTTCAGGCACAGCATCAGCGTCTCGAGACGTTCAGCCAACCAACCGAACGATCCCAGCCCCCGCCGTATCTGACCTGGCGCCAGGCCAGCGGTCCACGCGGCGATCTCAGCCTCCAGATGACGGCTCGTCACCCCGCGCATGGTCGGTTCACCGTCGGCCAGCCGGTCCACATCGAATCGCGGGGCTGCCGGGTCTTGCAGGGCAACCCAGATGATCTCGACCTGGTTGAACATCGTATCGGTCAGTTCGATCTCGCCGATAGGATCACGATCATCAGCGCTGGCGAATAGTTCCAAGCGGACGCTGCGGTGGTCCGCGCCATAGTGCATGAACGCCACTTGCCGGCCCGCTGTATCGGTCAAGCGAATGGGGTCGATCTGATAGCGCGCCAGGAACTGCACCGGGAGGAGGATTTGAAAGAGCATCCGTTGCCAACGGATGTCCCATTCACTGACTTCGCGCAAGAAGATGGGATTCTCTTTGTTGCGACCGAGCCCATATCGGTCGGCCATGGGTTCGCCATTGGGCCGCTCGGCCCAGGCGGGCGGCTTAAGCCAACCGGGAATTACCATATGTCACGCTCAATTTCCTCAGAAACCAAATTCAGGGTCAACGCCGGCATCATCAAGGACCTCACCAACGAGATCCGCCAATGCTGCATGGTTGCTGCCGTTGCTAGCGAGCACACCGAACCGGCGCAGGATATCTCGTTGGTTATAGACCAGCGAGCGGTTCCAACAATCAGTCATGATGCCGCCGGCTTCGCGCACGATAATATCGGGCGCGCACGTATCCCATTCCTTAGTGCCAGCATTGGGGTGTACATAAAACTCGGCTTGACCGCGAGCAATCAGGCCGATCTTCAAGCCCACGCTGCCGAAGCTGCGCTCGCGCTGGACGCCAGTGCGCGCGATCAGGTCATTGACGAGGGGGGGGCGGTGCGAGCGGCTGACGACCAGGCGGTATTTTTTGATGGTCCTTTCGCTGCTGACGCGGAGCGGGTAACGTTCGCCAAATTCTTCAACAAATGCGCCGGCCCCTGCGGCCGCGGCGTACAGGATATCATCAATCGGCTGGTACACCACCCCAACTACCGGCGCGCCAGCAACTGCCAGCCCGATCATAATGCAGAATTCACCGTTGTGTGCAATGAACTCCGCTGTGCCATCCAGCGGATCAACGATCCAAACACGAGAGCGCTGCAGTCGGGACAAGTCATCCTTGGATTCCTCGGCCAGTACGCCATCTTGTGGGAAACGCTGATTGAGTTGTTTGACCAAGTAGGCGTTAACTGCCCTGTCGGCCTCAGTCACCGGTTCCGTCGGGTCCTTCCAGCGCACGGTCGGCGGGACATCATAAAAGGTTCTGACGATAGCGCCTGACTCCCGTGCCAGGTGGATTGCCGTTTGCAGTTCATGGCTATAATCGTTTTGAGTGGTCTCGGCCACGGAAGGGCTAGATGGTGTCACATGACCTCACAGAGCCTGGGATGGAGCAATCGCTCACAAGGCGGAATCATAGCATAGGAGAGATGACGATGCAAGGTCAACCAGCAGGCGAAAGACCGCTAAAACAAGAAGCCCGGTCACTCAAGACCGGGCTTCTTGCAGAGGTGGAGATGCCGGGAATTGAACCCGGGTCCGAAACAAACGACCGTAAACATCTACAAGCTTAGTCACTGATTTTAGTTTCGCCGGGCGGTCCAGCAGCGACCACCGTCCAATAGCCCAGCTAGTCGAGGGTCTTGGGCCCGCTTAACGACATCTACGGGCTGCACCTTACGGTTTGCGACGGTGGACTCTCGACGCCGCCAGGACCCATCGAGGCCACCGTGGTTACCTTGCGGCAACCAGTTTGCTCACTGAATCTCCTTACGCGGCCAGCGCGAGAGCGTTGGTGCGCGCGAAGGGGAAGGTGAACGATTTACCAGTGTTGGCACTTGTGTGTTTGCTCTGGATTTGCGAGGTGAGAGCGCCTCGGCCTGCAATTTACGACCTATTTGCCCCGTCGAAACCGTTCATCCCCATTAACTGGATCAACTATAGCACAGCTTCAACTAAAGCGCAAACTGGATTCGCTGGCGAGGCGATCACTCGTCCCATTCCTTAAGTGTGCGGCGGAGCTCGCGATCGGCATCGCGCTCCGCCACCGCATCACGTTTATCATAGAGCCGCTTGCCGCGCACCAGGGCGATCTCCAGCTTGGCGCGGCCATTCTTCAGGTACATGGCCAGAGGCACAATGGTCCAGCCGCGCTCGGCAACCTTGCTCTGCAGCTTGCGGATCTCCTGCCGATGGAGCAGCAGCTTCCGCTCGCGGCGCGGCTCGTGGTTCTCCCGATTGCCAAAGTCGTAAGGCGAGATGTGGACGTTCAACAACCAGGCTTCGCCGTTCCTGATCTGCACGAAGCCATCGCGCAGGTTCACACGCGCCGCACGCACCGACTTGATCTCGGTGCCGGTCAAGGCGATGCCGGCCTCGTATTGATCTTCGATGAAGTAGTCGTGCAGCGCCTTGCGGTTGGTGGCGACCTGCTTGATCTCGCCCTTGCTCTGCCTGGTCACATGGCCTCCGTTTGGATCAGCCTGATTGCTGCCTACTTGCCTGTCAGGAGGTATTCCACGGCCCGGTCCAGTTGTGGATCGCGGCCGGCCTCGATATCTTCCGGGGTCGGCGAGGCGACTTCGATATCCGGCGTCAGGCCGATCTCGTGGATCTCACGGTCTTTGGGCGTGAACCAGCGCGCAATGGTCACGCGCAACTGTGAACCGTCGCTGAGGCTATTCGGGAGTTGCACTGAACCCTTGCCATAGGTCTTCTCGCCGATCAAAACACCGGCGCCCGTGTCCTGAATGGCGCCTGCGACGATCTCTGAGGCGCTGGCGCTGCCGCCATCCACCAGGACGACAAGCGGCGTGTCCCCCAGCCGGTAGCGGCCGACCCGCGGGTAGGTCTTGTCCTGCGCATCTTTGAAGCGCTCGATCAGGATATCCCCTTCCGGGACAAAGTAGCTGCCGATCCGGACGGCCGCATCCAATAGGCCGCCAGGATTGCCGCGCAGATCCAGGATGAGGCCAGCCGGCTTCTTGGCTAACGCGGCGTCCATGGCCGCAGCCAGCCGTTGGGGCGCGATGGTGCTGAACTCGCTCAGGGCAATATAGGCGATCTTGTCGTCAGCCAGGGTCTTGCTCTCCACGGCAGGAATCTCGATACGTGCGCGCACGATGGTGATGTCTTGTGACGGTTCCTCACCGCGCCGAATGGTGAGCACGACCTTCGTGTTGCGCGGGCCGCGGATCAGGCTGATCGCGTCATCCAATAGCATCTTGGTGACGTCCTTGCCATCCACCGCGACGATGACATCACCGACGCGCACGCCGGCCTTCTGCGCCGGCTGATCGGCGAACAGGTACTTGATTTCGACGCCGCCGCCTTCAGCCTCGCTGACGCGCGCGCCGATACCCTCAAACTGCCCCTCCATATCCGAGCGCGCCCGTTCGGCCTGCTGGGGGTTCAGGAAGCCTGTATGGGGATCATTCAGCGCCGCAATGACGCCCCGCAGCGCTGCATAGGTGATCTCTTCGCCCTGGGGCAGGTCGCCGTAGTACTGCTCCTGGAGCAACTTCCAGGCTTCATTGAAAAGCGCAAGATCCAGCGGTGTTTCACCGGTCGGCGCCATCACGCGCGTGGGCGCTTTGGGCGTCGCAGTCGGCGTCGGGGGAGCCGGCAGGGTAGGGGGAAGCTGACCGACCGGGCTGATGGGCTCGGCGATCACGGGCGCTGCGGCCTCAGGAGCCGCGGCAGGCTGGCTGGCGCGTGTTTGCGCGGCGCCCACGCTGACTCCGATGCCAAACGCCGACAAGCCCACGATTGACGCAGCCACTGCGACGATGAACAGCTTGGCCAGTAGGGTGAGTACATTCTGTTTCATTCTGTTGCCACCTATCTCGATAGAGATTTACATAAAGGTAAGCATCTAGCGCACGCCAGAAAGCCAGTCCTGAGCACGCGTTGTCTGGGGATCGCGTCCTTGATCGCGATCCGCTTGGGTTATCCCCACCTCGATGGTGGGGATCAGGCCTGTGCCATCAATCTGGTTGCGGTTGGGGGTGAGCCAACGCGCAACGGTGACGTGTACCGAAGAGCCGTCGGGGAGCTCATGCACCTCCTGGACGGAGCCTTTGCCATACGTCTTCTCACCGATCAGGATGGCTCGGCCCTGATCGCGCAGCGCGCCCGCCACGATCTCCGAAGCGCTGGCCGTGCCGCCATCCACCAACAGCGCCAGCTCCCAACCCTGGGCAGGGCTGTCGGTCGTTTTCACGGGATAGAAGCGCTCTTGCCCACCTTGTTTAACTTCACGCAGCACCTCGCCCTCGCGCAGGAAGAGGCCGGCGACTGCCACCGCAGCATCTACCAGGCCGCCGCCGTTGCCGCGCAGGTCAACCACCAGTTTCGTGACGCCGGCGCCAGCTAACTCGTTCAGGCCGCGCCGCAGTTCGTCGGCCGTGCGCTCGCCGAACAGACTGAGTCGCACATAGCCGATACGATGCTCTGCGTCGAGCACGCGCCATTCCACGCTGGGTGTTTCGATGCGCTCGCGCGTGATGTCCACCGTGTATGGCTCAGCCTGGCCCGGACGCAAGAGCTTCAGCGCGACCTTGGTCCCCACCTCGCCGCGCACAAGGACGACGACTTGCTCCACCGTCATCGCTGGCGTGATCTCGGCCCCATCCACCGCTAACAGGATATCTCCGTCTTGGATGCCAGCCCGCGCCGCCGGACGATCACGCATCACCGTGACGACCAGGTCGCCAGCGTCGTTCCGGCTCATGTATGCGCCAATCCCCCCAAAATGGCCCCTTAGCTCATCGCGTTCCATTTCACGAGGGGCAGGCTCAATGAAGCGCGTGTACGGATCGGCATAGCTCTCGGCCAGGCCGCGCGTCGCGCCATAAACCTGCGCCTGCGCCGTGGGCGCCTCTCCCGCAAAACGGTTGCTCAGCAGATCACGCACCGTCCAGAGCGTGCTGAAGTCGCCGCTTGCCGGCGCCGCAAGATGCTGCCGCGCGCCCAGCGTATAACCGCCGAGAAATACCCCGCCGGCCAGTACACCGAGCACCAATCCGACAACGAAACCGCGCCACCAACGCATTTGGGCTCCTTGGGCTGCCCTTCCGGGCTGCCGTTTACCGCTATAGCAGGGGGGTGCTCTGGTGTCGCACTGGACCCGCCGCCATTGTCTATTGTCGCGCCTTTGCTGGCGCCATTACCGTAATACAACGCACCAACTTAACCGCCAGCCAGCACGCCCATCATCCCGGCAGGCGTGTGCGGCACACTGTGCAACACTGAGGCAGCACTCCCCCGCATCCGCGCGAAATGGGTATTATGTCAAATAGCGCGCGCTAAAAAACAATCATTCGACATAACATACATAGTGTGAACATGGTGCATTACGCATCAGGTGACATAATGTGAGAATCAGGGCGCTTATGCTGCACCACGTCCCCTGAGCAGAAACTGTTCAAAGCGCGGCGCCAGGCTTGCAGGAACTTTGCCGGTGACGCGCGTGCCCGCAGGATCGTGGATCTCGCGCGTGATAACCCCGCGCTGGTGCAGCAGGCTGAGCAGATCCCCCCGCTGGTACGGCAATAGCACTGTCAGGGGGACCAACGCCTCATCCAGCACCTGCTCCAACTCAGCCAGCAGGCCCGGCAGCCCTACCCCGGTCAGCGCCGACACGGCAACTGCATTGGAAAAGCCGCTGTGCGTTGGCCCATCGCCGGGCAGGAGATCGATCTTGTTCAAGGCAGTCACCAATGGCTGATCGGTCGCGCCGATTTCGGCCAGCACTTGGAGCACGGTAGCCACCTGCTGTTGAACGTTTCGATGCGTTATGTCTACTACGTGCAGGATCAAATCCGCATCCGCGATCTCTTCCAGCGTTGCGCGGAAGGCTGCCACCAGCGCCGTTGGGAGCTTTTGGATAAAACCCACCGTGTCGGTGATCAGCACCTCCCTGCCCCCGGGCAGCTTGATGCGCCGCGTTGTCGGGTCGAGGGTGGCAAAAAGCTGATCAGCAGCATAGACTGAGGCGCCGCTGAGCGCATTCAAGAGGGTGGATTTGCCTGCATTGGTGTAACCGACCAGGGCCACAACCGGGATCGCTTCCTCGGTGCGCCGTTGGCGGTACTGTGCGCGGTGTTTGCGCACTTCTTCCAGCTCACGCTTGAGGTGCGCGATGCGCCGGCCGATCTCGCGGCGGTCCACCTCTAGCTGCGTCTCACCTGGCCCGCGCAAGCCCACCCCACCCGAGCCGCCGCGCGCCGCCGCGCCGCCCGTTTGACGCGCCAGGTGGGTCCAGGCCCGGGTTAAGCGCGGGAGGCGATACTCGTACTGGGCGAGCTCAACCTGCAGCGCGCCCTCACGCGTGCGCGCATGCTGGGCGAAAATATCCAGGATAAGGGCCGTGCGGTCGAGCACTTTGACATCGGGGTTGCCGATGGCGCGCTCCAACTCGCGCTGCTGCGCGGGTGACAGCTCGTCGTCGAAGATCACGACCTGGGCGGCCGTGTCCGCGCGCAACGCGATCAGCTCCTCCACCTTGCCCGAACCGATGAGCGTGGCCGGGTTGGGCCGGTCGAGGCGCTGCTCCAACCAACCTGCGACGGCGAGGCCGGCGGTCTCGGCCAGCCGTTCCAGTTCGCCCAGTGAGTCAGCCAACGACCAGGCTGACGGCCGGCCCTTGATCTCTACCCCCACCAGGATCGCGTTTTCCTGGGGGGATTGGACATCTTGAAATTGCGGTGCGATGGGTGTACTCCTTGAACGGGGTGTTATGGCTTGCCTTCCAGCAACACCTGCAACACCTGCCCGACGCGCAACAACGCTTCGGGGGATACTTTGTCGGCCGTGTCTTGCGTGGTGTGCCAGTATGGGTAATCAAAGTCAATGATGTTAACCGCTGGGATGCCGCGCGCCAGGAACGGAACATGATCGTCCGTTATCGTCCACTTCTCGGCGGGGATGAAGATGTCCTGATAACCAAGCTGCGCGGCGATCGCCCAGATCCGATCGGTCAATTCGGGGGTCGAGTTCTTCTCGCGGTAGAGCTGCTGGTCTGCATCCCCCACCATGTCTACGAGCACCATCATTACCGGCTGCACCCGCAGGGTTCGCGCCATATACGTTGACCCGGCGATAAACTCCCAACCATCCAACCCGCCGTTGTCTTCCGCGTCAAAGAAAGTCAGCCACACCTCGTTCTTCAGGGCGGCCTTGTCCAGCACCCGGGCCAACTCTAGCAAGATGGCAACGCCGCTGGCCCCATCGTTGGCCCCTGGGACCGGCTCCGTCCGCCGATCAGAATCCGGGTCGCGATCCGCCTGGCTGCGGGTGTCGTAGTGTGCGCCGACGATGACGACAGGGCCCTTCCCTGCCCGGCCGATGATGTTGCGCGCGGGCGTGTCGCGGTAGGTGAAGCCCTGGAACTCAACCAGCCAACCCTGTTGGCTCAGATAGGCGCTGATGTAGTCTGACGTTTGGCGGCTGGCGGCCGATCCTGTGGGTCTGGGGCCGAACGCCATCTGCGCCAAGACGTGCTGGTAGGCCGCATCCCCGTTGAACTCCCCTGCCCTGGGCGTCGGCGTCGGCAAGAGATCGCGCACCATTGGGGCCGACAAGGCGCCGAGCCAGGCGAGGACCCCCATGAGGCCAACGACGAGCACGATCTCCAGCCACCGCTGGCGGGCCCAGTGCCCCAGGCTGTCGAGTTTTCGCATAGCCTACTCAACTCACTTCAAGAAATAATGAAACACGCGTTCACTAATTCGGTGGCTACACGAATCACGGGCCTGTTGACGCATCCTCGCGATCGCGGAAGAAGATGCGCAGCGGTGTGCCTTCGAATTTGTGCCGCGCCCGAATTTGATTCTCGAGGTAGCGCGCATAAGAGAAGTGTACCAGCTTCTTGTCGTTGACAAACACGATGAAGGTCGGTGGCGCCACTTCGGCCTGGGTCGCATACAGAAACTTGAGCTGCTTGCCCTGCCGATTTGGGGCCGGGTGCGCGACGATCGCGTCGCGGAACAGACGGTTGAGCTCGGCCGTCGCGATGCGTTGCCGGCGCTCGGCCGCGATCTGCACGGCCAGGGGCAACACTTTGCTCACTCGCTGACGCGTCAGCGCGGAGACGAACAGCACCGGCACATAATCCATGAACCGGAGCTTATCTCGCACTTCGGCCGTGAACTGCACGGTGCTGTAGGTGTCCTTGTTTTCGACCGCATCCCACTTATTGACAATGACCGCGACGCTCTTGTACGCTTCCAGCACGAAGCCGGCCACGTGCGCATCCTGGGCAGTGATACCGGCGGTGGCATCAACCACGAGCAACGCGACATCCGCGCGCTGCACAGCATTCAGGGCGCGCAAGACGCTGTACTTCTCAATGCCGACCTCCACCTTGCCGCGCCGCCGGATCCCGGCCGTATCAATCAGCACCAGGCGCTGACCGTGATGGTTGAGCTCGGTGTCAATCGCGTCGCGTGTCGTGCCCGGTATGGGGCTGACAATCGCCCGCTCCTGCTGCAGCAGCGCATTGAGCAAGGATGACTTGCCCACATTGGGGCGGCCCACGATCGCGATCCGGATCGCGTCGTCCGGCTCCGTCTCTTCAGGCACAGCCGGAATCTCCGCCACCAGCGCGTCCAGCAGATCGCCGGTGCCGGTGCCGTGCAGCGCAGAGATGGCGTAGGGTGTTCCCAGGCTGAGTTCGTAGAACTCAAAGGCCGCCTGGCGCCGTGCCTCGTTGTCGGCCTTGTTTACCGCCAGCACCACCGGGCGACCCGAGCGGCGCAAGATATCGGCGACATCCCTATCTGCGGCGGTGACGCCATCCCGCGCGTCGGTTAAGAAGAGGACCACGTCGGCCTCAGTAATGGCCAGTTCAGCCTGCTCACGGATTTCCCGCGCAAAATCGCGCGACGAGGCGCCCAGGGCTTCAGGGCGAGCGCCTTTCTGCGGCGCCTTCTCGGTGGCAGCGACATCGAGACCACCGGTGTCCACCAGGATGAATGGTCGGTTGGTCCATTCTGCAGCGCCATACAGCCGATCCCGCGTGGTGCCGGGCTCGTCTTCAATGATCGAGCGGCGCTCACCGATCAGACGGTTAAACAGTGTGGATTTTCCCACATTAGGGCGCCCGACCAGGGCGACAACAGGCATTCTCATGATTTTGATCTTTCCAACTATTGATATCTCGCCCGTCACCGACTCGGGGTTGGCGTTGATGTCGGGGGGCCAGGCCCCCGGCTCGCCCCAGAGGGCGTCTCCTCCGGGGTCGGCGTCGGCGTCGGCAGCGCCGCAATCGTCACTTCAACGGTTTGCGGCGAGACACTCACAGGGCTGATCTCGTTGGGCGCAGACACCTGAGGTTCGATCCCGTGAGACCCAACGCCCAAACCAGTTACGTCCACCACGACGAGCACATCATCGGGCTGCAGGGCAAGCAACTTTGGCGCCGGCCCCGATAAAAAGACGTTCACGGAATCCAGTGCGATCGTGGCCGTCAACCCGGGCCCGAGGCCCTGGATCACTGGCTTGAGGCGCACTTGCTGCACCGAGGTGATCGGCACAACACTGACCTGGGCTATCACGCTCTGGGCCCCCAGCGCCGAGACATTCTCGGGCAGGCGCAGCGGCACGCGCGCCACAACGTTCTTGTCCGCCCCCTCGATCTTGACCGGAACAGTGATGTAGCCGCTGAGCGCAGCGACCACGGCCGCATCACCCTGCACGGTGACCAGCTTCGGATCTGCGGACACCGCGCTCACCGTATACCCTTCGGCCGGCGTGCCTTCAGGTTCAACCAGGATCGCGATCTCGCGATACCCGGGAAGCTGAACCACCGGCACGGTCACCAACACCTCGCGTGGGGTGACGGCCACGAAGCCCTGCACCTCACCGGCGCTGTTACGCGGTGACACGCGACCCCAGCGCTCCACCGTGCCGCGCGCGCTGCCCAGGTAAAAGTCCACAACGACCGATTCAACCTGATCCACCAACGGCGCCGACCCGGACACGATGACCTCCGTGGGTGTGATCACCGGGGTCTGCCAGTTATAGCCGAAGGATGGCGAGTCCATGATGTTGACGCGCACGGGGACCGCTTTCTGTTTGCGTTCCTCGAGGCGCACACGGATCATCGGCGGCTCGACGCCCATGATTTGCACCTGGGGATCGGGCGGCTTAACCTGGACCGGCACATCATACTCGCCAGTGGCGAGCCGCGAGAGGTCAATCCAGGCAGTGAAATCTCGGGCTTGTAAATTGGACCACCGCGCTTTCGGCGCGCGGATCTCAATCTGCACCTCGCTCAGCGTGTCGCCAAACACGTTCAGCGTCTCCGCCAGGCCAGTCCGGCTAACGGCGATAGGCTGCGAGAAACGCGCGCGGGGATACTCCTGCTGAACGGCGATGATCCACACCATGACTGCCAGGAGCAACGCCAACGTCACCGAGCCCAACCGCGAAAACCAACTCTTCATAGCCGCTCTCACACCCCGGTCCCGAACAGGCGCCGCGGCCGGTAGAAAGCCTGTAAGATCGTGCGCAGCCGCTGGCCGTCCAGCCGCCGCGCGATCCGCCCACCGCGCGATACGGAGACGATCCCGGTCTCCTCCGAGACGATGATCGCGATCGCATCGTTTTGCTCGGTGATGCCCACGGCCGCGCGGTGGCGGGTGCCCAATGAGCTGTCGGCCAAATCGCGCTGCGTTAACGGCAAGACGCACGCGGCCGCCACGATATGGTCGCCGCGGATGATCACTGCGCCGTCGTGCAGCGAGGTGCCCGGAAAGAAGATGGTCAGCAAGAGCCGCGCCGACACCAGGGCATCCACCCGTTCACCGGACTCAATGTGCTCTTCCAGCCCCGTATCGCCTTCCAGCACCATCAGGGCGCCGGTGCGTTCTCGCGATAGAGTTTCCACTGCCAACACGATCTCGTGGATGACCTGTTGGGTGGCGGTTTCGCGGCCGCCGCGTCCCATGAACATGGGCGCGGAGCGGCCAAGCCGCTCCAGCGCCCGCCGCAGTTCCGGTTGAAAGACCACCGGAATAGCAACCAGAATGACAGGCAAGGAATTCCGCAACAGCCAGCCGAACGCGGTGAGCCGACTGGCAGCAATGCCGAAGATCAAGGTCAGCACCAGGACGCCACGCAGCAGCGCGATGGCCTGGGTGCCCTGAAACAAACGGAACAGCGCGTAGAAGACCAGGGCAACCAGCAGGATGTCAACCACGTCCGTCCAGGTGAGCTGCGGCAACACCCCGACGGCCTCGGCCCATAACCCTCGCAGCCAGTTAGCCAATTGCTCCAACACTATGCCCCCAGGAGATCGGCCAGGATCGCCTTTTGCGCGTGCATGCGATTTTCAGCCTGATCGAAGAGCACGGAGTGCGGCCCATCAGCCACTTCGTCCGTGATCTCTTCCCCGCGGTGGGCGGGCAGACAGTGCATGACGATGGCGTCAGGCCGCGCGGCCGCCACCAGGCGAGCGTTAACCTGGAACGGCGGGAAGACCTTGGCCCGCGCTTCCTTCTCGGCCTCCTGGCCCATGCTGGCCCACGTATCGGTGTAGACCACATCGGCATCAGCCACCGCGGCCATGGGGTCGGCTGTGACCGACACCGCACCGCCGCTTTCGGCCGCGAAAGCACGACCTTGCGCCAACACCCGAGGCGCCAACTCGTAGCCCGGCGGCGTGCCCAGGCTGACGTGCATGCCCAGCTTGGCGCCGCCGAACACCAGGGATGTGGCTACGTTGTTGCCATCACCGACGTAAGCCAGCTTGATGCCCTCGAGCCGGCCCTTGTGCTCCCAGATGGTGAACAGATCAGTAAGGCCCTGGCAGGGATGGCTGAAATCGGACAGGCCGTTGATCACGGGGACGCGCGAGTAGCGTGCGAGTTCGACAACGTGGCTGTGCGCAAACACGCGCGCCATAATGCCGTCCACATACCGAGACAGCACGCGCGCCACATCAGCCACGCTTTCGCGGCCGCCCAGGCCGATCTCGTTGGGCGAAAGGTAAAGCGCATCGCCGCCCAGGTGACGCATCCCCATCTCAAAGCTCACCCGCGTGCGCAGGGATGGCTTCTGGAAGATCATGCCGAGAGTCTTGCCCTGCAACAGGGGGCGATTGCCTCCCGCCAACCATTCCGCCTTCAACTCGCGCGCCAGATTCAGCCAACGCCACAACGCATCGGCGCTGAAATCGGCCAGACTGAGTAGATCACCCTTCTTTGTCATTGTGCTCTCCTTGCGATGAAGTTCAGTGTTATCGAGTCGTCAGAGCAGCGATCAACATCGCCGCCCACCACCACGGCAACGCGTGTGCCACCGCGCCGGGCCGCCGTGCAGCCAGCCACCAGGCCGCAGGCGCCAGCAGCACAGCGATGCCGGCTAACGCCCACGGCTGCCGGAGCGCGATCAGCGCGGCGAGGACAGCCCCCTGCCCCAGCCAGGCCAGGGCCGCGCTGCGCTCCTGCGCGCGGAGCGCGCCCCACTGCAGCAGCGTGAATGCTCCGGCCAGCGCCCACACCGGCCACGCAAAAGCTGCGCTGCCGGCCAATGAGGCCCCCAACAGCCAGGGGAGCGCCACATCCAACACGGCATCGCCCAGCGCCGCGCCCCCCACCGCCCGCCAGCCGCCCCAGGCGAGCAGGGCAGCCGCCGAGAGCAGCATGGCCGCCGGGCCCAGCAGGACGCTCAAAGCGCCTATCAGCGCCAGACTGAGGAGCAACCCTTGCCACGGCGCCCACAACGGATCACCCTGGTGGCCAGCCAACCCTGCCAAAAAAGTCGCCAGGGGTGCATCGGGCCGGGCATAGGGCAGGACCGAGGGCGCAGGTTGCACCGTTGCCTGCCCCGGTTGTACAGGCGCGCTCTGGCGCAACGCACCCCACAGCAGATCGGCCAGGATGACCGCTGCGGCCAGCCGAAACAAGGCATCAGCGGCCAACACGGGCGCCCCAGCCGCCAGCGCACCCGCCAGGACAGCCCACGCCGGGCCGATCCGCCAGATCCACCGGCTGGGCACGATGTGCAGGCGCACGAGCGGGCCAGCCCCGCTGCCACCGATCTCAGTCTCAGCCACTGTCGCAGCTCCAAGCCACCGGACGTTCTCCCGCCATGGGTCGCCCGCGGTGCAACACCGGCAGGCAAGATGCTATTGTAACCCGGCCAGGGATGCTGGTCAAATAGGGGGCATAAACGGGGTTTCCTCGGCGCACACAAGAAACCAGGTTTCACCTGGAAACCTGGTTTCTAAAGGACGGAACCGGCGTTTAGCCCACCGGCGGGCCATCCTGCGGCGGCGTGGCCGGGGCAAGCGCCAGCGGCTCTTCGGGGGCGCTGAGGCTTTGCGCGGGCCCGGCGGGCGTGTCCGCGGGTTGTGTACCGAAGCGGGTGACGATCACGGCGCCCAGGCCGATGCTGCCGGCGATCACGGTGAAGAGGAAGCCAACGCACCACGGCAGGCGCGCCACGACAGTGAGCAGCGCGACGCCGAGACCCACCTGCGCCAACACCGAGACCGGCCGCACCCGAAGCGTGGCCAACAACCGCTGCCCGAGCCACAGCCCCACCGCGATCCACCCCAGCAGCAGCGCGGCCCCCAGTGCCAGCCAGACCAGCAGCCCGAGCCCACACGCGATCAGCAGCAAAGTTCCGCCCATCGCCGCGACGATGAAGGTCAGCAGCCCCAGGCCGAAGGTAAGGGCTGGCTCGGCTGCGGCGGCGCTCGCCACACGGCCGACCGCGCGCGGGGCCAGCAGCACCGCCGCCAGGCCCAACAAGACCAGCAGCAGGGCCCAACCCAAAGTGCCGAACTGCCAGGCGATGACACGGCTGGCCAGGCTGCGCTTCGCAGGCTCAGGAGGGGCTGGCGGCGCTTCGGGGGTCTCCGGGGTGCGCACTCTGCCCACGCTATCGCCCCGAACGACCGCTCCTGGCTCACGCGTCACCTGCGCGCCGAACGTGGCGAAGTCCCCTTCGATGATAGCTGACTCCGCCAGGTGTACCGAGCCACTGAACACAGCGACGCTGCCGCGCACGACGCCCGCGATGGTTAACGCGCTGCCAAACGCGGCGACATCCTGCTGCACCAGGCTCCCGTCCTCCAGCACGGCGGCGCCGCCCGCCACAACCAGCCCCCCGTACAGCGTCTCGCCCTCAGCCAGGACGAAGTTCTCATTGAAGATAAATCTATCCCCGTCGCCGGCCTGCGCGTAAGCGCTGGGCGCGGCGAGCACGGCCAGCAGCAGGATCAGCGCGGTCGCGAGTCCGAGATGACGTCGCATCGTTCTCCTCCTTGTTCCTATCCACCGAAGGTGGCGCGCGCGTTGACCCACGTGTGACTGCGGCCCACGGCCCATAGCCACATCACGGCCAGCACGCACGTAAACGTCACAAACACCCCACCGCCGGCAGCCAGTCGGGGCGCGCCCAATTCACTAAGGAATGCGGCCAGCGCATGAAACAGCCAGGTGACGCCGCCGAGGAAATGGGCCAGCGCGGAGAGGACGGTCGCGATCTGCTGCGGCTGGCCCGTGACCCAACTGGCGGCGCCCACGACACCGGCCAGGCCGAGCACAAACACCAGCAGCCAGGTGAGGACCAGGCCCGAACCCACCCAGCGCGTCCGGCGGCGGCGGAGATCGTGCGCCGCGATGCGCTGGGCCACCGCCCCCACCAGGCTGGCGGGTGGCGCCATCGTTGGGGCCGCGGCCAGGCGCCGGTCAAGGATCTGCCACTGCGCCCACTGCGCCGCGCACGCCGGGCACGCACGCAGGTGAGCGTGCAGGCGTCGCACCTCATCCGGGCCTGCCTCATCGTCCAGGGCCAAAGACATGATTTGCGTGAATTCAGAGTGCACTGTTCACCTCACACCGCCAGCGCCGGCATGATCGCGGAGCCAACGGGGGTTTTCTCTTGGATCTGCAGCCGGGCGCGGTGCAGCCGCGACTTCACGGCTTGCACCGACAGCCCCATGGCCTCGGCGATTTCGCTGTACGACAGGTCGTACCAATAGCGCAGCAGCAAGGGCACGCGATAGGCCGGCGTAAGACGGTTCACCAACTGCTGCACTTCATCCTTCACCTCCGCGCGCAGAGCGGCGTCTTCTGGCCCCTGCAACCGGCTGGGCACCACTGCGGCCACCGGGTCATCGTCCAATGACAGCCAGTTGCCCCGCCGCCGGCGTAGCCGATCGATGCAGTAGTGCGACGCGATGGAGAGCACCCAGGAGGAAAGCTTGCGTTCCGGCTGGAAGGTGTGCAGCTTGGTGTACATGCGGACGAACGTCTCCTGCGCGGCATCCTCCGCCTCGCCGGCATTGCCCAACATGCGATACGCCAGATTGTAGACTGGCCCCTGATAGGCCTCGACCAGGCGGGCAAAAGCCCGGTGATCGCCGCGCCGGGCCTGCTCCAGCCACTGTAGTTCTTGATCTTCCACGGGTGTCACCCTATGTTTGCTGACCAATGTTCACTCTTGTTACGCATCAGCCTGTCAAAGGTTTCAGCGCGTTCTTGGGTATGTCCGCGCTTGCCCGTATAATAGGCCTACACCCGATCCTATTACGGACAAGGAGATCCAGCACAATGCATCCCTACATCGCCCTCGAAGGCGCCATCGGCGTCGGGAAGACGACCCTGGCGCGCATCCTGGCCGAAGCCCTCGGCGCGGAACGCCTGCTGGAGGTGTTCGAGGAGAATCCATTTCTCAGCGATTTTTACGCCGACCGGGAGCGCTATGCATTCCAAACCCAGATCTTCTTCCTGCTCAGCCGTTACCGACAACAGCACAGAGTCATCGCTGACTCGCTGCGCCGCGGCCCCCTGGTCAGCGATTACCTGTTCGCCAAAGACTGGCTGTTTGCCCACCTGAACCTGGCCGGGGATGAGCTGGCGATGTACGAACGCGTGCACGCCATCCTGGGCGAGCAGATCCCCACGCCCACCCTGGTGATCTACCTGCGCGCGTCCACCAACACCCTCATGCAGCGCATCGCGTTCCGGGACCGCAGCTATGAGCGCCAAATGGATTGGGCCTACATTGATGCGTTGCGGGCGGCGTATGAGCGCTTCTTCGGCGAATACACCGCCGCGCCCGTCCTGAACCTGGACACCGACGCGCTGGACATCGTCCATGACGCGGCAGCGCGCAACACCGTGGTGGCCCAGGTCAAAAATGCGCTACGAACCGAAGCCTACCAGCTTCCGCTACCGGATCTGGGCGAGGTGGTCGCGGCCGCCGCGCCTGCCCTCGAACAGGGGCGCCGCCTGCACGATTTCCAGCGTCTGCACCGGGCCCTCGACCGCGAAAACGGCCTGCCCGCCGACCTGTTCTTCGACTTCATCTGCCTGACCGATGAGGTGGGCGCGTTGGGCCGGGCATTGCGGGTGGCCTGGACCCAGCAGGAACAGCTCATCGCTCAGGTGGGCAACCGCCAGGAGGCCCATGACCGCGCCCTTGAGCTGGTGCAGCGCGAGGTGCAGGCCCAACTGGCCGACACCCTGGCCCGTCTGCTGAAGATCGCTAACGACGCGGGCATTGACCTGGAAGCCGCATATCTGCGGAGGTTGGAGCAGAACGTGCCATCGCCTGACCTGGCCGAATCGAGAACACAGGGGGTCCCATGACTAAGCGCTTCATCGCCATCGCCGGCAACATCGGGGTCGGCAAATCCACTCTTACCTCGCTGCTCAGCCAGCGCCTGGGCTGGGAGCCCTTCTACGAAGCGGTGGAGGACAACCCTTACCTGGCCGATTTCTACCAGGACATGCCCCGCTACGCGTTCCACTCGCAGATCTTCTTCCTCTCGCGTCGCTTGCGACATCACCGCCGTCTGCTCGACTTTCCCGGTTCTGTGGTGCAAGATCGTTCGGTCTACGAAGATGCCGAGATCTTTGCGCGCGCCCTCTTCGAGCAAGGCCACATCTTGCACCGCGATTACCGCACCTATCGCGAACTTTACGAGGTGCTCACACAATTCCTGCCCCCGCCCGATCTGGTGGTTTACCTGCGCGCCACCGTGCCCACCCTGCTGACCCGCATCGCCCAGCGCGGCCGCGCCTTCGAACGCACCATCACCCCCGAATACCTGGACCAACTCAATACGCTCTACGCGGCCTGGATGCGCAGCTTCACGTTATGTCCAGTGCTGACCGTTCCGGCCGACACTCTGGACTTCGTACACAACGGCGGACACCTCGACCTGATCATCGCCAAGATCGAAGAAAAGCTCAGCGGCAAAGAAGAAGTGGTATTTCTTTGAAACTTGCGCCGCGTCCTGCGAGGTGCTAGAATCAGATCAGTGACCTGAATGTGCGCAGAGGAGCCAGGCCCAGATGAGCAGCAACAACCCATGGAGCGCCAACAGCCGCATCGAGAACACTGACCCTGATGGTCGCGAGCCTACCCTGGCGGCCAGCGGTGGCCAGGTACACGCGCTATGGAGCAGCAGGCAGACCGTCTACCATGCGCGCCTGGTAGATGGGGCCTGGGGCCCGGCCACGCGGGTCGCCAGCGGCGAGCAACCGATCGCCATCGTTGCGCCTGATGGCGCCCTCCATTGCCTCTTCGCCAATCGCTTCCTCGATGTCAGCCAGGTCTATTATGTCCGGTGGAATGGCTCGCAATGGTCACTGCCCGAGGCCGTTTCACGCACCCCCGGCGCCTCTACCCGCCCGGCCCTGGCGATCGGACCCGATGGGACGCTCCATGCCGCATGGGAGGATACAACGCCGGGCTATCCCACCATCTACCACGGCACGCGGCGTGAGTGTGCGTGGAGCGCCGTCCCTATTCCCAACGGCCGG
The DNA here is from genome assembly GCA_034433275.1 of Anaerolineae bacterium. Taxonomy (GTDB): domain Bacteria; phylum Chloroflexota; class Anaerolineae; order CG2-30-64-16; family CG2-30-64-16; genus DAOUAT01. The sequence continues at coordinate 18,573 of DAOUAT010000144.1, forward strand.
GGCAGCCTTCCCACCCTGAGCGTTGGCCGCAACGGTGATGTCCACCTGGCCTGGCAGGACCGCCTGGCCGCCACCAATAAATTCGAGGTTTTCTGTTCGATCAAGACCGACGCCTGGTCCACGCCCGCAAACGTCTCGGACACCCCAGGCAGCGACTCAATCTACCCGCGACTGGCCTTGAGCGATGCCGGCGTCGCACATCTGATCTGGCAAGAGGAACAGGCGGGGCTATTTGTCATCCGGTCTGCCGATTACCGCGCGGGAACCTGGTCGCAACCCGTCACGCTTTCGGGGCCGAACACAGACTGCCGGTTGGGCCGGCTCGTGATCAACCGGCAGGGCTACTGCCAGGCGCTATGGGCCGAGGGGAAGCAGATCTGGCACCGCGTGCGGCCGGCACAGCCTGACGCCACATGGCGTGAAGCGGAAGCGGCCGATGGCCAGTGCGACAGCATCAGCGACTTGGCGGCATGCCTCGCGGCCACAGAGCGCCTGCACGTTGTATGGATCGGCTACTACGGCGCTGAATCACGGCAACTTTATCACCTGCAGCGCGAGCCGATCTTCAAACACAGCGTTTTGCTGCCCATCGTCCAGCGGTAGCAAGATCTTTCACGCTAACGCCCGCAGCCGGACGCGCAGACCTGCCACCTGCTGCGCCAACTTCACGTCCTCGCGCCGGCGGGCTGCCCGGTGCT
>DAOUAT010000145.1:0-6157 GCA_034433275.1 Anaerolineae bacterium
TCCGGTGCGACTGATGTGGGGACTGGGCCTGTGTTTGTTGGCGCAAGGCGACGACCGCGGCGCCGCGGCTCTCTATGCGGTACTGAAAGCCGGTGCGGACTCCGAACCGGACGAAAGCCGTTTCGGGTTCCTGGCTATCTGGGGCCAACTGCCGGCGCTCATGAAATGCGCCAGGCGGCAGCACCGCCAGGCCGCGCAACTCCTCGGCGCGGCCCAGGCCGCGCGCACACGTTACAAGATTCCTATGGATTTGGATATCCGAGCGCAGTGGGACCGCACCGAACACGTTGTGCGCACCCATCTGGAGCCGGCCGTTTTTGATGCAGCCTGTGCCGAAGGCGGCCGCATGACCGCGGATGCGGCGATGGCGCTCACCGCGGATCTCACAAGCGGGGCAGAGCCAGGTGTCTCACGGATTTTGACACCCCTGCAAGCGGCCAAATACCAGTGCGGCGGGCTGACCGCGCGCGAGCGTGAGGTGGCAGGCGGCGTGGCGCACGGCCTCTCCAATAGCCAGATCGCCAGCCGGCTGTGTGTCAGTGAACGCACGGTCGAAGCGCACATGGGCAACATTCTCGCGAAGCTCCAGTTCTCCTCGCGCACGCAGGTCGCGACCTGGGCGCTCCAAAGAGGGTTGGGGGCGACGGCCATCGAACAAAAAAACTAGGTGTCGCCCGGACAAAATATCCGTGTTTGCCTCAATGCCCGCGCGCCGCCTTTCTGCTATGCTGAAGGTGCAGTTGGGGACAGACGATAACACCCAGCTGATTCAGAAAGGAGGCCCCAAAATGTGTGCTTTGCGTCGGTTAAGTGTGTTGGCCGTTCTTGTGTTGGTCCTGATGCTGGCCCTGTCAGTCGCGCCCGCGGCTGCCGCGCCGGGCCTCATGACAGATCTGACGAACACCGCAGCGCCCACCTTCCAGGGTGGCCTGCCGCCCTGCCGACAGGCGCAACTGATGGCCGCAGAGTGCCAGTTGGCGGGCGCCCAGGTGCAGTGCGTGCGAACCCCAGGCCTGGGCTGGCGCTGCACTTGCAGTTATCCAACAGGCGCCGTGGTGACCTGGGTCGCCCCGTGCCCTGAGACCACCAGTCGTGCCAGAGCTGGCTACCTGACCGCCAAATAACATGAAGCGGAGTCCCGGCTGGGCGCCAGCGGGACTCCGCCCTGTGTGCGGCCTCCTGCCTTCGACGGGTTCCGAACTTGCCGGCATTGACATTCCTCCCGCGTCAAGCTAAAACTCTCCTTGCATACTCCCCGCGTACCCCGTCAGCTCCACGTAGCCGTTGCCCGCCACCGGTCGGCCGGCGGACGTCCCCGTCACCCGCACCGCGCCTTCCCAATAGGTGTACGACACCTGCATCTCCTGGTCAGCCAGCCAGGGGGCGATCTCCAGGCGGAGGTCGGCCGCGGGCACGGCCACGATCCAACCGGAAGGGTAGACGCCGCCGGTGCGTGGGCTGCGCCACGTGCCGGTCGGGGTGATCGCGAAGTCGCCGGGGCCGAGCTGCCGCGTGCTGCCATCGGCGGCGATCAGCGTGCCGCTGGAGAACGCATCCACGCCCCCATCCGCGCGGCGGAGCTGGAAGACCATCAGCTCGGTCTCGTCGTCGAGCTGGATGCTGAACCAATCCCAGCCCACCTGCTCCGGCCCCAGCGCGCTGGTGCTCCACTCCTGATCCATCCAGCTCAGGCCCGCCACGGCGAACGTCTTGCCGCCCACCGTCACCGTGCCCTCGGCCGCGCTGCGCGTGCGGCTGACGTAGTAGGACGCGTTGCCCGGCTCCGGCCCCTTGCGGCTGTAACCGCGGTCCCCTTGCAGCGCGGGCGGCTTGAGGTCGGACAGGGTGAGGTCGAGGCTGAGGTTGAGGTTGAGATCGGGGTCAAGAGCGGCGGCGCGCAGCCGCGCCGGTCGCGGCCGCCAAGGCATATCATCAGCGGCATCACCTGGACTCGAGGCTTTAGCCGGTTGGACTGTTGGCCCAGAGTGACCGGCTAAAGCCTCGATTCCGGAGCGGATCAAGGCTGGACTCGAGGCTTCAGCCGGTTGGGTTGTTGACCCAGAGAGACCGGCTGAAGCCTCGATTCCGGATGTCATCTCCGCCACCTCCCAATCCTCCAGCCACACCCGGTGCGGGTCCGCCTGCGCGCCGGCCACCCCGGCCGCGCCCCTGGCCAGCCGCTCGAAGGAGTAGTGCTTGCCGCCGTTCACGTCGGTGAGCGCGAAGTGCGCCATGTACACCTGGTCGGTCCCCCACGCGGAAGCGCGTTCGGCGCGCTGATCCGGCGGCGTCAGCGCGCGGCGGAAAAAGGTGAGCTGGAAGCCGAAATGCTCGCCGGTCTCCGCGGTCAGGTTGCCGGTGTAGTACCACCACTCGGTCTGGTAATCGTCGTGCGGCCCCCGGTCATCGGGGAACACGATCGCCCGCGGCCCCTCCGCCCGCGCGAACCCGCTCACATCGGCCGGCGCAGCCTGCGCCACCAAACTCGCCTGCAACGCCGGCGACGATCGCGGCCACAGCAGCCAGGCCGTTGCGCCCAGAAAGATAACCACCAAAGTCACCAACACCAAGATTCGCCTCATCCCCGTGTCTCCCTGTCCCCGTGTCTCCATCACTCCCCTCGCAACACCTCGGCCGCGGCCATGCGCCCCATGCGGATCGCAGGATAGACCCCGGCCAGCAGCGCGGCGACCACGGCCAGCGCCAGGGCCTGCAGGAAGATGCCCGGCTCGGCCGCCAGCTGCATGGTCCAGCCGAACGAGCGGCGGTTGATGATGAAAATCAGCACCACAGCCAGGGCCAGGCCGGTGGGCAGCGCCAGCAACCCGGCGGCCGCGCCCATCAGGCCGGTCTCAAGCAGCACCAGGCCGCGGAACTGGCGGACGGTGAGTCCCACCGCGCGCAGCACGCCGAACTCGCGGCCGCGCTCCAGTTGCAGCGACAGCAGCGCGCTGAGCACGCCGATGAACGCGACGATCGCGGCCAGCAGTTGCAGCGCGCCGGTGATCGCGAACGCGCGGTCGAACACGGCCAGCGCTTCGTCGCGCAGCGCCTGGTTGGGCCGCACCACCACGCCCTGGATGCCCGCCAGCGCCTCGCGCAGCCCGGCCACGGTCGCGTCCACGTCCGCGCCCGGCGCCAACACCAGCAGGCCCGCGGTGATAGTCGGGTCATCCCAGTGCTGCCGATAGAGGTCCAGCCCCATCATCACCGTGCCCTGGCTGTTGGAGTAGTCGCGGTAGATGCCGGCCACGGGGAAGGCCTGCGGCCCGCGGTCGGTGTACAGCGTGACGGTTGGCCCTTCGACTTCGCACGGCGCAGAAGTTGGTTCAGGCCCTGTTGTGCATGGCGTGCGCCGTGCTCCGCTCAGGGTGAGCCCTAAACGGTTCGCCAGCGGCTCAGAGGCCAGCACCGCGCCGGCTTTGACCGCGGCCGCCACGTCCGCCCGGCTGCCGGCGGTGCTGACGAACACCCGCGGCGCGGTGAAGTCCTCATCCGACACCGCGGTGACCCCCACCGGCCCGTCCGGCGAGCCGACATCGGTCGCGCGCAGCACGTCCCAGCGGGTCACGCCCGGCCACCGCTGCATTACGTCCAGCACGCGCGGGTCCAGCGGCGCGGCCGAGCGGGTGGCGATCACTTGCGGCGCGGAGATGTACACGTCGCCCCACAGCGTTTGCCCCAGCCAGTCCACCACGGTGGTGCGAAAGCTGGTCACCATCAGCCCCACGCCCACCGTCACCGACACGGCCACCATCAGCGCGGCCACGGCCACCGCGGTGCGGCTGAGCGCAGCAGTGACGTTGCGCGGGGCCATGCGGCCGAGCACGCCCAGCAGCCGGCCGGCCATCGGTTGAACCAGCCGCGCCAGTGCTAGGGTGGCCAGCGGCGCCAGCAGCGCGAAGCCGATGGTGAGCAAGAAGATGCCGCCGAAGCTGACGACCAGCGAGCGGGTCGGGATCTGCAGCAGGCCGGCGCCCAGGCCGATGCCGCCCGCGCCCGCGGCCGAGACCCACGGCAGGGCCCGCCGCGCTTTGTCCTCCAGGCCCGAGCGGGTCAGCGCCAGGCGGGGCGGCACGGTCGCGGCCTCCCACGCGGGCAGCGCGGCCGAGGCGACCGTGGCCGCGCTGCCCAAGAGCGCGCCCTTGACCAGGCTTTCGGCGGGAATCGCGATGCCGCGCACGGTGACGACGAAGTACAGGTCGTTGATGGTCTGCGTCACCAGCCGCACCGCGCCCTGGCCCAACAGGATGCCCAACCCCAGGCCCAGGGCCGAGCCCAGCGCGCCCACCAGCAGCGCCTCGCTCAGCACCAGCCGGCCCACCTCGGCCGGCGTCACGCCCAGGGCGCGCAGCGTGCCGAACATGGGCCGGCGCTGCACCACCGAAAAGGTCATGCTGTTGTAGATCAGGAACATCCCGACCACCAGCGCCAGCAGGCTGAGCGCGGTCAGGTTGGTGCGGAACGCGGCCGTCATCTGCTCCAGCGCGCCGGAGCGGGCGCGTACAGGGATGACTTGGGTATCGGAGGGTAGCAGACCTGACAGGTTTGCGAAACCTGTCAGGTCTCCGATCAGATCCACATGGCTCAACCGCCCGACCATCCCCAGCGCCTCCTGCGCGGTGGCGATGTCGGCCAGGATCATGCCATCCAGCGCGCGGCGGGTCAGCCCGTCATCCGGTCGCAGCAGGCCCACGATGACGCCCGTCGAAGCGCGGCCGGACGCGTCCAGGGCAACCGCGTCCCCCACGGCCAGCCCATACTCGGCCGCCAGCCCCTCGGAGATCAGCAGCCCGCCGGGCCGGGTGAGGAAGGCAACGAGCTGGCTCACCTCTCCCCCAGCCCCTCCCCTGTCAAGGGAGGGGAGTTCACTCCCCCCTCCCTCGCAGGGAGGGGGGTCAGGGGGGTAGGTCCCAAGTACGACCGTAACGGCGCCTCCGCGAACGGATCCACGCCCAGGAGCTGCAGCGGTCGGTCGCCGAGTTGGGGCGATGTCACATAGTCGCTGACCACCGGCGCGGCATCGCGCACGCCCGCGGCGCGCAGCCGGGCGTAGAGCGTCTCGTCCAGCCCGGCCGGCCCGCCCACGATCTGATGTGTCGCGCGGCCAGCGATGGCGTCGGTGCTCAGGTCGAAGGCTCGGCTGGCCGCGCTGTTGGCCAGGTCAATGGCGACCATCACGGCCACGCCCAGCGCGATGCCCAGCACCATCAGCGCGGTCTGCCACGGGCGCCGCGCGAGGTAGCGCCAGCCGACGTTGGTGAGGGTGCGGTTCATGGCGCCACGATGGACAAACCAGGTTTCTCGGAGAAACCTGGTTTGTGTGTTATTGCGGTGACGAAGCCGGGCTTGACCGCCGGCGCGTAGTCCAGCTTGCCATCCCGCAGGTGGAAGACGCGGTCGGCCCAGGCCGCGGACTCCAGGCTGTGGGTCACCATCAGCAGGTTCTTGCCCGCCTGCCGGGTCAGCCGATCCAGCAGCGCCAGCACGGTTTGGCCGGTGTTCTCGTCCAGGTTGCCGGTGGGCTCGTCGGCCAGCACCAGAGCGGGATCGTGAACCAGCGCGCGAGCGATGGCGACGCGCTGCTGCTCGCCGCCGGAGAGCTTATCGGGGAAGGCGCCGGCCCGATCCAGCAGCCCCACCGCGGCCAGCAGCGGCTCGGCGGCCGCGCGCGCGGCTTTCGCGGATGTCCCGTTCAGCTCCAGTGGCAGGGTCACGTTCTCCAGCACGGTCAGGGTGGGGATCAGGTTGAAAAACTGGAAGATGAAGCCGATCTGCCGGCGGCGAAACAGGGTGCGTTGGCGCTCGTCCAGCGCGGTGAGCTCCCGGCCGTCCAGCCAGATCTGCCCCACGTCCGCGCGGTCAATGCCGCTGACCAGGTTCAGCAGGGTGCTCTTGCCGCTGCCGCTGCGGCCCACCAGCGCCACGAACTCCCCGCGGTCGAACTCGGCGGAGGCGTTCTCCAGCACCACCCGGCGGCGGCCGCCTTCCTGGTAGGCTTTGGAGAGGCCGAGCAAGCGGATAAAGCCGGGCTGGCCCGGTTGCGATAAGGTCATAGTTCTTGTTCCCCCGCAGATGGATGAATTGAGACAAAATGTACCACCCGCCCCTTCACTGCGCAGTAAGCCGCCGTCCAGAGTTAGACAAACATTAGACA
>DAOUAT010000146.1:0-2228 GCA_034433275.1 Anaerolineae bacterium
CATCAGTTCCTTCTACCCACCCGCCACCAGTGTTCCAACTTGATACACCAGCGCCGCCGCGCCCAGCGACAGCGCCAGCAGCAGCGCCACGCTGGCAATCGTCCAGCGCCACGACGCGGTCTCCTGCTTGATGGTGGCGACCGTGGCCAGGCAGGGGATGAACAGCATCTGCGCGATCAGGAAGGCCCAGCGCGCGGCCGGGGTGAGGACCAGCGCCACCTGCGCGGCCAGCCCGGTCCCCGCGCCCCCGCCGAACAGGATGCCCAGCGTCGCGATGGTGTTCTCTTTGGCGAAGAAGCTGGTGAGCAGCGCCACCAGGATGCGCCAGTCGGCCAGGCCCATCCAGCCGCCGATGGGGGTCAGCCAACGGCCGAACCGGGCCAGGAGGCTGGTCTCGATGGCGCCGCCGGGCACGGCCGACAGCAGCCACACCACGGCCGAGGCGATCAGGATCAGCGAGCCGGCCTTGCGTACGAACGACAGGGTGTTGTTCCACACGTACAGCCCCACCGTGCGCGGGTTGGGCACGTGATAGAGCGGCAGCTCCATGATGAACGCGGTCTGTTCCCCGCGGAAGGCCAGCCGGTTCACGAGAATGCCGGCGACCGCCAGCACCAGAAGGTTCAGCGCCACCAGCCCCCATGAGACCAGCGCGGCCTGCGCGCCGAAGAAGGCCGGCGCCAGGAACGCCAGCACCGCCAGCCGGGCCGTGCAAGGCACCAGCGGCGCCAGCAGGATGGTCAGCAGCCGCGCGCGGCGGTCTTCCAGGATGCGCGCGCCCAGCACCGCGGGCACATTGCAGCCGAACCCCAGGAACAGCGGCAGGAACGACTTGCCGTGCAGCCCCATCATGTGCATGAAGCGATCCATCACGTAGGCCCCGCGCGCCAGGTAGCCGGTGTCCTCCAGCACGCCCAGCGCGGCGAAGAAGATGACCAGGATCGGCAGGAAGGTGAGCACCGTGCCCGCGCCGCCCAGCAGCCCGTCCACGAAGAAGCCACTGAGCCAGGCGGGCGCGCCGGCCAGCAGCGCGCCGACGCCGGTCGCCAGGCCGGCCAGCACGGTGTCGGCCAGCCAGTCGGTGATGGGTGTCGCCAGGGTGTAGGTGAACCAGAAGACCAGCCCGAACATCGCCAGCAGCAGGCCCATGCCGAGCAAGGGGTGCGTCGCCACGCGGTCGAGCCGCTCGGTGCGGGTGATGGCGCCGGCCCTGGGCTGCGTGACCGCGGCGCGCGCCATGCGGCCGATCCATTCGTAGCGGCCGCCGGCGATGTCCAGGTAGGCGTCTTCGTGCGCCAGCAGGTGCGCGTGGATCTGGTCCCAGGCTGCCGGGGGCAGATCGGCCCGCGCCAGCGCGGTGATCTCGGCGTCCCCTTCCAGCAGCTTGAGGGCCACCCAGTCGGGGGGGTAGCCGGCCAGGGACATCCGATTTGCGTCAGCCACCGGACGGATGTCTGTTTGCGCAACTGCTTCGAGACCGGGACGCGGACTACGCGGACTACGCGGAGGACGCGGATGGAATCTGAGCCTGTCCGCGTTGTCCGCGCTATCCGCGTCGTGCCCGAAACTGCGGGGCAGGCTCTCCGCGTTCCAGTTTTCGTCTCTGCTTGTGGCGCCCGCGACATGGGCCGCTGCTCCGAAAATGCCGACCGTCGGCCGACGACCGGCGACCGCTGCGTTTTCACCCGCAAGGGGGGCGGCGCCGCCAGCAGCATGGGCGTCTGTCGTGGAACGCGCCGGCATGTAGCGCATGCTGCCAGCTTGCGCCACGTTTCCGTTTGCGCCGCCGGCCGCATGGCGCAGGATCGCCTCGACCGCTTCCAGCACCGGCCGATGTTCCGGCCGGATCGTGGGCCGGTTGGCGGTTTGGGCGGCCGGGTCGGCCGCCACGGCCAGCGCGGCGTCCACCAGCTCCTTGACGCCCTGGTTCTTCGAGGCCACCAGCGGGATCACCGGCACGCCCAACGCTGCGGCCAGCACGTGCGGTTCGACGTGCAGCCCGTGCTGCTCGGCCACGTCCAGCATGTTCAGGCCGATCACCAGCGGCAGGCCCAACGCCAGCAGCTCGGCCACCAGGTAGAGGCTGCGCTCCAGGATGGCCGCGTTGACGATCGCCAGCACCACGGCGGGCCGCGTGCGAATCAGGTAATCCCGCGCGATGCGCTCCTCTTCCGAGTTGGCGGTCAGGCTGTAGGTGCCCGGCAGATCCACCAACGACAGGGACGCAC
>DAOUAT010000147.1:0-24851 GCA_034433275.1 Anaerolineae bacterium
CGGACTTCGTCACGTTGGCCGCGCGCGGCGCGACCGCGGACGAGGCGGCCGCGCTGCTGGACGCGGCTGAGACGGATCTGCGGCTGGCGTTGGCCGCGGTGGGGGTACACGCAGGCGCCGTCGCAGCGTGAAGCATTCAGCCCCGAACAAAACCCCTGTCCCCATGCCGGACGTCACAGCTTGCTGCATCTCGCGCCGGCCCCCACGCAAGCCCTCACACCTCCAACTGCAACGGCGTCCGCCCCAGCCGGATCATCGCCTCCTTCGGGCTGACCGGCTCATCCTGCAAGCGCAGATACAGGTACTTGAACACGTCCCGGATCATCGCGGTCACCGGCACGGCCAGGAGCATGCCCCACAGCCCGGCCACCTGGTTGCCGATCACCAGCACCACCATGATGATCGCCGGGTGCAGCTCCACCGCCTTGCCGGAGATGCGGGGCACCAGGAAGAGGTTCTCCACCTGCTGGATGGCGAGGAACAGCAACAGCGTCCATAACCCCAACAGCGGCGCCTGAATCGTCGCCACGATCACGGCCGGCACCAGCCCGATGAACGGGCCGATGAAGGGCAGGATCTCAAAAATCCCGGCAATCAGGCCCAAGACCGCCGGAAACCGCACCCCCAGCAGCGACAGCCCCACCGTGACCATCACCCCGATAAAGACGCACAGCAGCAACTGCCCCCGGAGATAGGCGCTCAAGATGTTGTCCAGGATGCGCACAATGTTCATGACATCGGCGCGCACGCGGCTCGGCGCCAGGGAAAAGACCCCACGCGTCACCTTGGCTTGATCCTGGAGGACGTAGAAAAGCCAGAAGGGCACGACAAACAGGCCGATCAGAAAGCTCACCGTGCCCGTCACTACGCTGAAGGTGCGCGTGATCCCCGTCTGTACGGCCTTGCCTATCGTACCGGCCGCCTGCTGCAAAGCGCTCTCCACCTGGAGCTGGAAATTGGGGGGAATGTTCTCCTCGTACCATGCCAGCAGATCTCGCCCCAGCCGCTCGCCGCCCGCGACCAGATCATCACGGCTGTCCCACAACACCTCGAACTGTTGACCCACCACCGGCACCACCAGCACGAAGAAGCCCACCACGACGCCGATAGTCAATAGATAGACCAGGAGGATGGCGACCCGCCGCGGCCAGCGCGCCCCGGCCTTAGCCCGCCGACCGAGCAGACGCTCCAACAGATTCACCACGGGCAGCATCAGGTAGGCCAGCACCAGCGCGAAGATGTAGGGAAAAAGCGCACCGCGCGCGCCCCACAGCATCAAGAAGACGACCAACGCCAGCGCGGCGACCAGGATGAGACGGTTACGGCGAGAAGGGGTCAGACTGAACATAGCGTTCATGCTCCCATGGTGATCTGCAACGACATCATCCCGAGTGCGTGGATCCTGAGCACCTCGTTGCGGCTTCAATCCAGCCAGGAACCTGGCCTGCGTCTGGTGAAGGGAACTCGGCCGCCGGGCCGAGCAGACGCAGCCAGGCCAGGAACTCCACATTGCCGGCCGGGCCGGTGATGGGCGAGCGGATCAAGCCGGTCGCGGCCAGGCCGGCCGCGGCCGCCTGCGCCAACGCCCGCTCGATGGCCGCCCGGTGCAGCGCCGGTTCGCGCACGACCCCGCCCTTGCCCACCTGGCCCTTGCCCACCTCGAACTGCGGCTTGATCAGGGCGATGACCTGGCCATCAGCGGCCAACAACTGGACCACGCGCGGGAACACCAGCCCCAGCCCGATGAAGGACACGTCAATCACGGCCAACTGCACCGGTTCGGGCAGCGGTTCCAGATAGCGGATATTGGCGCGCTCGATGGACACCACCCGCGCGTCCTGCCGCAGCGTCCACGCCAGCTGCCCATACCCGACATCAATGGCGTACACGCGGGCCGCGCCCCGCTGCAACAGGCAATCGGTGAACCCGCCGGTGGACGCGCCGATATCCGCGCAGGCCCAGCCCGCCGGGTTGACGCCGAACGCGTCCAGCGCGGCCTCCAGCTTCAGCCCGCCGCGGCTGACGTAGCGCAGCCCGGTCGCGATGCGCACGTCAGCATCCTCCGGCACCGGTTGGCCGGCCTTGTCCAGCACGCGCTCGCCCAGCCAGACCTGGCCGGCCAGGATCAGCCGTTGGGCCTGGCTGCGCGTCTCAGCCAGGCCGCGCGCCACCAACAGCTCATCCAGGCGCACCTTGCGCGACCTGGGCTGGCGGGCGTTGACGGATTCCACAGAGGCCATGCCCGTCATTGTAACCCGGCGTTAGCGCGGTGTCAAAAGTAAATTGACTTAGGGCCTTTCCTGCGGTATCATCCCCGGCTGAGGAATAGCACCGACCATGATCGATCCTGGACAAACTACTCTTACGCCAGCCACGGCCTCGCGCCAGCTTGCCCTGTTGCTGAAAACCATGCGCCCCAAGCAGTGGACGAAAAACGTCTTCGTTTGGGCTGCGCTGCTGTTCGACGTCAAGCTCTTTCAGTCTGACCCGTTCCTGCGCACACTGACCACTTTCGTGCTGTTCTGTCTGATCTCCGGCGTGGTGTACATCATCAACGACCTGGTGGACCTGGAGAAAGACCGTCAACACCCGAAGAAACGCGGCCGGCCGCTGGCCTCCGGCGCACTGAACCCGCGCTTCGCTATCGTGGCGGCCGTGGTGATCACGCTGGCATCGCTGCCGCTGTCGCTGTGGCTCAACCGCGGGCTGGCGCTGATCCTTTATGGCTACCTGGCGCTGATGGTTGCCTACTCGTTCTGGCTCAAGAACATCGTGATCGTGGACGTGCTGACCATCGCGGCGGGGTTTGTTTTGCGCGTGGGGGCGGGCGTAGCGGTCGTTGAGGTGACGCGTTTCTCGCCATGGATTTACGTGTGTATGGTGCTGCTGGCGCTGTTCCTGGGGTTGGGCAAGCGCCGTCAAGAGATCGTGTTGCTGCAAGAGAACTCAGCCAACACCCGCGCCATCCTATCGGAATACAACCTGCGCTTCGTGGACGAGATGCTGTCGCTGGTCGGCGCCAGCACGGTGATGGCCTACGCGCTCTACACCTTCTCCGCACCGGGCCTGCCGCCCAATCACCTGATGATGCTCACCATACCATTCGTGCTGTACGGCCTTTTCCGCTATCTGTACCTGATCCACGTGAAGGGCGAGACCGAGTCGCCCGATGTGGTGGTGCTGAAGGATCGCGCCCTGTTGGTGGACGTGCTGCTGTTCGGGGTGGTGGTGTTCCTGATCTTCTACGTGGTGCCAGCCTGATTGAGGAGAGCCGCGGCGCGCCGGGGCAAGCCAGACATCCGAAAACACGGCGGGGGGAGCATCCTTCAGATGCTCCCCCCGCTTTTGCACGGTCAGATCAGGTCAGGCGCGCTCACTCGTGAGCGGCCGCGCCGGCGGGATGCTCCTGCGCACCATCGGCGGCTGCTTTCGGCTTGCGGCTGCGGCCGCGTGACTGGCGCTTGGGCTCGGCGGACGCGGGCGGCGCGCTCTCTTCGGCGGCCACGACCGGGGCGGGCGCGACCTCAACGGACGGCTCAGGTGCGACAGCGGGCGCGGACTTAGCGCGTGCGCGACCACTGCGCGCCTTCGGCTTCGCAGCAGGAGCCGCCTCAGCCGGGGGCGGCGACACAGGCTCAGCCGCAGGCCCAGGGGCTGCGACAGGCTCAGCCGCCGGCTCAGGCTCGACCGGGACTGCGGCAGCCGGCTTTTCGGACGGTTCCGCATCGGCCTTGGCTTTGCTGCGCGGACGACGGCTGCGCCGTTTGGACGCAGGCTGCGCTTCCGGCGCACGCTTGGCCCCCGGCTCACTGGCGGCGCTCTCGGGCGTCTCCTGGGATTCGTCCTCGCCCGCCGTATCTGGCTCGGCCAGGGCCGCCAGCGTGGCCTCCCACTCGGCCTGCTGTTCGGGCGCAAACCCAGGCTCGAGGGGGAACTCGACTTCGCTTTCGCCCTCGCCCCGGTCTTCCGCCAGCAGGAACTGCGCCCACGGGCCGCTCATGCCGTCGGCCGTGACGCCGTAGAACACGCGCACAGCGCCATCCGCCTGGCGGAGCGCCAGATCATACCGCATCTTCTTGGCGCGTCGCGCCGCCTGCCACAGCCCGAAATCGCCCCGCCAGGTCACGGTCGCCGGGTCAACAGGATTGGTCAGGTGCTGGCTGATGGCGTAGCTCCACAGCTTGCGCGCCGATTGCATGGTCACGTTCTGCACCAGGTTGCTGTTGCGCAGATCGCGGATCGTGAAGTAGCGGCTGCCCTTGCGCTCTTCCACCGCCACGATCTCGACCCCCACGGCCGGTAGTGGCAGCCCTTCGGCCGCCGGCCCGACCGCCACAGGGGCGAGCTGGGCGCCGGGGCGCTGCTCGGCCGGCAGGATGGCCGGCTGGGCTGGCGCGGCCACAGGTGCGCCGGGCTGGATCGCGGCCGGGCCTGGGCTTGCGGGCGCCACCGGCAGCGCAGGCGCCGCCAAGTCACGACCGGCCAACACAAGCTGGACCAGCTCATCGCGCACCGCCTCATTCGTCTCCCCCTCCTGGCGCACATAGATGCGCGTCTGGCCCACGGCGTAGGGCTTGTCGGAGCCATTCGGCACCAGGATGCGCACGATGGCCGCGCCGAGGCTTTGCACCGCATCTACCCGTGCATCGAGCGGCGGGGTGATGTTGCGTTCTAGTTCTTTGCGCAGCAGAGCAACCGCGGTTTCGGGGTTCTCCACGCCGCGGGCGGGGGTCTTGCGGGTGGCGCTGACGCCGATGTAGACCGTGCCGCCGCTGGTGTTGGCGAACGCCACAACATCACAGAGGATCTTGTGCAGCCGGCCACCCTCGCGCGCCGCGGTCTCATGGAAGGCCTGAACGATGGTGTTGCCCTGCTCGCGCGCGGCTTCCACGTGGTCGAACGGCGTCTCGGCCGGCGGCCGATAGGGGCGCGTGCGTGCGAAGTCGTCGCCCTCGAAGACGGCCTTCAAAGCATCGAAGCTTATGTCCGGCAGCAGCACCTCAGTAACCCGGTCGCCGACCCCCAGCCGATTCTTGTCTTTGAGATCGCGCACGAGGCGATGGGCATCGGAGCCCTGGATGCAGTGCATGCGGCGGGGGTATTCGGGCTTGGTGCCATCGAAGAAGCGCGTGGTGGCGCGGCGGGAGGTGCTTTCCAGGTCGGTAACTTCCAACGCGTGCAAGTTGGCGTCCTGCGTGAACGCGATCTTGGTCTGGCCGCCGAAGCTGAGCCCCTGCAAAGCCACGCCGTGCGTGCTGTTCGCGTGCGCGGCGATCACAAGCCCGCCGGCCTCACGGATGAGGCGGTAGGCTGTCAACACATCAGTGCTGGCGCCGACTTCTGTGCTGCCCTCGGCAATGCGCGGTTCCGGGACATTGAGGCGCAACAGAAGCATCTCGAGTTTGCGGAGCGTGGTTTCGGGCGGGAAGATGGCCAGGATGTGGAAGCCAAACATGGCGGTGAACTCGAACCCCGGCAATACCAGGATCTTGTCGCCAATACGGCGGTACTCATCTAAATCTCGCCGCTCCTGGGGGCGTAGCCGGTCGTTGGCCTCCAACCAGGTGAGACGCTCAATCTCGTCTCGCAATCTGGCGATCCCCTCAACGGTGTTGTGATCGGTGATCGCCACAATGTCGAGGCCCTTCGACTCCGCCTTCTGCAGCCATTCGAGGTAGGTGACGCCCGGCTCCTGCCAGTCCGCCGATGCGGGGGTGTGTAAATGAAGATCCACCCGCCGCCAATCGCCCTCAACGGCCCGAAAGCTCCTTCGTATTCTTTTTTGGTTTGCCACTAAAGTAGACGCACTCCTTTCTTGATCAAGCACTGGATACCCTTCTGTTCAGTACTTGTAGTACTTCAGCTACAATTATGTTTACATTTGGCATTTTGTCAAACTGACATAGTAAGTACATAAAGCACACAAGTTGACCTGCGGCCCAAGGCCGATTATCATGTTGCCATCATGAACAAGCACACCTCATTCTGGTTCTACTTCCTGTTTTACGCGGCCCTGGCGTGCTTCTTGCCCTACATGGTGTTGTATTACCGGAGCCTGGGCTTCAGCGGCGCTCAAATCGGGTTTCTTGCCGGGGTCTCACCGCTGATCTCGTGGGTCAGCGCGCCGCTGTGGACGGGGCTGGCCGACGCGACGCGCCGCCACAAACTCCTGATGAGCCTCGCCATCGGCGGGGCCGCGGCCCTGGCGCTGACGCTGACAGGGCTGCAAGCCTTGGGCTGGGTGGTCCTGGGCGTCGCTCTGTTCTACAGTTTTGCTGCGCCCATCGTCGCCTTTGCGGACAGCGCCACCCTGCACATGCTGGGCGACCAGAAGGCGCGCTATGGCCGGCTGCGTCTGGGCGGCACCATCGGGTTCGGCCTGGCCGCGCCGCTCGTCGGGCGGCTGGTGGATGGCGGCGGCCTGAAGCTGGCGTTCTACAGCTACGCCGCGCTGATGCTGTTGGCGCTCATCGTCGGCCAGCGGTTCGCCTTCGGCGCGACTGGAGGCGGCGTATCGTTGCGCAGCGGCGCGCGCCAGGTGCTCACCGACCGCCGGTGGGCCCTGTTTCTCGCCCTGGCCTTCGTGGCCGGCATAGGGTTCGCCTCAGTCAACACCTACATGTACCCCTACCTGCAGGAATTGGGCGCCAGCACCACGCTGATGGGCCTGGCGGCCACCCTCTCGACGGCGACCGAGCTGCCGGTGTTCTTCTTTGCCGACCGGTTGCTGCGGCGCTTCGGGGCGTTCGGGCTGCTGGTGTTGGCGTTGGTGATCACGGGCGTGCGCCTGCTGCTCTGCGCTGCGTTGCCGTCGCCGGCCGGGGTGCTGCTCTTTCAACCGCTGAACGGCGTCACCTTCCCGGCCGCCTGGGCCGCGGGCGTCTCCTACGCCGACGAGCACGCGCCGCCGGGGATGCGGGCCACCGCGCAGGGCCTCTTCAGCTCCATGATCTTCGGTTTCGGCGCGGCGGCCGGCGGTTTCCTGGGCGGCCTGCTCCTCGATAGCGTGGGCGGGCAGGGGTTGTACCTGGTTTTTGGGGTGTTGGTGTTGGCCAGCACCGCGCTAATCGCGGTGGTGGCGCGCCCAACCCAAGCAAGTTACGCTTGACACAATAAGGGCCTGTCATCCCTCGTCGATCACTTCATCTTCTGCCGGCGCGTCGGAGCCGTTGGCGCCGGCGGCGTCCCCTTGATTTTCAAACGGCGCCGGGTTCAGGGCGGCCGCGATGACGTCCTCCACCTTCTCCGCCAGCACGAAGCTCATCTTGGTGCGCACCGCCTCCGGCACGTCTTCCAGGTCGCCCTCGTTGCGCTTGGGCAAGATGACGGTGGTCAGGCCGAAGCGATTGGCCGCCAGCACCTTTTCCTTCAGGCCGCCGATGGGCAACACCTGGCCCCGCAGCGTGATCTCGCCGGTCATGCCCACATCTTTGCGCACCGTGCGGCCGGTGAGCAGGCTGACCAGCGCGGTCGCCATGGTGACGCCGGCGCTGGGGCCATCCTTGGGCGTGGCGCCGGCCGGAATGTGCAGGTGGATGTCGTTCTTGGTGAAGAAATCCTCCGGGATGCTGTAGTCCCGGGCCCTGTTGCGGACCCAGCTCAGCGCCGCTTGCGCCGACTCCTTCATGACGTCCCCGAGCTGCCCGGTGAGGGTGAAGCCCTTACCGCCGGACATCCGCGTGGCCTCCAGGAATAACACATCGCCGCCGACCGGGGTCCAGGCCAAGCCGGTCGCCACGCCGGGCACTTCGACGCGGTCGGCCACTTCGGGCAGGAACTTGGGCCGGCCCAGGAAGTCGGGCACGTTGTCCGGGGTGATGACCACCGGGTTCTGGCCGTCGCCGCGCTCTGCGACCTTGGTGGCCACTTTGCGGCACACCGTCCCCACCTGGCGCTCCAGGTGGCGAACGCCGGCTTCGCGCGTGTACTCGCGCGCCATGCGGCGCAGCGCGGGCTCGTCGAAGCGCACCTCGTCACTGCGCAGGCCGTTCTCCCGGATCTGCCGCGGCACCAGGTAGCCTTGCGCGATCTTCACCTTCTCTTCTTCGGTGTAGGAGCTCAGCTGGATCACCTCCATGCGGTCCAGCAGCGGCTGCGGGATAGTGTCCAGCCAGTTCGCAGTGGTGATGAAGAAAATCTGGCTCAGGTCGAACGGCACGTCCAGGTAGTGATCCCGGAATTCGGCGTTCTGCTCCGGGTCGAGCACTTCCAGCAGCGCGGACGACGGATCCCCGCGGAAATCGTGGCCCAGCTTGTCCACCTCATCCAGCATGAAAACCGGGTTGCGGCTCTCCGCGCGGCGGACGCTTTGGATGACGCGGCCGGGCATGGAGCCGATGTAAGTGCGCCGGAAGCCGCGGATCTCGGCCTCGTCGCGGATGCCGCCCAACGCCAGGCGGATGAACTTGCGCCCCATGGCGCGGGCGATGGACTGGCCGAGCGAGGTCTTACCGGTGCCGGGTGGCCCGACGAAACAGAGGATCACGCCCTCGCGCTCGCGGCGGATGTGATCCACGGGCGCGGCCGGCGCGGCGTCCGGGTCGGCGTTCTCCTGCTCTTGCGCTCTGCGCTCCAGCCGCAGCTTGCGCACGGCCAGGAATTCCAGGATGCGGTCCTTGATCTCGTCCAGGCCGTAGTGATCCTCATCCAGCACCCGCCGCGCGTGCGCGATGTCCAGGTTGTCATCGGTCGTCGCGCGCCACGGCAGACTGACCATCCAATCCAGGAACGTCTTGATCACCGAGTACTCAGCGGCCTGGGTGGGCATCTTGCGCATACGGTCGAGCTCACGCTTCGCCTCTTTCTCGGCCTCCTCCGGCATACCGGCGGCCGCGATGCGGCGCTCGAACTCCTGGATCTCGGCCTCCTGCTCGTCCCCCTCGCCCAGCTCCTTCTGGATCGCTTTGAGCTGCTCGCGCAGGTAGTACTCGCGCTGCATCTTGCTCATCTCGTCCTGGGCCTGCGATTGGATCTTGCGGCCCAGCTCCAACACCTCCAGCTCCTTGCTCAAAATCGTGTTGAGCTTTTGGAGCTTGGCTGTAACCGGGTTGATTTCCAGGATCTCTTGGGCCTGCGTGTACTCCATGCGCGTGCTGGCTGCCACCAGGTAGGCCAGTTGGCGCGGGCTAGAGGCGTTGATGGCCGCGGTCTCCAGTTCTTCGGGCATGTGCGGCACCAGCGACACCAACCGCCGGAAGAGCTCCAGCGTGGTGCGCATCAGCGCCTCCTGCTCCAGCGAAGGCTCCTCGTCGTCGGGGATCACCTCCACCTCGGCGCGCAGGTAGGGCTGCGCCTGCAAGTAGCGGCGCACGCGGATGCGCTCAACGCCCTGGACGATCAGCCGGATCGTGCCGTCGGGCGTACGCAACATGCGATGCACCACGGCCGCGGTGCCCACAGCGTAGACCTGATCCGGGTCCGGTTCCTCGACCTCGGCGTTTGCCGACGTGAACAGGCCGATGATGCGCTGGTCAGCAGATTCGACCAGGGCGTCATCCACCAGGCGAATGGAGCGCTCCTGCCCCACCGTCAGGGGCAGCCACATCATGGGATAGACCACCACGCCCCGCAGCGGCAGGATGGGCAGCTCGGCTGGGATCATGAATTGATCGGGCTCGTTAGTCGCCATGTCTTCTTTGTCCCTTCATTCGCCCGCGGTGCGCACCGGCACGCGGCGCACCTGCGCCTTGGGCAGCGTGATCTTCAAGAAACCGCTCTCGTACAGCGCAGTCTGGCCGGAGCTTTCCAACGCCCACGGCAGGTGGGCCTGAGTGCGGAACTTGCCGTGGCGGATCTCCATCTGCTGATACGCCAGCTTCTCGGCCGGGTCGCGGCGCTCGCCGCTGATGGTCAGCGTGCGGCCTTGCAGCATGATCTCGTAATCCCCCGGACTGAGCCCGGCGATCTCGATCACCACGACTACGCTGTCATCGGTTTCATACACATCGGTCGGCGGCCGCCACACGGCTTCATGGGCGATGCCCCACGACGTCTGATCGTAGTTCTGACGGTACACGGGTTTCCTCCTGCAAGTACACAAAGCCTTTGTTCCATGATATTCTATCACAAAGTGGGATTATCTTAGCATTCCTGTGTTTGCGTTGCGTATGCGCTGCGTTAACATTCTGTTAACGCAGCGCCACCTGTGGCCGTGCCTGCGGTCTTGTATGTTTCGTGGCGCAGGCTTATAATCAGCCAGGCCGCGTCACTACCGCCGGGTGGTTGAACCCGCGACAACAGCTGCGAAGCCTGCCGGCTGGGCTGAACGCGCAGCAAGTCGCCGCAAGGCAACTTCATACAGATCGCCCCGATGAGGTTATTTTGAGCGAACATAAAAACGACGAACAATTGGCCGCTCTATCGCTGGCGGCGTTCCTGGAGGCGCTGGCCGGCGCTTCGGCCGCGCCCGGCGGCGGTGCGGCGACCGCGGTGGCCGGCGCGCTGGGGGCGGCCCTGGCCGCCATGGTCGCGCGGCTGACGGTGGGCCGGCCGCGCTACGCCGGGGCGGAAGCGGCGATGACCCAAATGTGCGCGCAGGCCGATGCGCTGCGTGGCCGGCTGCTGGCCCTGGCCGGCGCCGACAGCGACGCATACACAGCCCTGATGGCGTCTTACCGGCTGCCGTGGGATACTGCCGAACAGAAGAGCGCGCGGGCTGCCGCGATCCAGGCGGCCTTGCGCGGCGCTATCGAGGTCCCCCTGGCGACCGCCGCAGCGTGCGCCGAGACGTTGGCGCTGGCGGCCCAGGCTGCTGAGCATGGCAACCACAGTGCGGCCGGAGATGCCGCGGTTGCCGCGCTGCTGGCCCACGCGGGGCTGCTGGGCGCGGCGCATAACGTGCGACTCAATTTGCGCGGGGTGGAGGATGTCGCGTATGGGGCGGAGATCGCCGCACGGGTTGATGAGTTGACGATCGCAAGTGAGCGTGTGCTGGGTGGTGTGTTACATCAAAGTGTTCAGCGCTGATACAGCCAGATCAGCAGATCGAGGGAGATCTGGTGGCATAGAACGAGTACGTTTGCGGACAACTACACCCCGTGTTAGAATTCGCAATATCGGGAGGCAAAATTAACATGGCTGCGGTAAGGATTGATACTGACTTTACACCAGATTCAAATGTCGTGTTATTCGAGGGCGACTGCCTTGACTTGCTAGCGCGTGTCCCTAACAACCTTGTCCGGTTAGTTGTGACTTCACCCCCATACAACCTTGGTAAGCCGTATGAGACACGCCTTAATCTGGAGGAATACCTTGAACAACAGCGCAAAATCATAACTGAATGCGTGCGAATTCTTCATGAACAAGGCAGTATTTGCTGGCAAGTTGGTAATTACGTCAACAACGGCGAAATCATACCTTTGGACATTGTCTTATACCCAATATTCGCCTCACTTGACCTGCACTTACGAAACCGGATTATCTGGCATTTCGGCCACGGTTTGCACGCGTCAAAACGTTTCTCCGGGCGCTATGAGACTATTCTGTGGTTTACCAAGGGCCAAAACTATACATTCAATCTTGATGCGGTTCGAATCCCGCAGAAATATCCTGAAAAAAAGCATTTCAAAGGCCCGAAGCGTGGCGAACTGAGTGGCAATCCACTGGGCAAAAACCCCAGCGATATCTGGGAGATACCAAATGTAAAGGCTAATCACGTTGAGAAAACAGCGCATCCATGTCAGTTCCCGGTGGAACTTGTCGAACGGCTCGTACTTGCCCTGACCAACGAACGAGACTGGGTGGTAGATCCTTTTATGGGAGTCGGTAGCACTGCTATTGCCGCCCTAATGCATGGTCGTAGGGTGATCGGGGCAGAAATCATGCATGAGTACCTGGACATAGCGCAGGAACGCATTCGTCAAGCAGGAACAGGCAAGTTGCGGATTCGTCCTATGATGCGCGATGTGTATGATCCAGAGTCACCCTCCCAGACTATCCCCCCACAAACGGTTCACTTGCCAGGGGTCACATTTCAGCCACAGCTCTTGGAAGAGCAAGAGTCATACAGCAGAACTCTGGAGGTAGAATGAAGGTCGTATATGAGTATTCGCACTTGGGTGGCGCGGAGATACTCAAAGTTCGCTATCCCGAGTGGAATGACGAAATTGACAGGGTGATTCGCGGTATCGAAGCTTCACGGACCAAGATCAGCGCAGAAAAAACAAAACAGGGCCAACAACTGTACTCGCCTACAGATATGAACCGCCAGTTCCGTGCCGCGTTTGGAGCTCTTGGGTATCGTGAAATGCGGGATACGTACACCATCACCGTTCCAAACAGTAACCTCGCCATTCCAGGTGCTTACAAGCAGATTGACTTCGTCAAAGGCAAAGTCCTTGTTGAAGTCCAATTCGGCAAATATACCTACATGTTCTACGATATGGCCAAGTTCCAGTACTTCTTTAACGAGAACCGAGCTGACGTGGGTGTTGAAATCGTGCCCTGTCATGCCTTGCATGCCAAAATGTCGTCAGGCGTGTCTTATGGAGAACAGTTAGTGTATGATATCGAGCGTCTAAAACGTCATTTTCCTGCCGTTCCTGTAAAAGTAATACTTGTAGATGCTGAAGGGTGAACGAGCATCGCGAGGCCGGGTAGAATAAATGTAGACTCACTGTGCCTTATTTATGTCACCCGCCGCGACCTGATCTCCGCCCGGTACGCGTCATACAGGGTCAGCAGATTGGCGTGGTGCAGCTTTTGCACCAGCCCGCCCAGGGGGATGCGCGAGAGGCCGCACTCCTCCACGGTGATATCCAGGATGCCGGTGCGCGGCACCCCGCGCGCGATGCGCTCACGCACCAGGCGATCCACCGTTTTCAAGTAATGGATGTTATTGGATAGGGTTTCTTCGATCTCCCCGCGCAGCAAGACCTCGCCGTGCCCCTGCACCAGGTTCTCCAGACTTTTTTGTTTGATGGCCTGCAGCGATAGGATGAGGTCGTCAATGTCGCCGCCGACGATGTAAGGCACAGGCATCACCGTGTCGCTAGCGACCATCAGACGATCCTCGGCCACGTGGACGGTGCAGACATCGCGGCTGTGGCCGGGCGAGTAGTCGAGTTCCACCGTCTTGCCGCCGACGCGCAGGGTCATGGAGTCGTTGAACAGCAGCTCGGGATAGCGAAGCTTGACATCGGCCAGCTGCGGGGTCTGCGATTTGGCCTGGACCAGCGCAGCCTCGGCATAGCGCTCCATCAGCCGGCGGCAGCGGTAGTGCGCCACCACCTGTGCTTCAGGAAACTGGTAGGTGCCGTAGATGTGGTCGGCGTGCGAGTGGGTGTTGATGACGTACGCGACCTTCATGCGGCGCTGCGTGATGAACTCCCGGATCTGCCGTGTTTCCTGGGGAAAAGGCAGCGTATCTACCAACACGGCGCCCTCATCGGTGAAGATCACCGTGGCGGTGACCTCCGCATACAGGCCGCTGGTGAAGACATAAATTCCATCGGAAATGCGATCGCGTTTCAATGCCATCCTCGAGTGCGAAAAGCTTGACCTGGCAATCCTGCGCAAGCTGGTGTCAAGCATAGCACAGGCTTACACCCTATGTCAAGGGCATTTTGAAAAGTTGCATCCGAGCCCGTAACGCGCAACGGCCAACGGAACCTCGGTTCCGTCGGCCGCTTTGTTTCCAAGTCCCCCGCTGTGCCGTGTGTCTGTGGTTTTGAACCTGCTTTCGCAGGTGGGTGCGTTGTCGGCCAGTCCTGCTTTGCTAATACACCCGCCACACGTGGCAGCGGATGCAGCTATTGCACTTCCGGCCGAGATGTCCAGCTCCCGTTGTATTCATGTTGGCTCAAAACGTTTTTAGAGCATCACGAGCACGGCAGGGTACTACGCTTCTATCCTAGCACATCTCCTGTGAACACGCAAAACGCAAAAACCCCTCACGCGGTGATCCCCAGATGAAGCTCGCGCAGTTGCGCGGGCGAGATCTCCGAGGGCGAACGGAACATCATATCGGTGGCCGACGCGGTCTTGGGGAACGCGATCACCTCGCGGATGCTCCCCGTGCCGGCCAGGATGGCCACCGTCCGGTCAATGCCGGTGGCGATGCCACCGTGGGGCGGCGCGCCGTACTCGAACGCCTCCAACAGATGGCCAAACTTCTCTTCAGCTTCCTCGGGGCCAATGCCCAGGGCGCGGAACATGGCCTGCTGCTTCTCCCGCCGGTGGATCCGGATGCTGCCGCCGCCGACCTCCCAGCCGTCCATCACCAGGTCATACGCCTTGGCCCGCACGCGGCCCGGATCGCTCTCCAGGAACGGCCAGTCTTCGTCCATGGCCGAGGTGAAGGGATGGTGCATGGCGGACCAGCGGCCATCTTCCGCGCTCCACTCCAGCAGCGGGAACGCCACCACCCAGCACAGGGCGTGGACATCGGTGCGCACCAGGCCGAGCTGCTGGCCCAGCAGCAGCCGCAGCTCACCCAGGCTCTTGGCGACCACGTGGGGGCTGGCGTCGGCCACGATCAGCGCCAGGTCGCCGGTTTGCGCGCCGGTCTGCGCGGCGATGGTCGCCAGCTCGGCTTCGGTCAGCGCCTTGGCTGATGAACGGACGCCGTCCTCCCGGTAAGCCACCCACACCAGGCCCTTTGCCCCGAAGCGGCGGGCGTGTTCGGCCAGGTCATCGAGCTGCTTGCGGCTGAATCCGGCCGCGCCCGGCGCGCAGATGGCCTTCACCTGCCCCCCGGCCGCCACCGCGCCCGCAAAGACCTGGAAGGCGCTGGCCGCGGCCAGCGCGCCCAGGTCAGCGAAGACCATGCCGAACCGCAGATCGGGCTTGTCGGAGCCGTACTTCGCCATCGCCTCGGCATAGGTCAACACGGGGAACGGTCTTTGCAGGATCGGCTTGCTGCCGTACCGCTCGATGATCGCGGTGTACAACGGCTCGATGGTCGCCATGATGTCCTCCCGCTCGACAAAGGACATCTCGACGTCGAGCTGGGTGAACTCTGGCTGGCGGTCGGCGCGGGTGTCCTCGTCACGGAAGCAGCGTGCTATCTGGTAATACTTCTCGATGCCGCCGACCATCAGCAACTGCTTGAGCTGCTGCGGCGATTGGGGCAACGCGTAGAACTGGCCGGGATGCACGCGGCTGGGCACCACATAGTCCCGCGCGCCTTCGGGCGTGGTCTTGATCAGCATGGGGGTCTCGATCTCGATGAAGTCGTGATCAGTCATGAAATCGCGGATCAGCTTGACCACGTTGTGCCGCAGGATGATGTTGCGTTGCACGGCCGGCCGGCGCAGGTCCAGGTAACGGTACTTGAGGCGCAGCGCCTCATCCACGTCGGCGTCCTCGTTGATGTAGAACGGCGGCGTGCGGGCCTCGTTGAGCACGGTCGCCGCCTCGGCCACCACCTCGATCTCGCCGGTCGGCAGGTTGGCGTTGGTCAGGCCAGCGGGACGGGGCCGCACCACTCCTTGCACCTGGATGACGTACTCGTTACGCGCGGCGTTGAGCACCATATGGGCGGCCGGCGCGGCCTGGGCATCGCACGTCACCTGCACCAACCCTGAGCGGTCGCGCAAATCGAGAAACAGCAACGCGCCGTGATCCCGGCGGCGATGCACCCAGCCCGCCAACGTCACAGCCTGGCCCACATGGCCGGGCCGCAGCTCACCACAGTTGATTGACTTCAGCATAAGAACGCTCTCCTCGACAGATTCACCAGCATTATACCGCTCTGTGCGACGGGCAACAAAAGCGTGACCCGGCAAAAATAGGTCGAAGGGGATGCGTCATGCTATACTGGGCTTGACTCGAACACAAACGGTGCAGGAGCATCACCTCATGCGTTGTCTCATCACAGGCGGGGCCGGGTTCATCGGCCTGGCCCTGGCCAATCGGCTGGTGCGCGACGGGCATCATGTGCGGGTGTTGGATGATCTGAGCGCGGGCGATCCCGCGGGCCTCCACCCCGATGTCCTGTTCACACGCGGGGATGTGCGCGATCGACCCAAGCTGTGGACCCTCCTCCAGAAAGTGGATTGCGTGTTCCACCTGGCCGCGCGCGTCTCGGTGCAGGAGTCGATCCTCTACCCGCGCGAGTATAACGATGTAAATGTGGGCGGCACGGTCAGCCTGGCCGAGGCGACGCGGGACGCGGGGGTCAAACGCATCGTGCTGGCATCCTCGGCCACCGTGTACGGCCCGCAGCCGGGCCAACCGGTGGCCGAGACCGCCTGGCCCCACCCGCAAGTGCCCTACGCGGTCAGCAAGCTGGCGGCCGAGCACTACACCTTCGCCCTGGGCGCGCTAAACGGCATCGAGACCGTGGCGCTGCGCATCTTCAACGCCTACGGGCCCGGCCAACGCATCCCGCCGGTCCACGCGCCCGTGGCGCCCCACTTTGCCAGGTGCGTGCTGACCGGCGCGTCGCTGGTGGTACACGGGGATGGCAGCCAGACGCGGGACTTCGTATACATTGATGATGTGGTGGACGCGTTGTGCGCCGCCGCGGCCGCGAGTGGGGTGGACCGGCAGGTGATCAACGTGGGGTCGGGCGAGGAGACCAGCATCAACACCCTGATTCGGACGCTGGGCCAGGTGACGCAGCAGCGGCCGGAGGTCATCTACAACCCGCAACAGAGCGGCGGGACTGGCCGCCTGGTGGCCGATCTGACCAGGGCCAGAAAGCTGCTGGGCTATCAGCCGCGGGTGACGCTGCGCGAAGGGCTGGCGCGGCTGCTAGCCGAGGATCCCCGCTTCGCCGCGCGGCGCTGATTTCGCACACCCAGGCGCGCAAACGCTCGGTCCGGGCGACTTGGTTCGGACCGAGCGTTTGCGCGTACGCGCCGGTGCGGGCAACGGACGCCCTGGCCTTGAGGTGATGATGCGTAGCCCACGGCTGTGGGCCTGCCCTATCGTCCACAAGGGGCGAAGCTGCATCCCGCAAACTCAGCGGGGCGGGAAACTGGTGACTTTACCAGTGCGTCACCACCGGCGTGCCGATGCTGGCCCAGTTGAACAGCCACGCCGCGTCCTGCGTGCGCATGTTCACACAGCCGTGGCTCATCGGCTGCCCGAAGTTATTGTGCCAGTAAGTGCCGTGGATGGCGTAGCCTTTGTAGAAGTACATGGTGTAGGGCACGCCCGGCAGATCGTACCCCGGCCCCGACATGCGCGTGGAAGTCAGCTTGGTGTAGATCGCGAAACGGCCGACGACAGTGGGCGTACGCGGCAGGCCGCCGCTGATGAGCGCCGAGAACACCGGCGTGTCGCCCTGATAGGCTGTCAGCCGCTGCGTGCGCAGATTGACATCAATCCACCGGCCCGCGGTGGGCGCGGGCTGGCCCGGCGCCGGCGCCGCCCCGGCCTTGCCGATGCGCAGCCGCTGGCCCACCCAGATCCGGTCGGCGTTCGGGAGGCCGTTGAGGCTCATCAATGCCTGCACGGTGACGCCGTAGCGGACCGCGATCTTGCTGAGTGTGTCGCCGGGCTGGACGATGTAGTAGCCCTGAAAGGCCGGAGCAGACCCAGAGCTGCCCGGCTGGGTCGTGCCCGTTGCACCGGGGATCACCAGGCGCTGGCCCACGTAGATCCGATTCGGGTTGGTGATGCCGTTGGCCTGCGCCAGAGCGGCCTGCGAGACGCCGTAGCGCGCGGCAACGGCAGATAACGTATCACCGGCGCGCACGGTGTAGGTGACGCCATCGGCCAGGGGCTGAGCCGCGTGCGCCGCACCGGCCGGCAGGGCCAGCACGCTCAACGCCAGGATCAGCGCCAGGATGATCGGCGCGACTCGGCTGCTCGTGAGCCGCGTTACAGAAGATCGGGTGATGATCGGCGACAAATGAGTTCGATAAAGACCCAACATGAGGACGCTCCTTTCGTGGCTGCGACGTTAGCTGCGCTGGCGCACCGAGAGAGAAGCGAGACCGGCGAAAAGGAAGCGCGCCGGTGGAGCGCTTTTCACGATCTATTTATACATCAATTGTACGACGATTGTCAAGCCGCGCGTTATGTATCGCGCGACAGGGTCTACACGCGCTGTTGTTGCGCGTTTGCGATCATCCCTGTGTGTGCTATAATCGCCCTTCAATGCCGTGCTGAACCGGAGTCAATCCTGATATGCTGAAAGCTCGATCCAATACCGATATGGTGCGCACTAACCCGAAAATAGGACGCGGACGAGCGCGGATAAACGCGGATCGCTGCATTTTCATCGCCGCTTGTGTCGCTCGCACCATGGACACTGCTCTGAGAATCCGAACGCCGGGGCTGGCCCCGGAACGCAGCAAGCTGCGACGTCCCGGGACAGGGGCCGAGGCGCCGCGTCCGACATGGGCGCCTGCCCTGCTGACGCTGGCTTTGTTGATAGCGCTGGCGCTGCTGGCCGCGCCCGTCACCGCGCAGACGCCCACGCTCAACATCACCGAAGCCAGCCTGCGCCTGTGGCCCGAATACGATGACCCCGGGCTGCTGGTCATCTTCTCCGGCACGCTGACCGAGACGGGCGCCTTCCCCCAGCAGGTCGCATTCCCCATCCCGGCCAACGCGCGCAACATCCAGGCCACCTATGAGGACGCGACCGGCGGCCTGATCACCCAGGCCTGGCAGATCGTGGACGGCAAGCTGACCTATAACCTACCCGCGCCCCGCTTCCACATCGAGTACTATGTGGACCGGGCGCCGTCGGGGAACGAGCGGGCCATCACGCACGTGTTCGAGGCGCCCTATGCCGTTCAGACCCTCCGCGTGACCGCGCAACAGCCGGCGCGCGCCACCGGGTTCAGCCTGATGCCCCAGCCCGAGCAGACGCTCCAGGGCGAAGATGGGCTGATCTATCACCTCTTCAATCGGGTGAACCTGGCGGCAGGTGAGAAGGTGGAGATTCAACTGCGCTACACCAAGACCGATTCTGGCCTGTCCAAGCCGCAACTGGCGATCCCCAGCACGACGCCCAACGCGCCGGCCACGGCCTCGAGCGGTGCAGGCGCGGCCGATTGGCTGCCCTGGGCGCTGATGGGCGTTGGCGCCGCGGTCTTGTTCGGCGCAGTTGGCTATTGGCTGCTGACCCAGCGCCGGACGCAGGCTGCTGCGCCCGCCCGGCCAGCCGGCCGCAGCGCCCCACGGGTGCAGGCCCCGCCGGCAAAACCCGCGGCCGCGGCCTTCTGCACCCAGTGCGGCGCGGCGCTCCGGCCGGATGACCGCTTCTGCTCACAGTGTGGCGCGCCGCGGCGGGGCTAGGCCCGGCGCCTGGAAGTCGCTGCCCCCAGCGCAAAGTCGGCCTGTGCCGACTCAATTGAAGTCAAGGTGAGATGTAGATGAGACGAACTATTGGGGTATGCGTCGTGCTGGTGACCGTGTTGGCGTTGCTGGCTTTGCCGGTCATAGCCCAAGCCCCGACGCCCACCCTTAATCAGATCAACGAAGTGGCGCGTGAGTTGTGGTGCCCGCTGTGCAACGGCGTCCGCCTGGACAACTGCGATCTGCAAGCGTGCATCCAGATGCGCGAGGTGATCGGCCAGAAGCTGATGGCCGGCGAGAGCAAGGACGCGATCAAGGCCTACTTCGTCGAGCAATACGGCGACGTGGTGCTGGGCACGCCGTCCCGGTCGGGCTTCAACCTGATCGTGTGGCTCTTCCCGGTGCTGGCCATCGTCGTGGGCCTGGGCTGGATGGCCTACCTGGTGGCGATGTGGCGCCGCCGCCAGCCAGCCCGCCAACCGACCCAAGCCGCGGCCGCCAGCGGCCCGGCAGTCAGCGATGATGATTACCTGAAACGGGTCGAGCAGGAATTGAAGCAGATTGAATGACTTGCGTATTGCGTATTTCGTACTACGTGATCGGCCTGGCCGCGACCGACACGCCATACGTCATACGCACTACGTAGTACGTCAGCCACGGAGAAAACCGCTTGAACAATGAACCAACACCCGTCACCCCCGAACCCCGGCGCAGACTGCCCGCCTGGGCCATCATCATGGTCATCGGCGTCGTCCTGACCGGGGTCCTGCTGGTTGCGCTGCTGCGCGATCCGCCGCAGAAGGCGCTGTGCGACGAGCCCGCGCCCGACCTGACCTTGACCCTGTTCCCCGACTACAACGGCGGCTGGCCTACCGAGACCATCAGCCTGAGCGAGCTGCGGGGCAAGGGCGTGGTGCTGAACTTTTGGGCGAGCTGGTGCGGGCCGTGCGAGGACGAAGCGGCCGACCTAGAAGCAGCCTGGCGCAAATACAAGAACCAGGGCATCGTCTTCGTCGGCGTGGACTACCTGGATCAGGATCCTGCGGCCAAACGCTACCTGGCGAAATTCGACATCACCTATCCCAACGGGCCGGACCTGGCCAGCAAGATCTCCAAACGCTACATCATTCGCGGCGTGCCGGAGACTTTCTTCATAGACCCACAGGGCAACCTCGTGGGCTGCCGCAAGATCGGCCCCCTGACCGCGCAAGAGCTGGAGCAGCGGATCCAGGCCATCTTGCCCAAGTAGAGGCATGGCCTCGCGCCTGCGGGCAGGCGCGACCGCACGAGCCTGCCCTGAGCGCAATCGAAGGAGTGCGCCCCTACAAATAGAAAAGATACCGTGCTGCACATCGGATCTCGCCGCCAGCCCACCCGTGCGCAGTACGCAGTGTGCAATACAGAATATGTGATTGGGAGCGTATCGCAATGACCGATCTAGGCTATATTGCGTTGTTACTGGCATTAGTGCTATCTATCTACGGGATCGCCGTTTCCATCGTCGGCGCACGGCGCAACATGCCGGAGCTGCTGACCAGCGGCCGCAACGCGGTCTACGTTGTCGGCGGCCTGGTGCTGCTGGCGGCCGCGCTCATGTGGCGCGCGCTGCTCACCAGCGACTTCAACCTGGAATATGTCTACTCGCACACCGAGCGCAACCTGCCGCCCCTGTTCAAGTTCTCGGCGCTGTGGGGCGGGCAGGCCGGCTCGCTGTTGTTCTGGACCCTGATCGCCTGCATCTTCGCGGTGGCGGCCACCTGGTTCTTCCGCAAGCAGCAAGGGAGTATGAAGCCTTATGTCAACGCCGTGCTCCTGGTGTACATCGGCTTCTTCATCACCCTGGTGATCTTCGCGGAGAACCCGTTCGCGCGCATCTGGCGCGCGGCGAACGGCGACGTCGTCACCTCGGTCTTCGCCCCCGCAGGCGGCACGCCCATCATCCCGATTGATGGCCAGGGGTTGAACCCACAGCTTCAGAACTACTGGATGACCATCCATCCTGTGACGCTGTATATCGGCTTTGTGGGTATGACCGTGCCGTTCGCCTTTGCGGTGGCCGCGCTGATCACGGGGCAGCTCGGCAACACCTGGATCAAGATGATCCGCAAATGGATGCTGGTGGCCTGGCTGTTCCTGTCGGTCGGCATCCTGCTAGGTTCGCAGTGGGCATACCTGGAGCTGGGCTGGGGCGGCTATTGGGCCTGGGATCCGGTTGAAAACGCCTCCTTCCTGCCCTGGCTCACCGCCACCGCGTTCGTCCACAGCATTATGATCCAGGAGCGCCGCGGCATGCTGAAGGTCTGGAACATGGCGCTGATCTGGCTGACGTGGGAGCTGACCCTGATCGGCACCTTCCTCACCCGCAGCGGCGTGGTGCAGTCGGTCCATTCCTTTGCACTTTCGGCCGTCGGCCCCATGTTCGCCGCCTTCATCTTCCTCACTATGCTCGGCTTCCTGGCCCTGCTGATCTGGCGGCTGCCCCTGCTGAAGAGCGAGAACCAGCTCGACGCCGTACTCTCACGCGAGACCAGCTTCCTGACGCAAAACGTGATCTTCATCGTGATCATGGCCGCCACCTTCCTGGGCACCATCTTTCCCAGCATCTCGGAATTGGTGATGGGTGACAAGATCTCGCTCAACGCGCCCTACTTCAACCGGGTCAACGGCCCGATCATGCTGGCGCTGCTGCTGCTGATGGGCGCGGCCCCGCTGCTGGCGTGGCGCCGTTCCGCACCGGAGACGTTGCGTCGCAACTTCACGATCCCCATCGTCGCCGCGCTGCTCAGCGTGCCGCTGTTGTTCGCGCTGGGCAATCGGAACGTGGCGGGTTTCATCGGCTTCGCGGCGCTCTTCTTCGTGTTCGCAGGCATCGTGCAGGAGTACGTGCGCGGGGTGCAAGCGCGACGCCAGGCCACCGGTGAGGCGCTGCCGGTCGCGTTCGCGAACCTGGTGCGGCGGAACGGCCGGCGCTACGGCGGTTACATCGTACACATCGGCATGCTGTTGATCGCCCTGGGCATCATCGGCAACGAGTTCTACCAGAGCGAGGGCCAGGCGAACCTGAAGCGCGGGGAATCGGTGACCGTCGCCAACTACACCCTGACCTACAACGGCCTGCAGATGGAACAGGGGCCGAACTTCACCGAGTTCATCGCCCGCATGGATCTGACACGAGACGGCCGGCCCATGGGCCAGATCGTGCCCACCAAGCACATCTACAACAAGAACCAGGAGCAGCCGATGACCGAGGTGGGCCTGCGCCCTGGCCCGGTGGAAGACGTGTACGTGGTGCTGGCCGGATTCGAAAACATGGGCGAGACCGCCTCGTTCAAGGTGTACGTCAACCCGCTGATGTCGTGGATGTGGATCGGCGGCCTGGTGCTGATCCTGGGCGTGCTGGTCTCCGCCTGGCCGCGGCGGGGCCCTGCGGCCGCGGAAGCGCCCCGGCGCATCCCGGCCGGCGCACAACCGGTCGCGTAGCTCACGCCGGTCAGAAACCAGGTTTCTCGGAGAAAACTGGTTTCTGACCGGCGCACTGTTTCAAAAGTACGGATCAACCATGTTCATTGTCTTAGCCATCCTGCTGTCAGCCGTCGCCTTGTTTGCGGTGGCCTATCCCATCCTGCAGCGCCCTGGCGCAGCCCGACCGGTCGTCGCGTCTGCGCAAGAGACCCTCGATGAGCTGCTGGCGCAGCGCGAGGCCGCGTTCCAGGCGCTGCGCGAGCTGAGCTTCGACCACCGGGTCGGCAAGATCACCGACGAGGACTTCTTCGCCTTCGAGGCCAACCTGAAGCTGCACGCCGCCGAAGTGCTGCGCGCACTGGATCGCTGGGAGGCGCAATTCGACGCCGGCGCAGACGATGCGCTGGAGCAGGCGGTGCAGACCCGCCGCGCCGCGCTGCGCAGCGGGATCGCGTGTCCCGCGTGCGGTGGCCCGGCCGCGGCCGATGACAAGTTCTGCCCCGCGTGCGGCGCCGATCTGCGCGGCGCGCCGGCAGCAGCCCACCTCGCGCCCGCGACGGGCCGGGCCTGTCCTAAGTGCGGCCGACCCGCGGAACCGGGGGATCGGTTCTGCGGGGGGTGCGGAGGGGCGCTGGCGTGAGCCTGCCCTGAAAATAACTTTGGAAGCATCCTGAGCGGAACGGAGCCGCCCGGCATCCTGAGCGAAACGCAGTGGAGTCGCAGGACGGGCGGCGGAGTGCAGTCGAAGGATGCGATCTTGCGCGCTGACCGCTCCGCATCCTTCGACTACGTGGCGGAAAAACCGCCGCCACTTGGCTCAGGATGCTCCGCTTGGATATTTCCATCCGCCGTGCCGCCACCCTGCACGTAGACTCGTTAACCCGTTCAGCACGACAAGTGACCGACCATCTCCTGAGCCGCCTCGCCTCCGAACCCCAGGCCCACGCGCTGCTGGCGCCGTTGGGCCTGGCTGACTGGCGCGGGGCAGCGCGCGCTGTGCGCCGCTGGGCCGAGGAGCCCGGGGCCGCAGCAACCTTGGAGCGCCTGCTCCCCGACCTGCTGCGCACCCTGGCCGAGGCCGCCAGCCCGGATCGCGCGCTGGCCAACCTGGATCGCTTCCTCGCTACGCAGTCCGATCCCGCGGCGCTGCTGGCGCAATTGGCCGGTGAGCCCCACCTCTGCGACCTGCTGATTACCCTGTTCGCCGGCAGCCAGCACCTCACCGACATTCTGCTGCGCAACCCCGGCTACTTCGCGCTGCTGGCCGAACGCAGCGGCCTGGCCCAGCTCAAAAGCCCTGGCCGCCTGCTGGCCGAGGCGCGCTCCGCCACCGATCCCTGGCTGCGCGCCGGACCAGACATTGACCCGGCCCTGGATGCGCTGCGCCGCTTCCAACAGCGCGAGCTGCTGCGCATCGGCATCGCTGACCTGGGCGGGCTGCTGGCGCTGGCCTCGGTCACTGCGCAGCTTTCGGGCCTGGCCGAGAGCATCATCCGCGCCAGCCTGGAGATCGTGGCCGCCCACATCCACGTTGACCCAGAAGGGTTCGCCGTGCTGGGCATGGGCAAGCTGGGCGGCGGCGAGCTGAACTACAGCTCCGATATTGACCTGCTCTTCCTGGCGGCCGGCAGCGGCGACGATGAGGCCCGGGGCCGGGAGCGCCAGAAGCTCGGCGAGCGGCTGGTCTTCGCGCTGTCGCAGGCCACAGCCGAGGGCTTCCTCTACCGCGTGGACATGAAGCTGCGGCCGTGGGGCCGCGTCGGCCCACTGGTGGCCACGGTGGACGGCTACCTGGCCTACCTGGAGCGGCACGCCCGGCTGTGGGAACGCCAGGCGCTGCTGAAGGCGCGGGTAGTGGCGGGCGACGAACGGATCGGCGCCGATTTCCTGCGCCGTGCGGGCCCCCGGCTGTTCAGCGCCAGCCCAGATGAAGTGCGCGCCGAGGTACACGGTATGAAGCAGCGCACCGAAACGCACCTGCGGCAGTCCGGCCGCACCTGGGGCGAGGTCAAGCTGGGCGAAGGCTCGATCCGCGACGCCGAATTTGTGGCCCAATATCTGCAACTGGCCCACGGCCGCGGCCACCCGGAGCTGCACACCGGCAACACGGCGGAGGCGTTGGCGCGGCTGGCGGACGCCGGCCACCTGTCGGCCGACGAACACCGCACCCTGGCCGAGGGCTACACCTTCCT
>DAOUAT010000148.1:0-1942 GCA_034433275.1 Anaerolineae bacterium
AGGCCACAGGAGCCGACGCAGCGCACCCGCTTGAGCGTGAACGCGTTGTCGGCGGTGGTCTCGTCCGGCGCGATGCCCAGTTCGGCCTGGAGCCGGGCCAGCAGCTCCGGCGAGCCGCGCACGTAGCACGCCGTCCCTTCGCAGACGTGGATCTTGTGTTTACCGCAGGGCCGGAAGCTGAAGGCCGCGTAAAACGACGCCGCGCTGAACATCTGGCTCAACGGGATGCCCAGCTCGACGGCGGCGGCGCGCACGGCCTCGGCCGGCAGGTAGCCGTGCGCGGCGGTGATCGCATGGAGCGCGGCCAGCACCGCGCCGGGATCGGGCTGGCGATACTGCTGGGATGGGAGCATCTTCTCTCCAGTCGTCGGGCGACCGAGGTCGCTGCAACCTTTACAAGGTCGGCCTGCGCCGACTGGCGGGTATCAAGCATTCATCTCATACGCGCCCCGCAGCGCGTAGACCGCATCCTGCCAGACGCGGCCGTAGCGGGCTGCACCGGTGACCGGCTTGCGCAGCATTTTCAGGCACAACTCCATCTGGGCCGGGGTGCTGCTCGGCTTGCTGTGGAGCTGCAACGCGTACTTTGAGAAGTCGCGCACCATGAAGTCGAAGATCTGGTCCACCGTGTCGTCATCCACCGCGTAGAGTTTGGCGTTCTCCAAGACGAGCTGGCCGTAGACCACCAGCGTGAACAGCTCGCCGAGCGCCAGCAGGAAGTCGGTGTCCCCCTGCTGCGCCTCATCCGGGGTGGCGGTCGCCAGGAGCTTCTTCAGCGCGCGGATCTGCTCGCGGAAGACGCCGACGTTCGCGGTGTCGTAGAGGGCGTAGGCCGGGTTGTAGTCGTGGAACCGGATCTGGCCCAGCCCGCGCGCCGGCCCCTGGTTGAAGAGAAAGTCGTCGTTGGCCGGCGCGTCCATCGTGGGCACGGGGGGATACTCGGCCGGCGCAAAGAAGTAGTTCGCCATGAACTTGACGATCAGCGCGATGTTGACGTGTACCGTGCCCTCGAGCTTGGGCAGCGCGCGGATGTCCCGCGCGGCCATCTCGAAGAACATGTCCCGCTCGAACCCCTTGGCCGCGATCACGTCCCACAGCAGGTTGATGACCTCCTCGCCCTGGGTCGTCACTTTCATCTTGACCGTGGGATTGTACAGCAGGTAGCGCCGATCGGCCGGCGAGGCGATGCGCATGTAGTCGGCCGCGCGCAGGGCGAAAAGCTTCATCGCGACTAGCCGCGCGTACGCGTCGGTGAACATCTGCCGCACGTGGGGGAAGTCGGTGACGGCCATCCCGTAGAGGCGGCGGCCCGCGGCGTGGTTGATCGCCTCGTAGAACGCGTGGGTGCAGATGCCGATGGAGGCCCAGCCCAGGTTGTACTTGCCGATGTTGACCGTGTTCAGCGCGGCGTCCCATGCGGCCGGCCCGCGGGAGAGGATGTCGGCCTCGGTCACGGGGTAGTCGCGCAAGGCAAAGTTGGCGACGTAGTTCTGGCTGTCAGTGACGTTCCCGATCAGGTCGTAGTTGCGGTGGCGATAATCCGCGGTGAAGAAGATGTACTCCCCCGAGCCGGCCAGATTGCCGAAGGTGGAGACCATGGGGGCGGTGTTGCCGTTGCCGATGTAGTACTTCTCGCCGTTGGCCAGGTACGTGCCGTCGGGCTGCGGCGCCAGCGTCATCTCGGTCGAGTAGACATCGGCGCCGTGCGCCCGTTCGGAGAGGCCGAAAGCGAAGACCGCGCCATCTCGCAGGAGCTGCGCCGCCTGGCGCTTGACCGCTTCGTTCGGGCTCTGCCAGATCGGCCCCAGGCCCAGGATGGAGACCTGCCAGGTGTACCAGTAGGCCAGCCCGTAGAACGCCAGGATTTCGTTGAACTCGCAGATGCGCCAGGTGTCCCAGCGCGCATCAGGATTATCGCCGCCGTAGGGGGCCGGCGTCAGCA
>DAOUAT010000149.1:0-5385 GCA_034433275.1 Anaerolineae bacterium
CGCGGCCGGCTGACCCAGGTCGGCTGGGCGCGCGGGCCGCTGCTGGACTGTAACCTGGAGGCCGTTCGCTTCTACCCGCGCCTCTTCAGCCCGCTGCAGCGCTTCCGCGTCAAGCGGTGGGACTACTACGGCATCACCACGCCCGACCGCTTCTTCTCCGCTACGGTGGCCGACCTGGGCTACGCGGGCCAGGTCTTCGTCTACACCGTAGACTTCGCCAGCGGCCGGCATCACGAAGAGACGATGACGATCCCCCTGGCGCGCGGGATCGTGCTGCCGCGCAACAGCACCGAGGGCGAGAGCAGCTTCGACGACGGCAGGACCCGGCTGCGCTTCCAGGTCCTCCCCGGCGAGCGCCGCCTTTCGGTGGTTTGGCCCAACTTCGACGGCAAGCCGCTCGCCGCCGAGATCACCCTGCGCCTGGCGCCCGACCACGAGTCCACCGTGATCGTCATCCCCATCCGGGGCAACCGCTTCTACTACAACCGCAAGATGAACTGCCTGCCGGCCGCGGGCTGGCTGCAGATCGGCGGCCAGCGCACAGCCATCACGCCGGGGACGTGCCTGGGCAACCTGGATTGGGGCCGCGGGGTCTGGGAGTACCGCTCGTTTTGGGTGTGGGCCAGTGCGTCCGGCTTCCTGGGCGACGGCCGGACGGTGGGCCTGAACCTGGGCTTCGGCTTCGGCGACACCTCAGCCGCCACCGAAAATACGCTGATCCTGGACGGCCGGGCCCACAAGCTGGGCCAGGTGGACTTCACCTACGACCCGGCCGACTTCAAGCGGCCGTGGCGCATGGCGTCGCCCGACGGCCGGCTGGACCTGACCTTCGAGCCGTTCCTGGAACGCGTGGCCGCCACCAACCTGCTCGTGATCACCAGCGAAGTACACCAGATGTTCGGCCGCTACCGCGGCGCGGCGGTGACGGATGACGGGGAGACGATCGCCATCGAGGGGCTGGTCGGGTTTGCCGAGGAGCACCGCGCCAAATGGTAAGATGGAGGAAGTCATGGACGACGACATCGTGACAAGAGCAGCTGGCGACCAAATCCCGTACACAGCCTTGCTGGTGATTGATGTCCAGCAGGGCCTGTTCCGCAAGTCCTCGCCCATCTACAAGGCCGAACGCTTGCTGGCGAACATCGAGGCGTTGGTGGCGCGCGGCCACGCGGCCGGCGCCCTGGTGGTCTACGTGCAACACGCGTCCGACAAGGTGCTGCCCTACGGCTCGGCCGACTGGCAGATCCATCCACGCTTAGCCCCTCAGCCAGGGGATCTCCTCATCGAAAAGCAGCACGGCGACGCGTTCGAGGAGACCCCGCTGGATTCTGAGCTGGCCGCGCGCGGGATCAAACGAATGGTTGCGACCGGGCTGGTGACCCACGGCTGCGTCAAAGCTACCTGTCTCGGCGCGCAGGCACGGGGTTACACCGTCGTCCTGGCTGCCGACGGCCACTCAAGTTACAGCAAAGACGCCGCGCGCCTGATCGAAGAGTGGCATGCTAAGCTGAGCGCCGCCGGGGTCTCGCTGCAACCGACTCAGGAGATCGTGTTTTGAGATGACCACCCTTACCTTGCTCTCCTGGAACGTCAACGGCGCCCGCGCCGTGTACCGCGCCGGCTTCCTACCCTGGCTGGCCGAAGTCGCGCCCGACATCTTGTGCCTGCAAGAGACCCGCGCCGATGCGGATCAGCTCCCGGCCGAGCTGCGTCACCCTGAAGGCTACCACGCGTACTGGCACGGCTCCGCGCGCAAAAAGGGCTACAGCGGCACGGCCCTGCTCGCGCGGC
The DNA here is from genome assembly GCA_034433275.1 of Anaerolineae bacterium. Lineage (GTDB taxonomy): Bacteria > Chloroflexota > Anaerolineae > CG2-30-64-16 > CG2-30-64-16 > DAOUAT01. The sequence goes on from DAOUAT010000149.1 coordinate 1,792, forward strand.
AGCGACCCGATGCGGTGCAGTTCGGCCTGGGCGTGCCCGAATTCGACGACGAAGGCCGCACCATCGTCGCCCACTACGGCGACTTCACGCTGATCAACTGCTACTTCCCCAACGGGGGCCGGGATCACAGCCGCGTGCCCTACAAGCTGGCGTTCTACGACGCGTTCCTGGCGCTGTGCGAGCGGCTGCGGGCCGAGGGCCGGCCGCTGGTCTTCTGCGGCGATGTGAACACCGCGCACCGTGCGATCGACCTGGCGCGGCCCAAAGAGAACCAGAACACCACCGGCTTCCTGCCCGAAGAGCGTGCTTGGTTGGACAAACTGGTGGCGCACGGCTACGTGGACACCTTCCGCCACTTCCACCCCGATCTCCCCGGCCAGTACACCTGGTGGCTGCAATGGGGCGGCGCGCGCGAGCGGAACATCGGCTGGCGCATTGACTCCTTCTTCGTCGCAGCCGAGGTGCTGCCGCGCGTGGCCGATGCGTTCATCCTGCCCGAGGTGCGCGGGAGTGACCACTGCCCGGTGGGCATGAAACTGGAGAGCCAGGATTGAACGTCCGCGAGATCCAGGCCAAGACGCTGCTGTCGGCCAGCAAAACACCCGACCCCTGGTTCGGGATCAAATACACCATGAACCTCTACCGCGGCTGCCAGCACCGCTGCATCTATTGCGATTCGCGCAGCGAGTGCTACGGCATCGAGGACTTCGACGGCGAGGTGCTGGTGAAGGCCAACGCGCTGGCGCTGCTGCGCCGCGAGCTGCCGCGCAAACGGGTCAAGGGGTATGTTGGCACCGGCTCGATGAACGACCCCTATATGCCCTTGGAACGGGAGGTGCGCCTGACCCGCGGCGCGCTGGCCATCCTGGCCGAGTTCGGCTTCCCCGTCCACATTCTCACCAAGAGCGACCTGGTGCTGCGCGACGTGGATCTGCTAGGGGCGATCCGGGCCGCCACCGACGAAACCGGCGCGGTGATCAGCTTCACCATCACCACGGCCGATGACGACCTGGCGCGCAAACTGGAGCCGGGCGCGCCGCCCCCGTCGGCTCGTTTCCGGGCGCTGGCGGCCCTGGCCGCGCAAGGATTCCGCACCGGCGTCATGCTGATGCCGATCCTGCCCTTCCTCGAAGACAGCGTCGCCAACCTGACGGCCATCGTCACCCAGGCCCACGACCTGGGCGCGACGCACGTAGTGCCCGCGTTCGGCGTCACCCTGCGCGACCGGCAGCGCGCTCACTTCTACGGCCAGCTTGATCGCGACTTCCCCGGCCTGCGCCAGCGCTACGAGCGCGCCTACGGTAACCGCTATTTCGCACCCATCCCCAATGCGGCCCGGCTGGAGGCCACCTTCAACGACCTGGCCAGCCGCACCGGCCTGGCCCGCCGCGTGGCGCCTTACCAGCCCCAGCAACAGCTTGCGCTGCCGCTGTAAGCGCCGACGGTCGTTCGTCCACCCACCGCTGGCGACGCGGCCAGGCACGCCAGCACGCCCGTCCGCAGCTCCGGCCTGGCCGCGCAGTACTGCTGGCTTATCTTTTCACTTGGGTGTATTCAAAGTTAGTTATGACCTGCGCGAGCGAAGCACCCTGAGCGGAGTGGCGGCTGTTTCGTCACGCAGTCGAAGGGTGCGCAGCGGCTTTCAGGCAAGGCCGCATCCTTCGACTACGCCTCGCGAACTGCTACGAGGCTCCGCTCAGGATGCTCGCGAACTAACTTTGAATGCACCCTTTTCACTTCAAGCGCCTTCGATCAGCGCCGCGGCTTCCTGCAGGTCGGGGAAGTCAAACCCCTCCGTGAACCGCGCGACCACCTCAGTCAGGCACGCCCGCGCCCCCGCCCATTCAGACCCGTGGCCCGCCCCTTGGCTTTCCCGCAGGCGCACGATACTCAACGTCGCGCGCAGCTCCCAGGCGAGCGCACCCTGCTCCCTGCCAAGCGTAAGCGCTCGGAGGGAGCGCTGTGAGTTGCGATTGACCCCCGACCCGATATCTCTCTGGCCCCTGGCGGCTGGGGACCGCGGCCGTCCAAGTGGGATCATTGGACGGCTTTTGTGCGACCATGGGCGTGCCGGCAAAGCTAATCGCGGGCGTGCAGCACGCCGAAATGGAGGCCGCAGCCGTGACACGCGTGGTCTGCGTGGAGAACCTGGCGAGCTTCTATGATGTGATCCGCTACCAGGGAGCAAGGCTGGCCGCGCTGTGCCTGTGGAACAACCCTGCACTGACCTGGCCCGGTTGTTGGCCCACACGCGGTCGCTGATCTCCAGGAGCTGGTCCACCGCGCCCTTCGTCACCACAAGATACGGCGTCGCATCGGCCTCCAGCATCTGGCGGATGTAGGGGTTCACCACCAGGCTGTCGGTATAGATCGGCACCTTGTGTACCGTGGTCATCAGCTTACGTTCGGAGGTGAAGGGGACCTCGGCCAGGCGCGGGAACGTTTTGTCAAGGTCGCCCTTCCACAGCCCGTAGCGGGCAGAAGCCACCACGAGCGCGGCCTCGGTGGGATCGCCCACAGTGGAGAAGTCGCCCGCAGCATTTTTGTCCTCCCGAATAGCCGCGTCGTTGCACAACGCGCCGCCGTCCAACACCAGCGCCTGGGTCGCGGAGATCGGCGCCTCGGGCGGATCTGCGACGCGCAAGGCGGGCTGGCGGCGGCGCATCACCTCCTCCATGGTGGCCCGCTGCTCGGCCACATCGAGCACGACGACCGTCATGCGGTTCTCGGTCAGCGTGCCGGTCTTGTCCGAACAGATGACGGTGACCGAGCCGAGCGTCTCCACGGCCGGGAGCTTGCGGATGAGCGCGCGGCGCCTGAGCATACGTTGGGCGCCCAGCGCCAGGGCGATCGTGACCACCGCGGGCAGGCCCTCGGGCACCACCGCGACGGCCATCGCCAGGCTCCTTGTTGGTGTACTGGACTTTGGTCATACCGGTATGGCATGGCCTGTTCGAGCGCTCGAACAGGCGACTGGCGCGGCGTGTCGAAACCGCGGAAGGTTCCCAGGTCTTTGAAAGTGATCTCGACAAGCCACCAAGCCTCACCTGGAAGTTAGGCTCGGAAGTATAGCAGAGCGCGTGCGCCCTGACAACACCAGGCCACATCAACAAACACGCCGACAACAACCGCTACTTCGCCCCAGTCCCCAACGCGACCTGGCTGGAGGCCATCTTCGACGCGTGGGCCGAACGCACCGGCCACCCACAACAGCTCGCACGCCTTCTGTCACCGGAACTGGCTGTCGGTCCACCGTCGGCCGTCGTCTCCCAACTGCCGCACCTCGTCGGCGCCCTCCTTGCAAAGCCGATCTCTCACCCTTGTGGTATAATGCAGCCATCGTCCCTGCCACCACTGCGCGAAGGAGCGGAGTCCTATGGGCGAAAGACGCTTTGGCCTGGCCGCACTCCTGGTCACCATGGTGGTGACCGCCGTTGTCGTGATCGTAGCCATGATCTTGATTGGCCCTCGCCTTTCACAGCAGTTCGGGCGCCTGAACAAGGCCCTGGCTTCCCCACCGCCTGCGCAACCGATTGCCCAGGCGGTCACGCCTGCGCCGCCCACGTCGGCGCCGACGGCCACCCGGCCGGCGCC
>DAOUAT010000150.1:0-6466 GCA_034433275.1 Anaerolineae bacterium
TAGAGCCAATTATAGCACCAACCGGTACGACTCCAAAGAATGCTGGTAAGATATACTGTCTCGAAGGGCTACGATCTGGCATCGTGTCAGATTGCCTGCCAGACCTTCACGGGGCCGATTACCACGCGGGCCCGAGGTTGCGGTTGCGCGGCCAGCCAGGTGGGGGGTAGTTGGGCAGGACCCACAAGATCTGGCTGGCCGGCGGCGCAGGGGCGAGCAGGTAGACATCGGTCCACCAGTGCCACGAGACGTAGTCGTGATCGGAATAGCCCATGTCTATCCATTTGCCCCTGATGCCGCCCCCGGTGTCGCCAGCGATGGCCTTGCCGTAGCTGGGCACGTAGACGTAGGAGCGCAAGGGGATCACCCGGGGATCCACGGCGACGATGCCTTTGACCAGGGTAAGCCCGATCCGTGTTCGCCCATACCAGGCCGCGGTCGCCGGCGTGCCGGCGCGCGCGGGTGAGTAGGAATTAGCGTACATGCGGATCTTGCGCCAGTAGGTGAACTCGCCTTCGTCCGTTTGCAACGTGCGCAGCACGATCTTCCGGCCATAGGCCACCATGCGCCTCACCGGCTCGGCCGCCACCCATTCGTCGAGCAAGACCCGGGAGGTCTCGACGCCATCCGCGTAGACCACCTTCCAGCGGCGGCGGAACTCGCCGTCCTGGCCGGCCTGGGCCAGACGTTGCACATCCAGCTCCAGGTTGTCGTCGTGTACCATGATGGACTCGTAAGGGATGGGCTGGCGCTCGATCAGGGTCAACTCAGCGATGCGCGTCACACGGATTTCCAGCCGCTCGGTGATCTGCTCGTGCAGCGCGGGCGTGACCCGGTCGCTGCCGGCCACCAGGATGCCCAGCTCCATCAAGGTGGCGCCTACGGTGTCCCCGCGCGTACGCGTTTGCGTGGTGCGGCCGTCCGCGGTCACGATCACCGAGGTGGAGCGCTCGATGCGCACGCGCAGCCCCGCGCTGACCCGGCTGCCCAGGCCCGGCTGCACGCGATCGCCCAGGTAGACGGTCACCTGTTCGCGCAGCAGCGCCTCACCCACGGTCTCGGCGGTGGTGAAGATGGTGTAGGGGACGCTGCCATCGTCCACGCTGATGGGCACCGCGCGACGCACGCTGATCCGCACGGCCACGGGATCACGGCCTTCCCACGCGCGGCCGCGCGCGTAGCGTGCCGGCGCGTCGTCACGGGTAATTGGTGGTAGCGGCGCACCGTGCGCGACCGGCAGGCCGTCCAACAGCACTTCGTCTTCGGGCGCCAGCCGCACCCCCGCGGCCGCCAGCACGTCGGCGACCGTGGCTGCCTGGGCGTGTACTTCGCGCAGCACGCCATCAGCGTTCACCAGCGCTGGTCGCGCCCGCTGAATGACGACTGCCAGGCCCGGCGTGATGGCCGTGTCGGCCGGCGGAGATAAGCGGTCAGCCGGCCGCAGGTCCAGCCCCAGGTCCGCCAACACGCCCGCCACATCCCCGCGCGTGGTGCGCACGCCCTCGGAGTAACCGTCCACGGCCACTGTCACCGGCACGCCAGCGCCAGCGGCGAAGGCCAGCGCCCACCCCGCGGCCGCGATCAACGCCACGGCCGCCAGCACCCACGCCAGCACGGCCCAACCCGCCCCCGGCACGGTGCGCGCCCGCGGCCCCACGGCCGTCGTCACGCCTGGGGACGCCAGCGCCGCGGGACTGTCTTCGGGTATGGAGCCTGGGTTACGGCTCATGGGAGAAGGGTCGGTCATAATCGGCTACAAGATGCTTCGCTGGTCGGTTACCGCAATGAACCTTGACTTACCGACCCGCTCAGCATGACAGAATTGCACAATACTATCGCATCTTACCGGAGGAACGCACGATGAGCAAGTTACTGACACCTGAGGCAATCGAAACGGCGTTGGCCGCCATCCCCGGCTGGGAGCGCACCGGCGCCGAGCTCCGGCGCACCTTCACCCTGCCCAGCTTCACCGCGGCGCTCACCTTCGCCGCGGCCGTCGGCCACCTGGCCGAACGGGCCGGCCACCACCCCGACATCCTGATCCAATATCGCCGCGTGACTTTCACCCTCTCGACCCACGACGCCGGCGGCCTGACGGACAAGGACTTCGAGTTGGCCGGCCAAATCAGCGCCCTGGCAGGCTAATGCGAGATCTCCGGAATCGAGGCTTTAGCCGGTTGCTCCCGCAATGCGACAAACCGGCTAAAGCCTCGACTCCAGCTGCCACATTCCACATTCAACATTCCACATTCCACATTCAACATCCCACATTCCGCACTCCTACATTTCCACCCCCGCGATCACCGTCCCGCACCCCGCGCACTTGCCGTCCACCAGGTTGCGCCGGCCCAGCCAGTAGCCGCTGCGCTCGATGACCAGCTTGCCGCAGCCGGGGCAGAACGTGCTCTCGGCGCGATGGCCGGGCAGGTTGCCCACGTAGACGTAGCGCAGCCCCACGTCCCGGCCGATCTGCCAGGCGCGCTCCAGGGTGCGGGCCGGGGTCGGGGACGCGTCGCTCATCTTGTACTGCGGGTGAAAGCGGCTGATGTGCCACGGTGCGTCCGGCCCCACCTGGTCGAACAGGTAGCGGGCGACCCAGCGCAGCTCCTCGTCCGAGTCGTTCAGGCCGGGGATCACCAGCGTCGTGACCTCCTGCCAGATGCCCAGGTTGCGGATGCGGGCCAGGTTGTCCAGCACGGCCTGCAACCCCGCGCCGGAGATCTTGCGGTAGAACTCGCCTCGCCCCGCCTTCAAGTCCACGTTGATGCCATCAATCAGCCCGGCCATCAGGTCCAGCAGCCCCGGCGTCATGTAACCGTTGCTGACGAACACATTGCGCAGGCCCAGTTTTTGCGCCTCCCGCGCGCAATCCAGCGCGTACTCAGCGTAAATGGTCGGCTCCGTATAGGTGTAGGCCACTGAGGCGCACCCGGCCCGCTGCGCGGCGCGGGCGATCTGCGCTGGCGCCGCCGGGCTGCCCGCGATCGCGCCCTGCTCCCGCGGCAGCTGCGAGATCTCCCAGTTCTGGCAGAACGCGCACTGGAAGTTACACCCGACCGTGGCGATGGAGAAGGCCTGGCTGCCCGGCTGGAAGTGGAACAGCGGCTTCTTCTCGATGGGATCCACGTGCTGCGAGATGGTCCGACCGTAGACCAGCGTCACCAGCGCGCCGTCCACGTTCTGCCGCACGCAGCAGACCCCCAGCTTGCCCGGCGCGATGACGCAGTGGTGCGCGCACAGGTTGCAGCGGACCCGCGGGTCGTCGGGCCCGAGGCGCTCCCAGAGGATGGCGGGATGGGACATGGGATGGCTCCTGATTGCGGATTGCGAATTGCCGATTGCGGATTTGATTCTACCACGATCACGCGCTGAGTTCAACCGGTTTTGACCGTCAGGCCGAAATCGTGTATCATCGCCGATGGGGGTGGTTGTCGTCCGGTGGCGGCCCCGGTCTTCAAAACCGGTGGTGGGCGCCTAGGAAGCGTCCAAGGTGGGTTCGACTCCCATCCGCCCCCGCCTGTATTCACCAGTCAAGCCATCTGACGATGAAAGGTGTTCATATGACTGTTACTGTCAGCGAACAATCTCTCTTGCAGCGATGGCGCACCCTGCCTCCTGCTGAACGCCGAACCCTCCTGGAATTTGCCGAGTTTCTGGGCCAGAAGCGCGCCGCCCATGCCCCGCGCGAAAGCCTGCTCGGCCTGTGCGCTGATCTGGGTGTCACTATCACGGCCGACGACATAGATGAGGCGCGGCAGGGGATGTGGGATAAGCGACCACACAACGGGAATGCTGACGCTGCTTGGCAGCGAGTAGGCATCGAGCAGTTCTTCGCCGGTTATGCCGAGTCCGATGCGGTCTACGATTCACACAGCGTCTGACTGGAACCAGGTGAGAACAGTCATCCAGCGACTCTGGGCGTATTGCAGTGTCTCCCCGGTCTTTTGCTCCCGGAGAGGGGATGGCGATGTTGGACAGCATTCGCTACACCTGCCAATTATCCCAGGAAGACGATCTCGTGGTCGCCGTTTGCCCTGAACTCAACGTCTCCAGCTTTGGCGATACACCGTGGGGAAGCGCCCGCCAGCCTGCACGAAGGCCCAGATCTTTCCCATCACTAGCAACCCCTCATTCAGATTTCCTGCCGAACATGGCGACAATGGAAACCACGGCGTAGGTGCTCCAAAAGCGGACTGCATCATTTTGACATTTAGTACTAAATACAGTATCATCAAAGAGAATTAGTGACATGACCCAACGCGACAAACTGATCGAGCGGCTGCGCCAGCGCCCGAAGGGAGTCACGCTCGATGAGTTGGATCGGGTGTTGCGTGTGTTCGGTTTTGAGTTGGTCCGCATCAGCGGCAGCCATCACATCTACCGCAGGCCAGGCAGCCCGCCGATCACAGTGACCCGTCATGGCGCGCACGTGCATAGCGAGGCGGTGCGAGAGGTGCTGCAGATCGTTGATGAGTTGACGGCTGAACGTTGAAGCCAGCAACCAGGGCGCAAGATTCTGTGCGCCGGGAGAGAGCAGAGGATGGCGAAAACGGTCGCAGACTATCTGGTTTTACCCTATACCATTGAACTCCGCAACACGCCGGGCGAGGGTTGGTTTGTGCGCGTCAAAGAACTTCCCGGCTGCATGAGCCAGGCAGAGACCGCCGAAGAAGCCCTGGTCATGATCCGGGACGCCATGCAGGGGTGGCTGGCGGTGGCACTGGAATACGGCGACCCGATCCCTGAGCCGCGGCCAGACGAGGAGTTCAGCGGCAAGTTCGTGGTGCGGGTCCCGCGCGCGCTGCACCGCGAATTGGTGGCAACCGCGGAAAGCGAGGGGGCCAGCCTCAATCAGTTCATCAACACGGTCTTGGCGCAGGCGGTAGGTCGCGCGACGGCGTCCCGCGGCGCTGGTTCGCCTCCTCCCGCCGGTCTTTTCGATCCCTTGGTGCGCAGGCTCGAAGAAGTTGCGCGACAGTTCGAGCTTGCCGTTGCTGGCCGACCGGCGTTGCCAGATGCCCACGACAGCCAGGAATTCCTATATCGCTCGCAGCAATCGGCTCGGCTGGCGCTTCATGAGGGTCAGGCTTTCTACGAAGCAGACGCGGCCCAATCGTCCATGACAGCGGAAGAAGCAAGCCGACCGGACGCGGAAGCTGCCGGCGATTCCCTATGACATCGCCATCTTCTTGCATCTCCTCCAGCGCGTGAACCGCGCCGTGAAGCCTTATGTCAAAACCATGAGGGAGGTGCTCTTAGCTGTTGTTCTACTGCGTCACGTATGCTAAAATGCATTCTGCAACGTCAACAGAAGGGACGATCACATTGAAGAGCGTTCGCTTTACTTGCCGATTGTCTAAAGAAGATGATGTCGTGGTCGCTGTTTGCCCTGAATTCAACGTCTCCAGCTTTGGCGACACACCGGAGGAGGCGGTTGCCAGTCTGCACGAGGCTGTCTCGCTTTTCTTGGAAGAGTGCCAGCGCACGGGTACTCTCGAGATGATTCTGGATGAGGCCGGTTACCGTCCTGTTGAGCCGCGTGGGCGCAAGCCACTTGTCCGCAAATGGCTACCACCCCAATCATTAGGCACGAAACGGCTGGAGCTTTCCTTTGCCTAAGATCGTCCCCATCCTCTATCAAACCCTCATTCAGATTTTCGAGCTTGATGGTTTTGTTGTTTGCAGCCAGCGAGGTGACCACATCACCATATGAACCAAACTACCCCCTACACCCGCCGCGAAAAACTCACCCTGCTCCTCATCGCGCTCGCCGCGGGCGCGTTGGCCGCGCTGGCGATGGGCTGGCACCACGGCCGCACGCACCGATGGATCAGGGTCGTCTCCCCCGCGAACGAGACCGCGACCGAGATCGTGGCCGTGAACCGGGTTATGATGCCTTATGTCAAAACGCAGGCGGGCAACCTGTACTTCTGCAGCGGCAGCTCGTGGCGCGACGCCTGCCAGCCGATCACGCCGGCCGAGCTGCCGATCAACAACGTACACCCCAAATGGCTGACGTGCCCCCCGCCCTTCCCCCAGACGCCGCCCGCGCCGGGCGAGATCGTGGACGCGGTGGAGGCCGGCCAGTGCGCGGAGGCTCGCACCTACAGCAAGGTGATCCTGCTGCGCGATGGCAGCTTGTGGCAGTGGCGGCGCACCTTCTCGTGGGTGGAGCCGTTCACCATCGGCACGGCCGCGCTGTTGGGGCTGATGCTCGGCTGGGCCGCCGGGGTTTTCACCATCAACACCCGGCGCTATTTGCGCACGCCGATCGGCAGTTCTGCGATTTGACAAATGCGCAGAGGCGGTTATAATGCCCGCCATCGTGAGGCAAACGAGACAACCATGAACCCAGCGTCACTGTCCAAGTGCTCCAAGTCGAAGAAGCCCTCCCTGGCCTGCAGGGATGGCCGCACGTGCTTGGGGTAGACAGCGACCCGACTCAGCACAGCAGCCCTGCCAGGCC
>DAOUAT010000151.1:0-8019 GCA_034433275.1 Anaerolineae bacterium
GCACGTGCCGGCCGTGGGCAGCCCGGCGCCCGATTTCGAGCTGTTGGCCGATGATGGCGCCCCCGTGCGCTTGAGCGACCTGCGCGGGCAGCGCGTGGTGCTATACTTCTACCCGAAGGATGACACCCCTGGCTGCACCACCCAGGCGTGCGGTTTCCGTGATAACTACGTGGAGATCAATGAGCGCAACGCGGTAGTGTTCGGCATCAGCCCGGACGGCGTGAAGAGCCACGTCAAATTCCGCACCAAGTTCGACCTGCCGTTCCGCCTGCTGGCCGACGAGGAGCACAAGGTGGCCGAGTTGTACGGCGTGTGGGGCGAGAAGAGCATGTACGGCAAGAAGTACTTCGGCATCGTCCGCTCGCACTTTGTGGTGGACGAAGCGGGCGCCATCGCGGACGTGCAGTACAACGTCAGCCCCGCGGTCAGCATCGAGAGCGCGCTGGCTGCGCTGCGGGTGGGGAGATAGCCTGACCGCAAGTTAAATGCACAGGGCCGCCGCCCATGTGAGATGGACGACGGCCCTGCCGGGGTACTCCAGGAAAAGAGATCTCCCCCTGATCCCTCTTCCTAGGTGCTAGAGGGCAGCAGGGGCCCGATTCCTTACAGACCGGACGGGGAATTTTCGAAATTTGTTTTTTAGCGACGCCGGCCGCGAAAACCCTGGCTTCCTGTTTCAACACCTACGTACACTTGCTCTGTCAAGTCGTTGAAACCTTCATGCCTGAGACCGCGCCTGCGTCAGCGGCAGACCGCCAGTGGCGAAGGTAGGCGCAAGCCCCAGGTTGCCTCGAGGGATGGCGCCAGCCGAGGCGGGGGCTGTGCAAGCGGCTCAACCAGCCGCCGGTAACGCCACACGCCGATGCCGGGGACGTGCTGCTCGGCCACGAGTTGGTAGTCCTGGTAGAACGCCGCAGGCAAGAAAGTCTGCAGATTCCGGTAGAGGCTCTCTGCTGACACCAGCCACAGGTCGCCGCCCGGCGGCGGTGCTGGAGCAGGCAAGGCAGGTAGGGCCGTGCCCAGCAATGGCGCCCAGGTGATGGCCGTATGTCCTGGGGGCCGGCGCCGGACGTAATAGTCAAACGCCGGCACGACCAGGTCGTCAACCCAGGCGACGCTGGTCTCCGAGGCGCCGGCCTCCGTAATCGAGGCAATGACCTGGCGCCACGGCTCGCGCTGGAAGGTGGCGAGCATCCACAAAGTCACCGCCAGGCCCAGCGCGGCCGTGCCCCATGCCAGGCGCGGGCGGCGTTGCGCCAACCGATGGGCCAGCAGCAGCGCCAGGTAGGGCAAGATCACCACCAGCAGCCGCTTCACCGTGAAGAGCCGGGGTAACGCGCTGAAAGCCAGCAACAGCAGCCAGGCGGTCAGCAGCAGGTAGGCAACCAGCGGCCGGCCCGCGAGGCGTCGTGCGCGCCCCTGCGCCGCGGCCAACTGCCAGGCCAGCGCCACGGCCAGCAGCCCCGCGGCGATGGCCGCAGCCCGCAGCAGCAGCCCTGCCGAGCCAGGATCGAGCGCCACCCCGAGCCGTCGGGCCTGCACGGCCACGAAGATCGCGTGGTAGGTGTCTGCCCCGACCCCTTGAACCAGCCACCAGATGGCAATGGGGACGATGACCGCGGCTTGCAGGCGCAGCCAGCGACCGGCGTGCGGCCGGTCGCTGGCCAGCCACACGAGCTGGAGCGCAGCATACGGCAGCAACGCGCTTACGTCCACAGAGAGGGCAGCTACAGCCAGCATCCAGAAGCCGGCCGCCGTCCACCGCCAGCGGAGCCTCGCGTCCCGTACATCAGTTGACATAAGTTGCCATGCCGGCAGCAGCAGCGCCACGCCCAGCGCCTGGGCCAGCGCGTACATGCGCACCTCGGCCGCGTACCAGCATTGGAGAGGGAAGGTGGCCAACAACAGGGCGGCCAACAGGCCGGCGCGCGGGCTCAACATGCGGCGCCCGGCGCGCGCCGTGAGCACCACCGCCAGCACCGAGGCAAACACCGATAGCAGGCGCAGCCAGGGCTCCGCCTCGCCCAGCGCCAGCCAGCCCTTCAGCAGCAGGTAGTAGCCGGGCGGATGGGGGTCACACAGCCGCAGCAGCAGATCAGCCAGGGGCAGGCGCGCGAACCAAACGCTGCTGGCCTCGTCGAGCCAGAGCGACTGGGCCAGCAGCGGCAGCGGCAGGATCGCGGCCAAGAGGATGGTCGCCGTGACGGGTGCTATGTCCCGCCGCCGTGCCTGAGCGGACACTGGTGGAACCGCTATCTTTTCAGGGGCCACCGTCACCGGCCTGTCGTGGCTGCCCACCGTCCGGCGTCTCGGCGGTCGCGACTGCAACCATAAGGCCGAACAAGCTCCAGACGATGAACGCTGTACGCAGATAAAATGAGACGGCATCGGTGAGGCCGTGCGTCAGATACACCAGCAAAGAACCGAGCAGGCCAATCGTCAGGACACGGTAGCGCTCGCCGCCATGTCCCTTGCTGCGGCGCACGAGCAGAGCCCCCAAGATTCCATACAGCGCCAGGTGTCCGATCAGCCCCGGGATGCCCATCTCAGCCGCCGTCTGTAGATAGATGTTGTGCGCGTGGTTGAAGGGCGCGTCGGGGCCGATCAAGAAGGTCGGGTACAGCAGCTTGACCACAGGCTCAAACATACCCAGGCCCACCCCGGTGAACGAGAAGTCCTGGATCATGTACAGCGCCCGGCTCCACAACTCGACGCGGCCTTGCAGGCTCGATACGCCCAACATGCTATCCTGGCCGAGCAGCGTTTCCACCGAGACTCCCCCACGATGCAGGAGGAGGTAAGTCGCGCCGGCTAAGGTGAGGCTCCCCCACCCCCACAACCAACGTCGATCATACACTATCGTCATGACAGGCAAAACCAGGGCCACTGCGATCAGCGCACCACGAGATTGCGTCAGCACGAGCATGGCAGACAGGATGGCGGCGATCACCAACGCTGCCAGGCGCTGTAATCGGCTCTCGCCCGCGATGAGTAACATAATCGCCGGTGGCCAGAAAAGCGCCAGGACACCGCCCGCCAGGTTCGCATTGAACCCAGTTTCATTCCAGAAGGGTTTTAGGCCACCAGGCAGCAGGGTGTAGATATCGCGGTTCAGGAATGGCAGTTTCGCCACGCTGAAACGTGTTCCCAGTAAGAACACGCCCGCCAATGTCAATCCGACGAACAGCAGGCCCCAACCACTCCAGCGAAGTGAACTCGTCTTGGAGAGGGCAGCGACCGCCCAAAAGAGCGCCAGATTGGCCACGAACGCGTAGACGCGGGACAACGTGGCAGCATGATCGGCCGCCGCCCACAGGCCGACCGGCAGCGTCAGGAGGATCAACACCAGTGGCAAGTCGGCCGGGGTGTGGCCCAGCAAGCGGCCAACCGCCAGGCAGCGGAGCAAGGCAACCGCGGCCAGGAGGCCGACCACGGCGACCGGCGCCCAACGCGGCACGAACGTGCTGAACAGGAGGGGCGGGGCGGCCAGCACAGCCGGAATCAGCAGAAACCAGGGTGAACGACCCCAAGCTCGGAATATGTGCATCATGCCTCAGGCCCTTTAAACGCGCGAGGCCGCCGCCCGGATGGACAACGGCCCCGCAGTGGTGAGTCAGGAAGAGAGGGCTCCCCCTGCCGCTCTTCCTGTGTGGTAGAGGGGGGGAGGGGGATGTTTCCTTACAACGCTGCGGACGAATTTTCAAAGATCTTTTGTCTCGCGACCGGCATCACACGCGGCCGCGCGCCGTGCTGAGCAAATGGCGCACCCGCACGCCAAGGCCGGTCGAACCATAGCGCGCAACCAGCCAATCGCGCTCGGGCCAGAGTGCCCGCCAGGCCAGGCGCACGGCGTCGGCCGGCCGGTCAACCAGGACAAGCTGGTAGAGGAGCCGCAGGGGGCTGTGAGTGATGTCACGACCGCTCAGCACCGCGACCGGGCCGGTGAAGCGCGCCAGCAGCCAACGCCGGACTGCGCCGGGGCGCAGCCGCGTGATCGCGGCTTCAGCCCCCGATAGGCCGAGCAACTCGGCGGCCAACGACAGGACCAACCAGGTGGGGATGGCTACACGCCAGGCGGTCGCTCGCTCAGCCACGGCGCACCAGTCCGCGGCCGTGCTGGCGGCCAGCAGCACCACATCCAACAATCCGCGCACGCCGGGATAGGCCATCTGGTGGTTGACCGCCAGGTGTACAGCGAGTTGGATGATCCCATCTTCGGGCGCCAGCGTCCACGCGGGCCGGCGGGCCAGGGTGACGGGGATGGCGCGACAGCGCAAACCAGCGCTGTCCACCGTGGCGACGCGGCTCAGCCACTCACCAGCGAAGACACCCCAGTGCAACTCCACCAATCCTCGATCTGGCTGGCCGCCGACCAACTGGATCTCGCCCTGGCGCTGAGCCTGCAATGCTAACGGCCGGACCGCCTTAGTCTGCTGACGGTAGCCCGCTGCCCCCAACGCGGCCTGACCGCGCGGCATAGCCTCATCGGTCAGCCACAGGTCGAGATCGCCCATGGGGCGGCATACCGGGTCGGGGTATGCTGTGAAGGCCAGCGCCGCGCCCTTGAAAATGATCGGCGTCACCCCGGCCGCGGCCAAAATATCCAACACCGCAGCCAGCTCGCGCGTGAGGAGCTCGGCATCCCCTACGGCGGTGTAGTAGTGGCCGCGCAGCGCGGCGTGGAGCGCAGGGGGCAGGTCCGCCAGGACGCCGGCTGCGCGTAGTTGATGAAACGCGTAGGCCGCCAGCCCCTGGCCGTGCAGCCATTCACCCCAGGTGAGATCGGGCGCGGCGGTCGCCCAGCGGCGTAGCGCGGGGCCGTCGCCCGCCACCAGCGCCCGCAGGAACATGTCCGCGGCCGGCGGCTCCCAGGCCACCGGCTGCCATCTCGTCCGTTTCTTCGCGACGAAACCCTTCAAGCAGCCTCCGTTGTCCAGCCCCCTACCGGCCCGGCCACCAGGGGACTCCCAGCCAGCACGGCTAAGAAACGTCGCACGGCAGTGTCATCTCCGCGCACGGCGGCCGCGTGCAGGTCATTCAACGCGGCGGTCAGGGCCGCTCCGGCCAGCGCGGCTTTCCCGTCAGGGGCGCGGTCGTTGACCGACACAAAGATCTTGTCGTGCTCGGTGCGCTCGTGCGCCTCCGCGGGATCAAACAGTTCCTCGTAGAGCTTCTCACCGGGCCGCAGGCCCGTGTAGCGGATCTCGATGTCGCGGCCCGATTCCAAGCCCGAGAGGCGGATCAAGTCGCTGGCCAGATCTGCGATGCGCACCGGCTCGCCCATGTCCAACACGAACACCTCGCCGCCGTGTCCCAACGCCGCGGCCTGGAGCACGAGCTGCACGGCCTCGGGGATGGTCATAAAATAACGGCGCATCTCCGGGTGCGTCACCGTGACCGGTCCGCCGGCCGCGATTTGCTTCTGGAAGAAGGGCACGACGCTGCCGCGGCTGCCCAGCACGTTGCCAAAGCGCACCGCCACGTAGGGCCGGCCGGTGCGCTGGGCCGCGTCCTGTACGATGAGCTCGGCTACGCGCTTGGTGGCGCCCATGATGCTGGTCGGGTTCACGGCCTTATCGGTGGAGATCAACACGAAATGTTCCACTCCTGCGGCGATGCTGGCCGCCACCAGGTGTTGGGTGCCGAACACGTTGTTGGTCACTGCGTCCTCGACATTGTCTTCCATCAGCGGCACGTGTTTGTGCGCGGCCGCGTGGAATACGATCTGGGGCTGGTGCTGGTGGAATACGGCCGCCAGGCGCTCGGGGAAGCGGACATCAGCGATGACGGGCGAGATCTGCGGTTTGCGGTTCGTGATTTCCGATTGCGGATTCTCCTGTCTCCTGCCCCCTGTCCCCTGACTCCTGTCCCCTGACTCCTGATTCCTGTCACCTGCCTGCAATTCGCTAAAAATCTCGAAGATCGAGTTTTCGCCGTGTCCCAGCAGGATCAAACTGGCGGGCGCGCAGCGGAGGATCTGGCGGCACAGCTCCGCGCCGATGGAGCCGCCCGCGCCGGTGACCAGCACCCGCTTCCCGTAGACCAGCCTGCCCACTTGCGCGGTGTCGGTGCGCACTGGCTCGCGGCGCAGCAGGTCCTCGATCTGCACATCGCGGATTTGTTTTAGACTCACATGGCCGGAGATCAGCTCGTACATGCCGGGGATGATGCGCGGCCGCACGCCGGCCATCTCGCAAATCTGAACGATATCGCGGATGGCCGCGCCCGGCGCGCTGGGCATGGCGATGATCACCTGCTCGATGTGGTGTCGGCGCACCAGCTCGGGGATCAGCTCACGGTCACCCAGCACGCGCACGCGGTGGATCAGGGCGCCGTGTTTGTTCGGGTCGTCATCTATGAATCCGACAGGCGCCAGGCCGGCCTGAGGATTGGCTTGCAGCTCACGCAGCACGAGCAGGCCGGCCTCGCCCGCACCGGCGATCAGCACGTGCTCGGCCAGGTCCGGCGCCCCGCGGGCCTTGACCGTGCGCTGGCTGCTTTGCCCCCACATGCGCACCGCGAAGCGCGGGGTTGCGATCACGATGCCGGTGACCAGGATGTCAATCAGGGGGATGGAACGGGGGATAGCCGGCGCCAGGTCGGGCAACAACGCCTTGCCGCCCAGGAACAGCGCGCCCTGAGCCAACCCGCCCAGCATGGCTGCGCCGGCCAACAACACCATCTCATCAATGCTGGCGTAACGCCAAAAGCGGCTGTAGATGCCTAGGACGCTGAAGAGCGCAATCTTGATCAGCGGCGCGGCCAGGGCGTAGAGCAGCATGGCGCGAATGTAGGGCTGAAGCTGGCCGCTATCCAGTCGCAGCGCAAAGGCCATGAGCGCGGCCATGGGCAACAGCAGCAGGTCGAACAGCGCCATGTGGCGGTTGCGGATGTGGTGGCTGGCACGAGCAAGAAACGATTCTCGGGTCACCGTGAACTATTTCTCCGGTGTCATAGCGCAGATGGGGGATGATGTCCCTGTCGCCACAGTGACCGCACCACCCCAGCCACCCGCGCCAGGTCGGCCTCAGTCATGGCCGTGCCCGACGGGAAGCACAGGCCGTGTTCGAACAGGCCTTCAGCCACCGCGCCGCCGATGACCTCACACCCTTGAAACACCGGCTGCAGGTGCATGGGTTTCCACAGGGGGCGGGATTCGATGTCCTCTGCCTCCAACGCCAGACGGATGTCCTCGCGAGTTGCGCCGAATTCCTGGGGATCCACTGTGATACAGGTGAGCCAACGCGTGGCGCGGCCCCAGGGCGCCTCAGGCATGAAACTGAGGCCTGGCGAGTCACCCAAGAGCTGGCGATAGGTCTGGAAAATCTCCCGTTTGCGGCGCACTCGCTCTTCTAGCACACGCAACTGCCCGCGGCCGATGGCAGCCAAAACGTTGCTCATGCGATAGTTGTAGCCGATCTCCGAGTGCTGGTAATGCGGCGCTGGGTCGCGCGCCTGAGTAGCCAGTTTGCGCGCGTGGTCAATCAGCCCTTTGTCGGCCGAGACCAACATGCCACCGCCGGAGGTGGTGATGATTTTGTTGCCGTTGAAGGAGAAGATGCCGGCCCAGCCGAGCGTGCCCGGCGCGCGCTCGCGGTACGTTGCGCCCAATGCTTCAGCGGCGTCCTCGATGACCCGGATCTCATATCGGCCGCACGCGTCGAGGATCGGATCCAGGTCTGCGCTCTGGCCGTAGAGGTGGACGGGGATCACGGCCTTGGGCAGCCGACCGGCTCGCGCCCGCGCGGCCAGGGTTTCGGCCAGCAGGCCGGGGTCCATGTTCCACGAGGTCCGCTCGCTGTCAATGAAGGTGGGCCGGCCGCCTAGGTAGACGATCGGGTTGGCGCTGGCCGAGAAGGTGAGGGTGGAGACCAGCACCTCGTCGCCCGGGCCGATGCCGGCCAGCAGCAGCGCCAGGTGCAGCGCGGCCGTGCCGGAGCTGAGCGCTAACGCGTGCGGTGCGCCGACCGCCTGGGCGAATTCCGCCTCGAACGCGTCCACCTGCGGTCCCAGCGGCGC
>DAOUAT010000152.1:0-1982 GCA_034433275.1 Anaerolineae bacterium
CAAGCGCTGCGCCAGAAGCAAATCGGCTTCGTGATCAGCTACATCGTATCTACGTTCATCGGCATCTGGCTCTTCCAGGAGTTCATCCTGGCGCCGATGGTGGTCCAGCAGACGCAAATCCCGTACAGCGACTTCAAGGCCAAGCTCAACTCCGGCCAGATCGTCAGCATCACATTGGGCCAGGAGCGGATCGTGGGCGCCATGAAGAACCCCGACCCGGCCGCAGCGACGACAGAAGTGCCGTTCACGACCGTGGCGCTGCCCACAGGCGGCGATCCGAAGTTGATCGAGGAGTTGAATGCCGCCAAAGTCAAGTACACAGTGGCCGAGCCGCCGAGCCCACTGGGCGGCATCTTGCTCAGCTACCTGCTGCCGATGGCGGTCATCGGTGGGCTCTGGTACCTGGGCTACCAGCAGATGGCGAAGAGTGGCATGGCCGGCGGCGGTATGATGGGCATCTTCGGCGTCGGCAAGAGCAAGGCCACCGAGGTCAAGCCGGAGACGGTCGGCGTCACATACAAGGATGTCGGCGGCGCGGACGAGGCGATTGGCGAGCTGCGCGAGATCATCCAATTCCTCAAGACGCCGGAGCAGTTCGCCCGCCTGGGCGGGCGGATCCCGAAGGGCATCCTCCTCGTCGGCCCTCCTGGCACGGGCAAGACCTTGCTGGCCAAAGCGACCGCAGGCGAAGCGCAGGTGCCGTTCTTCGAGACCGGCGGCTCCGAGTTCGTTGAGATGTTCGTCGGCGTGGGCGCAGCCCGTGTGCGAGACCTGTTTGAGCAGGCCCGCAAGGTGGCGCCGGCCATCATCTTCATTGACGAGATTGATGCCATCGGCCAGTCACGCGGCGGGGCCGTGCGGATGGGGGGCAACGACGAGCGCGAGCAGACGCTCAACCAGCTCTTGGCCGAGATTGACGGATTCAGCACCGCCACCGATAAGCCGGTGATCATCATGGCCGCCACCAACCGGCCCGAGGTGCTCGACCCCGCGCTCTTGCGGGCGGGGCGCTTCGACCGCCAGGTCACGGTGTCGGCGCCTGATCTGACCGGACGCATTCAGATCTTGAAGATCCACAGCCAGAAAATCACGCTGGCGCCTGACTTCGACATCGAGCGTACCGCGCGCATGACCCCTGGCTTCTGCGGGGCCGACCTGGCCAACGTAATGAACGAGGCGGCGCTCTTGGCCGCCCGCCGCAACGCGACAGCCGTCACTCTGGCGGACTTCGAGGCCGCCATCGAGCGGGTGGTAGCCGGGCTGGAGAAAAGGACGCGCGTCATGAACGAGCAGGAGCGGGCGGTGGTGGCCTACCACGAGAGCGGGCACGCCCTGGTGGCCGAGCTGACGCCGCACGGCGACCCGGTGGCCAAGGTGAGCATCGTGCCGCGCGGCCGGGGCGCCCTGGGCTATACCATGCAGATGCCTGCTGAGGACCGCTACCTGCTGACGCGCAGTGAGCTGGAAGACCGCATCGCGGTGATGCTGGGCGGCCGCGCGGCCGAGCGGGTGGTGTTCAACGAGATCAGCACCGGCGCTTCGGACGACATCCAGCGGGCGAGCGAGCTGGCCCGCCGCATGGTGACCGAATTCGGCATGAGCGACAAGTTGGGCACAGTGCGCTATGCCGCCCAACAATACCAGTTCCTGGCCAGCGGCGACACCAGCGCCACGGCCAGCTCAGAGACCCTGAAGGTCATTGACGACGAGGTGCAGCGCATCATCGGCGAGCAGTACGAGCGCGCCCAGGCTCTGCTGCAGGAGCACCGGCAGGCGCTCGAAAGCCTGACGCAGGAACTGCTAAAGACTGAGTCCGTGGATGGCGCGGCGGTCAAGCGGGCGCTGGCAACCCAACAGGAGTCTGGCCCGCAGTTGCCAGCAACAGCGTGAGTTGGACGGGGGGCGGGCTGATGTGACAGGTAGCCTGACGACCGCCTGTTACATCAGCAGTGATCGCCCGGTGGATCAAGATCGCCCGGTAG
>DAOUAT010000153.1:0-6405 GCA_034433275.1 Anaerolineae bacterium
AGTCCAGCAGAATGGCAAGCCGCTCTCGCCGGGGCAGGTGCGCAACCTGCTGGTGCGCACCGGCAGCCCGCAGCAGGGAACAATCAGCGAGCACATCGGCCCGCGGCCCGACCTGCAAACAGCCATTAGCAGCCTGCCGCAATCCGCGCCCACCTACATCGTCAACAGCACGGCGAACACCACCGATCACGCTTGCACCAATGCGCACTGCACCCTGCGCGAGGCCGTCGAGGAGGCCAACATTGATGGCGTGGCTTCGACCATCGTGCTCGTTGCCGGAACGACCATCACATTGAATACAGCTGACAACACGGATGCGACCTACGGCGCAAATGGCCTGCCCGTGATCACCAGTCCGATCGCCATCAATGCCAACGGCGCGGTCATCGAGCGCAGCAGCGCAACCGGCACACCCGACTTCCGTCTGTTTCAGGTCGGGAGCGGCGGGACGTTGAAGTTGAACCAGGCTGTCCTGCGCAACGGCAAACACACGTCGGCTGCGGGCGCGGCCATCCTCAACCTGGGGACGACCAGGGTCTGGGGCAGCACCATCAGCAGCGGCAGTGCGGCGAGTGGCGGTGCGATCGCCAACCAGGGGACACTGACTGTGGTCAGCAGCACCTTCGCCAACAACAGCGCAACCGGGAGCGGCGGCGGCATCAACAATAATGGCACGCTGACGATACTCGGCAGCACGCTGGCCGGCAACAGCGCCCCTACCGGCGGGAACATCAACACCCTCAGCTCGCCGACGCACAAGAACACTATCCTGGTCAAGGGCGCCAGTGGCGCCAACTGCGCAGGCACGACGACATTGGCGGCCGGCAGCGTCGCCAACATGGCCGACGACGCCTCGTGCGGCGCGGCAACGGTCAAGACCACGGCCGAGATTGCCCTTGGATCTTCGCTGGACCTGAACGGCGGCCTGACCCCGAACCTGACGCTGGGGAGCACCAGTGCGGCCGTGGATGTGGGGGACAACACCGCCTGCCTGGACAACCTGATCGTCAGCCGCGACCAACGCGGCTATGACCGCTTCTGGGATGGCCCGGACACTGACACCATCAAGCAGTGCGACATCGGCGCATATGAGTACGGCTCCATCCCGCTGCCATACTCACCTCCGCCCCCGTCGCCGGACACCACGCCGCCACAATTCCGCATTACCTTGACCCCGACCACGCCGGACGGGGCCAACGACTGGTACCGCAGCGCGGTCACCCCAACTGCGCAGGCCCGCGATGGATCGGGGGTGATCGAAGTGCGCTGTGTGCTCGACCCGGCCAGCCCGCCAACGGCCTACACCGACCTGCCCGCGGAAGCCTGCCCCTACATGGGCGATGTGCCGGTGACCACGGACGCCGCGCACACCCTCTACGCGGCCGCAATGGACTGGTATGGCAATCAGAACACACCGGTCTCAGTCAGCTTCAAAATTGATGCGACGACGCCGGTCATCACCTGCCCCGCGCCGGCATCCTTCCTGCTCCACAGCGGGGAGCATCCCATCACCGTCGGCCCAGACGACCTGGATGCGTCCGTCTCCGCGCTGGATGAGGCCGCGGCCAACGTGCTGAGCGGTGTCGTGACAGCGGAGAGCATCGGCACGCAGATCCTTACCTTCACCGCTTACGACATGGCTGGCAACCGGGCGGTCAAGGAGTGCGCCTACAGCGTGATCTACGACTTCGGCGGCTTCTATCCGCCCGTGGCCCCGGACCCGGCCCTCAACCCTGCCAGGGCGGGCAGCGCTATCCCGCTCAAGTTCAGTCTGGCGGGCGACCAGGGGCTGGCTGTGATCGCGGCAGACTATCCGGCCTCACAGCCGGTGGACTGCGACACCCTGCTTCCGATCGGCTCCTTGCAGGCGGCGCAGTTGCCTGGCTCAAACGTGTTGCGTTACGATCCGGGGAACGGGTGGTACAATTATGTCTGGAAGACCGATAAGGCCTGGGCCGGCGCCTGCCGGGCGCTGATCGTGCGGCTCGTGGACGGCACGCAGCACCTGGCTTACTTCCGGTTTCAGTAGGCTGGGCTGCACACTGCCCTGTCTGGTACGACACCGGGCAGGAAGGAGGCATGATGACCCGAAAGATCCCTTCTCACTTGGCTAGACGATTCCTGTTCCGCGCAGTGGCCCTCTTCGTCCTGATCGCCTGGGTGCTGCCGCTCAACGCGCCGGCTGCTTCCGCAGCGCCGCGCACCCCTCCCGGTTATTCGGATCGCATCCTGCGCCTCAAACTCGTGGAGGGCGCCACCGGTGATCTGTCGGCGCTGCTGCCTGCCGATCTCCTGGCCCTCACCCAGAAGATTGACCCGCTCTTTACCCTGCCGAAGAGCAAGCTGAAGGAGCTGAAGGCCATCGGGGATGAAAGGCTGAAGAAAGAAAAAGGCGACTCGGCGCCGCTCCTGCCTGACCTGAGCCTGTGGTATGAAGTCAGGCTCGTGAAGACCGCAAAAGCCGACAAGGTGCTCCCGCTGTTCCAGGCGCTCCCCTTCGTGGAGATCGCCGGGCCGGCGCCGCTGCTCACGGAGCCGCCGGTCACCCCGGATTTCTCTGGACAGCAGGGCTACCTGGACGCTGCGCCCGGTGGGGTGGACGCCGAATATGCGTGGACCATTCCCGGGGGCAACGGCGCGGGGATCACCATTTACGATATCGAGTACGGCTGGAACCAGAACCACGAAGACCTCAGCAAAATCCGCAATCTCCGGCTGCTGATGAACCCCGGTGACTCCGCGCTCATTAGCTCTGCGGACCACGGCACGGCCGTGCTCGGCGAGATGATTGCCGACAATAATGGCAAAGGGGTCACCGGGATCGCCTGGGGCGCCAACATCGGGCTGGCGCCGGCCAATACCCTCGCCCTTGGCTGGAACCCGGCCAACGCCATCCTGCTGGCTGCCGCCAACGGTGAAGCAGGGGATGTCATCCTGGTCGAACAGCAGACCTATGTCTGCAATCTTAACGCCTTGGGGCCTTCCGAGTGGGAACCCGCTGTCTTTCAGGCCATCCAAACGGCCACCTGGAACGGCCGGGTCGTGGTTGAAGCCGCGGGCAACGGCAGTGTGAACCTTGACCAGAGCGCCTGCGGCGCCCGCTTCAACCGAACCACCCGCGACTCGGGCGCCATCCTGGTGGGCGCGGGCCGGCCACCCAGCAGCGGCTATGATCGGCAGCGCGAGAGCTTCTCCACTTACGGCAGCCGTGTGGACCTCCAGGCCTGGGGCAGCGCCATCGTGACCACCGGCACGGGCGACCTGTATGGTGAGGAAGAGTGGCTCGACGAAAGCCAATGGTACACCAATAGCTTCGGCGGCACATCCGGCGCCGCGCCCATCGTCGCGGCCGCGGCTGCCGTGGTTCAGGGGATCGCCCGGGAACGCAACGGCACGCCGCTGGCGCCCTGGCAGGTTCGCGATCTGCTGGTGCAAACCGGCAGCCCGCAGCTGGGCTACACTGGCGAGCATATCGGCCCGCGGCCCAACCTGCACGAAGCCATCGCCCAACTGCCGCAGTCTGCCACCACGCTGATCGTCACCGGCGGCAGTGGCAACGACGGCGTCTGCGGAGTCGGCGACTGCACGTTGAGTGAGGCGATCGACGCGGCCAACGCCGATCCCTGGCTGAACTTCATCGAGTTGACTGCCGGCGCGATCTATACGCTGAACGCGGCCGACAACACCGACGCCAGTTACGGCGCCAACGGCCTACCCGTGATCACCAGCCCGGTCACCATCAACGCACACGGCGCGGTCATTGAGCGCAGCAGCGCGGCCGGCACACCCGCGTTCCGCCTGTTCCAAGTGGGTAGCGGCGGGACGCTGACCCTGAACCAGATCACGCTGCGCAACGGCGCGCTCCCAGGCGGCGCGGGCGGAGCGATCCTGAACCTGGGCGCAGCCACCGTCTCGGCCAGCACCCTCACCGGCAACAGCGCCGCGGATGGCGGGGCGATCGCCAACCAGGGGACCCTGACCCTCGTCAGCAGCACCCTGGCCAACAACAACGCGACCGTCAGCGGCGGTGCTATTGAGGATACCGGCACCCTGGCGATCCTCAGCAGCACGCTGGCCGGCAACAGCGCGCCCACCGGCGCCAACCTTGCCACCAGCGGCGCCCCAACCCTTAAGAACACCATCCTGGTCAAGGGCGCCAACGGCGCCAACTGCGCTGGGGCCCTGGCTGCAGCCAGCATCGCTAACTTGGCGGACGATGGCACGTGCGGCGCGGCAACGGTCGGGGCCGCGGACGGAATCGCCCTCGGCTCGCTGGCATTGAACGGCGGGCCAACCGCGACGATGGCGCTGGGGAGCAGCAGCGCAGCCATTGAGGCGGGCAACACGGCCGCCTGCGTGGACATGCAGATAAACGGCCGCGACCAGCGCGGCTACAACCGCTTTGCCGATGCTAACGGCGACGGCATCGGCCGCTGCGACATCGGCGCCTATGAGTACGGCTCAAACGAGCTGCCGCCCGCGCCACCCGGTCCGCAGGACACGGTCCCGCCAGCCGTCAGCATTATCCCGACCCCGGCCAGCCCTAACGGCGCCAACGGATGGTATACCAGCGCGGTTAGCCTGGATGTGCAGTTCAGCGACGCTGCCGGCGTGATCGAGGTGCGCTGCACGCTCGACCCGGCCAGCCCGCCGGCGGGCTATGCCGACCTACCGGAGGACACGTGTCCCTTCGTGGGCAGCGCTCCGGTAATGGCCGACGGCACGCACTCCCTCTACGCGGCCGCGATGGACTGGTACAGCAATCAGAGTGCGCCGGTCTCGATCAGCTTCCAGCTCGATGCCACGCCGCCGGTCATCACCTGTCCGGTGGCCGGACCGTTCCTGCTGCGCAGCGGCGGGCATACCGTCACCGTGGGCCCGGCCGGGGTGGCTGACTCCATCTCCGGCCTGGATGAAGCAGCCAGCACGCTGAGTGGCATCGTGACAACCGAGAGCATCGGCCCCAAGACGCTCACTTTCACGGCCACTGACCTGGCCGGCAACCGCACCGCGCAAGTCTGCACCTACCGCGTGATCTTCGACTTCGATGGATTCTACCAGGGGGTCTTGCCGCCCCCAGTCCTCAACCCTGTCTCGGCCGGCAGCGCGATCCCGCTCAAGTTCAACCTGGCGGGCTACCAGGGGCCGAACGTGATTGCTGTGGGCTTCCCGACCTCGCAGGAGATAAACTGCACAACTCTGGACGGGATCGGCGCCCCCGCGCCGACCAAGATGACCAACAAGAGCGAGCTGACCTATGACCAGGGGAGCAAATGGTACAGCTACGAGTGGAAGACCGAAAAAACCTGGGCCGGCGCCTGCCGCGTGCTGACGATCCGGCTGGTTGACGACACGGAGCACCGGGCCTACTTCCGGTTCTAGGGCTTGGCCGACTGAGTCCGCCTATTCCTAAAAATAGCCATTCCCATCCCCCGGCATAGTCTCGCTGCCTGCGAGACTATGCCTTTTCTATCCCCGCTGAGAGTACCCAAAAGATCGAAACAGGCCTAGAATGTATCCATGAACCCGCGTACGGTCCTGCTCTACGGTAGCTCGTTGCTGCTGTCAGGCGTAGCCTCCAGCCTCGAGCAATGCGCCGACCTGTGGGTGGTCTGCGCCGCATCCTGGGAGGAAGTCTGCCGGCTGCTGGGAGAACATATCCCGGACACGGTGATTTTCGATCTGAACGATACGCGTGAAAGCCATATCCTGCCGCTACTGCTTGAAAACCCAGCGCTGGTCCTGCTCGGGCTAGACCCGGAGTGCAACCAGGCCGTGCGCCTCACGGGGCAAAAAGCTCGTGCACTGACTGTGAATCAGATCAGAGAGATGGTTTCTGCGACCAACCAGAGCGCATCCTAACGAGGAACCCCTGATGTCTGCTTTTCGATCATCGGCATCGAGGCGTCCCGCCGGAGGGCCTGGCTGCGTGCTGCTGATCATGCTCTTGGGGATGGCCCTGGCCCTCGGCCCGCCCGTACGCGCCGCCAGGGCGACTGCGGCCACGGTCGCGGCTGCCAGTGGAACCCTCTCCTCCGGTGCGCCAGGTCCCACCGCTGTATTCCCCATAACCGTCACTAACGTGCACAAATTAGGTGCAGCCACCGTCGTGGTGGCGTACGATCCCGCCAGGCTAAAGCCGGTGGCCTGCCAACGCGGCTCGGCCCTCGACGTGGGCGTGTGCAACCGCGACTACGATCGCGATGCTGACGGGATCGCCGACGCAGTGCTTTTCAGCGTCCTCTCGCTGAACGGCGTCACCACGGCTGACGCGGCTGTACCGCTGGCAAACATCACCTGGCAGGCGATCGCGGCCGTGCTGGATGAGACAGCTACCCCCCTCACCGTGGAGGTGAGGACGTTCGCCAATGCGGACGGCTGGCCGGTGACGTATACAGCTCAGGG
>DAOUAT010000154.1:0-1736 GCA_034433275.1 Anaerolineae bacterium
GCTGCCAGAGGGCGAGGCGTTAGCGCGCACCGCCGATGGCGACTTCGTGGCCGCAGTGGTCATCCCGGCCGGGTTCAGCGCAACCCTGCAAGCCGGCGCCAGCCCATCCGTGCGCTTCGTCGCCAACAGCACCGACGTGCGGCCGGCGCAGTCGGCCCGCCAGGCCGTGGCGGCCGCGACCGCCGATCTCGCCAGCACGGTCGAGGCCGCGCACGCGTCGGTCGCGGTCGCGGCCAAGCTGGGCCTGTTTGACCGAGGGGCCGACCGCGCCGCCTACTTCACCGATGCACTGGCCCGCGCCGAAACAGGCTGGGCCGCCCGCCCCGTGGCCGTGGCGGGCGAGCCGGTGACCCGCCTGGCCAGCACCGTCCAGGCTGCCAGCGGCTTCGAGCAGAGCTCGCCCGGCATGTTGGTCACCTTTGCGCTGGTCAGCATCCTCAACGGCGCCATCGTGCTGATCATCGAGCGGGAGCAGGGCACGCTGCGCCGGCTGCTGGTGATGCCCATGCGCCAGGCGGTCATCCTGGCGGGCAAACTGCTGGCGATCTTCGTCGCGGGGCTGCTCCAGGCCGCCATCCTGATCCTGGTCGGCCAGGCCGCGTTCGGGGTCAACTGGGGCCAGGCGCCGCTGGCGCTGGTCCTGCTGCTGCTGGCCTTCAGCTTCGCCATCACCAGCCTGGGCATGTTGATCGCCGGGGTGGCGCGCACCTATGCGCAGGCCAACGCCCTGGCCAACATCCTGATGTACAGCATCGCCGCGCTGGGCGGCGCGTGGTGGCCCATCGAGGTGACGCCGGCCTGGATGCAGCAGCTTGCGCAGATCACGCCCACCTACTGGGCTATGCAGGGCTTCAGCGACATCATCACCCGCGGCCTGGGCGTGGGCGCCATCCTGCCGGAGGTCGTCGCGCTGGCGGCGTTCGGGGCGGTGTTCCTGGGGGTTGGGGTGTGGCGGTTTCGGTATGAGTGAATCAGAAGGGACTTCACTTGTGTTGGTGGTCGCTATAAGATGGTTGACCAAAGCCCGGACTAGAGGTATACTGAGTAGCGTAAGGAGCGCTGATATGAATACCTCCAACGCAGATCTCACATTCAACCAACTGGGCGCAGTCGTTCAGCGGTTGCCATATGAACAAAAAGTGGCGTTGTGGCGGTTGCTGAATGCAGAAATTGATCGCCATGATCCCCTTCGTCGCCAGGCGCGCAAAGAATTCGCTGAGGCCGTGCGTTTCATTCGGTCCGCCAATCGAGGAGTGAGTGAAGATGAAATTGCGGCTGATGTTGAGGCGGCTATTCGCGAGGTTCGTGCCGCGCGCCGCGCTGCGGGTGGTAGTTGATACCAATGTGCTGATCAGCGGAACAATCGCTGAGTCTGGCTTTCCCGCCCAAATCGTGGATGCTGCCATTGAAGGTCGGATCCAATTCGTGGTCTCCACTGTCCTGATAGATGAATACCTGGAAGTGATCGAGCGCCCGCACATCGCCAAGAGGTATCCCCAAATCCAGGAACGCATCGCCGCTATTCGTCGCTATCTCCATCTGGATACGGTCTTCGTGGCGGGTCTTCCGAACAGACCACTTGTCCTGGATGATCCTGATGACGACTTCGTTCTGGCTTGCGCCGAAGACTCTCGGTTCGCTCATTTCTAGGGCGGGTTCGCAGAATTGGCCGGCAGTTCGGTATAGATCGTGACCGGGTAGTCTAACAACGCAAGGATCTTATGTTGCACTTCCGA
>DAOUAT010000155.1:0-4608 GCA_034433275.1 Anaerolineae bacterium
CACCGCTAGCGCCACCGTCAGCGGCATCAACATCGACAAGACCAAGCCAACTGTTGCCCTCGTCGGTGGCCCTGTCGATGGCGGCACGTACTACTTTGGCTTCGTTCCAGCAGCACCGACTTGTTCAGCCTCTGATACGCTGTCGGGTCTGGATGGCTCTTGCTCCGTCTCGGGCTACAGCAACGCCATAGGAACCCACACTGTGTCGGCCACTGCAAAAGACAAGGCGGGCAACACTAACAGCGCATCAGCCACCTACACCGTCAATGCCTGGACGCTCAAGGGCTTCTACCAGCCGGTTGACATGAACGGCGTCTACAACGTGGTGAAGGGCGGCTCGACCGTGCCGCTCAAATTCGAGGTTTTCGCCGGGCCGACTGAGTTGACAGCCACTTCCGTGGTCAAGTCGTTCGTGCAGACCAAAATCGCTTGCAACGGCGATGCCCCAACGGATGAGATCGAAGTCACCACCACCGGCGGCACATCACTGCGGTACGACACGACGGCGGGTCAGTTCATCCAGAACTGGCAGACTCCCAAGACGGTTGGCGTCTGCTACCGCGTGACCATGACCACCCAGGATGGCTCGTCCCTGCAGGCCTTTTTCAAACTCAAGTAGCCATTCCCGCGGCTAACTGAGCCAGCAACAAGAGAGACCTGCACCCGTTGGGTGCAGGTCTCTTTCTTTGCGCCTTTCGGCTGCGGAGGTCGTGATCGGTGTGAAGGTTGGGATGGGCTGCTGAGTCATGGGCTGGGCAGCCTTTTGACCGCGCTGCGGGGTCGTAGTCGGTGCGGTTATCCGGCCGGGCAGCAGCGTCGCAGTTGGCGCTGAGGTTTGTATGAACCGCGGCTGCGGCCCAGAGGTCAGAATGTACGCGGCCAGCGCTGCCCTGGTGGGGTTCACCGTGGGCGACGCGGCCAGCTTCGGCGCCACGACCGGCCGCAGCACGAAGAAACCGATGAGGGCGACGGCGACCACCCCGATCGCGAGGATGGCGGCCCCTGCGGCAAGTTGCATCCGTCGCCGCGGCGATCCGGGCAACACTTCTGTGTCACGCTTGGTTGATTCAGCCATAGTATCCTCTTCGTGGGAGATTGTACCACACGCCCGCGAGGTCTCTCAATCACGAAACCTGGCCTCTCGCTGAGGCGAGGTCGGGGCTCTATTTGGAGTAAAGACCTGTCAGATCTGTTCAAGACAACGCACCCGTGAAACACTTGAGCTTGATTTGACAACTACTTGTACAGTACTTTATAATCCAACCACACTGCTCACGCGGCACACACCTACCTGAGGAGGCAACCCACCATGAAGAAGTTCGTCATAGCCCTGACCCTGGTCGCGATCCTGGCGACCGCGTTGGCCGGCGCAGTCAGCGCCGAGGATGGCGTCACCCTCATCTACCCCTTCGAGGACGGCGCGACGGTCGTCGTGCCCGCCGGGGACAGCATCAGCCTGCAGTGGGCCTGGCTCGCGGTCAACCGGGGGCTGGTCCACACCTTCCACAAGAGCTTCAGCGCCAGCTACAAGCTCACCGACATGACCACCGGCGAGGTGTTCCTGTGGTTACCCGCGGCGCAGGCGGCCAGCCTCTGGGGGCCCATCGAGCAGATTGACCCGGCCGAGCAGGCCATCCGGTGCGCCACCCCCTTCCACTGGTGGTCCCTCTGGGAATACAGCGGTATCCATCTGCCGGCCGGCCACTACAAGCTGGAGACCGCCTACGCACAGACGCGGCCCGTCAACGACGGCTGGCACACCTGCTACGATACCAACACCGGCGAACCGCTCGCCTACCCGCCCAGCCTCTACCGGCCGGCGTCGGGGACGTGGACGGTGCATATCGTCGTCGAATGAACACAAGACCTGACAGGTCTCGGAGACCTGTCAGGTCTGTCCGCCCCCCTATCGCCCCGCCCGCAGCAGCACGCCCTGCCCCGCCACGCCGGCCTGCACGAAGACGGTCAGCCCGTCCGTGGACCGGCGCAGGAGCTCGGCGTGCGGGGGCACGCTGGCCTCCACCGCCTGCACCTGGAAGGCGTCCGTGCGGCAGTCCGCCCAGGTGATCACCGCCTGATCGCTGATCCGGATCATCTCCTGCAGCCGCAGGTTCGCCTCGGTGGGGCTCAACGCGAACAGGTAGTGAAACCCCGTGCCCTGCACCCAGTACGCGACATCGGGTATCTTGGCCGGCACGACGATCGAACCATCTCGGGCTGGGGCCAGCGACCGCACGCGGAACTGCAGAGCGCCCAGTGCCAGGGACGGCTCACCGCACGGCGCATCCGGTGACGGGGTTGAGGGCGCGTCTGGCGTCGCGGGCGGAGGCCCATCCGTCGTCGGCTCAGGAAGCGGCGTCGCGGGCGGAACCGTCGTCACCGCGAGCGTCGGCGCCGCCGGCGAGGCGGCGGTCGGTGTAGGCAGCAAGTTCACCGTCGGGACGGCGGTCTGATCGGGCCGCGGCGTCGCGGGCGGGCTGACGGTCTGCACGGGTCGCGGTGTTGCGGAAGGCGTGGATGTTTGCGCGGGCCGCGCCGTCGCCGGCGGGAGCGCAGTTCGCGCCGTCGTCGGCGACGCTGTTAGGCGCGGCGCCTGCGCCAGCAGCGGTGTGGTGGTCCCAGTCACAGGGAGGATCTGCGCGGGCCACGGCGTCGGCGTCGAGAAGGCATCGCGCGTGGGCATCACCAACGGCGCAACCGTGATGATGGCAGGGCCCGGCGTCTTCGGTTTGGGTGCGCAACTCGCGCCGAGAAACAGCACGGCGGTCAGCCCCAGCAACATTGCCGCGGTAGCTGAGAGCCGCAGACGGCCCGGCGCGGTCACTGCTGGCGCCCGCACCCCGCTGCCCACAGACCTCTCCGATGCCCGATTCATGGCGATACCTCCGGGGGCAGAGTCTACCACGCAGCGCGAAGCCTGTCAACGCGGCGGACTGCCGGGTTTCGCGTTGCCCCGCAGGCGGTGACTGTGTTATACTGGAAATCGTGAACAACAATTCAGCACCTGGTTTTCTCCATGATGATCCATATTGATGGCTCCCTCGGCGAAGGCGGCGGACAGGTGCTCCGCAGCAGCCTGACCCTCTCCCTGCTGACCGGCCAACCGGTCCGGCTGACCAACATCCGCGCGCGGCGGTCGAAGCCCGGCCTCCAGGCCCAACACCTGGCCGCGGTGCGCGCGGCCGCGGCCATCAGCGGCGCGGAGGTGATCGGCGCGGCCCTGGGCTCACAGGAGATCACTTTCATCCCCGGCCCGGTGCAGCCCGGCGCTTACCGCGCCGACATCGGCACCGCCGGCTCGACGTCGCTGGTGTTGCAGACGGTGTTCCTGCCCCTGGCGCTCCCCCCAGTCATTCTGGGCAAAGACCTGACAGGTCTCACCCGCACCGACAAAGACCTGACAGGTCTGCGAGACCTGTCAGGTCTCACCCTCACCGGCGGCACCCACGTGCCGTGGAGCCCCTGCACCCACTACCTGACCCTGCACTGGCTGCCCGTGCTGCGCCGGCTGGGACTCGACGCGCACATCGAGCTGCTGTTGGGCGGCTTCTACCCCGAGGGCAACGGCCAGGTGCGCGCGACCATCCGGCCCGTAGACCGCATCACCCCGCTCCACCTGCCCGAACGCGGCGCGCTTAAGCGGATCTACGGCATCTCGGCCGTGGCGAACCTGGACATGGGCATCGCCCATCGCCAACGGGACCGGGCGCTGGCGCGGCTGCAAGGGCGGCACAACCGGATCGAGATCGAGCTGCTGGACTTGCCCGCGCGCAGCAAGGGCACGTTCCTGTTGTTGCTGGCCGAGTTCAAGTACGGCGCGGCGTGCTACGTCGGCCTGGGCGCCATCGGCAAGCGCGCCGAACAGGTGGCCGACGAAGCGTGCCTGTGGCTGGAGAAGTTCCTGGCCGGCACGGGTGCGGTGGACGAATATCTGGCCGACCAACTGCTGCTGCCCCTGGCGTTCGCGGACGGGGAATCGCACTTCCGCACGGCCCGGGTCACCGAGCACCTGCGCACCAACGCCGAGGTGATCCGCGCGTTCGGCGCGGCGGAGATCGCGATCGAGAAGGAGCAGGGCGGGGTCGGGTTGGTGCGGGTGATGTTGTGGTACACTGCAAACCGATAGAGAGCACGACAATGCGGATTTGTGAGATCCAGATCCAGGTCGAGAAACTAGAGGCTGGCGGCGATTACCAGTACATCGCCACCAGCCCTGACTTGCCCGGATTGCTGGTTGCGGGCAGCCCTTCAGCCTCGCTTATACCAAAGCCATCAATCGCCAGGAAAATCGGGTGGGGCCCCTTTTCCAGGGTCCCTTCAAAGCTATCCTGGTAGATCGCGATGAGTATCTGCTGCACCTATCTCGCTATATTCACTGCAATCCGGTAAACGCCGGTCTGGTCAATCGGGCCGAAGATTGGGCCTATTCCAGCTATCGCGATTACATCGGGATGCGAAATGGCACACTACCGCAACCGGCGATCGTGCTCTCACAATTCGATTCACGTATCGCATACCGAAAATTCGTTGAGGCTTACACTGAAGATAGCACAACCATCATCGAACATCTGATGCTGGACTGAGCGCTGCCGGACAAACCAGGTTTCT
>DAOUAT010000156.1:0-8543 GCA_034433275.1 Anaerolineae bacterium
CTCCTGGCCCCTGCGCACCGGCCAGCAGCGCGGCCACAAACGCATACTTGCGGCCATAGGTCGCGGCCGCGTGCGCCAGATCAACGCCGGAGGCCACGGCCGCACGGCCGCGCAGTTGCAGCCCGCGGAGCGCGCGCCAGTCTTGCCCGTCCGCCTGGATTGCACCGGCGACATCGGGGTGCGCCAGCAGGTTTTGCCCGTGTTGCGTGCGCTCCTCGGAGAGGAAGTACAGGTTCAGGTCGGCGTCGTGCGCGTAGAACACCGCGGCCGCGGCCGGCGCGCCATTCGCGGCGACGGTCGCCAGCGTGACGGTTGAATGTTCGGCCAGAAGTGCTCCGATCCGTGCGTACAAGGCGTCGTTTTGGATAGCCTGATGATCTTCTGGACTCGAGGCTTCAGCCGGTTGCGTGCCAGGAATGCCAGATGTACGCTTTAGAAGCGTCTGGATTGGAAGCTTCTGCTGGTCATCGGGTGTCTGTGCGCCATGTATCAGACCCGCTGAAGCCTCGATTCCGGAGTCTATCCTCCCAACCATCATATGAGCCACTTCGTTCAGGTTGCCCGTCATCCGTTTATCCGTTGCCATCCGCTGCCTCTCGCCCCAAACACAAATAGATCCCCGCCAGCGCCAGCGCGCCACCCACCACCTGCGGCAACATCAGCGGCTCGCCCAGCAGCGGGATGGACAGCAGCCCGGTGGTCACAGGTTGCGCCAGCAGCACGATCACCGCGGCCGAGGCGGGCAGATGGCCCAGCGCGTAGTTGATCAGCAACCAGCCGGCGGTCTGCGGGATCAGGCCGACCCCCAGCAGCGCCAGGTAGGTGCGAGTCGAGTAGCCGGTCAGCGGGAGACCCATAACCTGAACGGCCAGGAAGATCACCACGGTCGCGGTGGCGGCCACCAGCCAGAGGTAGGTGAGCGTGTCCAGGTCCCGCCGGCCGCGTTGCGTGTTCAGCAGGTAGCCCGCGTAGAAGATCGCGCCGACGAAGGCCAGCGCGTCCCCCGGCGCAGGATGAAATCCGGCCAGCGGGTTCACCCCCGTCACCACGGCCGCGCCCGCGAGGGCCAATGCCAGCCCCAGCCAGTAGCGGCCGCGCAGCCGCTCCCGAAAGATGAACAGCGCGCCCAACCCCACCCAGATCGGCGCGGTGTTATCCAGCAGGGTGGCGTTGGCGGCCGAAGTCAGCAACAAAGCCGAGTTCAGCATCACCAGGTTGATGCTGAACCAGGCCCCTCCGGCGATCGCCCAGCCCCAACTGCGCCAGTTGGCCGCGCCGGTCTTCCGTTGATGGAGCAGAAACGGCAGCAGCAGCACCGTCGTCGCCACGGCCATCCGGTAGAAACCGGTGACCGGCCCGGGCGTGCCGGCCAGCTTGGTGAAGATGGCAGAGAAGCTGATGCACATGACGCCGCAGAACAACGCCACATAGGCGCGGGCGGGACGCGTGGTCAGGGGTGCAGGTTGGGCGGATAGAGAGGTTAGGGTCGGCAAAAGACATACTCGCTGCGTTTGTGAAATGTGCGAGCATTGTAACCCTGGCCGCGCTGCGAGGCAAACGAGGGGATGGTGGGTGTAGGAGTGTGGGGGTGTGCGAGTAGGGGAGTGTAGACGTGAGGGGGTGGAAGCACTGACCTCAGCACTCCCCTGCTCCCCTACTCCCACACCCCTCTACTCCCACACTCCCCTACCCAATCACGCTTTACCCAGTTTCTTCTTTTCTTCCTCCACCAGCACCCGGCGCAGCACCTTGCCGACCATCGTCTTGGGCAGCTCTGAACGGAACTCGACCTGCTTGGGCACCTTGTACGGCGCCAGGCTCTCCGCGCAGAACTTACTGATCTCCTCGGGGGTCGCGACTTCGCCGGGTTTGAGGACCACGTAGGCCTTGACGGTTTCCCCGCGATAGGGATCAGGCACGCCGGCCACCACGGCCTCTTGCACCTTGGGATGCATGAAGAGCACCTCTTCGACCTCGCGCGGGACGATGTTGAACCCGGAGGCGATGATGATGTCCTTTAAGCGGTCCACGATGTAGAAGTAGCCGTCCTGGTCCATGTGGGCGATGTCGCCGGTGCGCAGCCAGCCGTCGGGGGTGATCTGCTTGGCGGTCTCTTCGGGTTTGTTCCAATACCCCTTCATCACCTGGGGCGCGCGCAGCCAGAGCTCGCCGTCCTGGCCGACCGGTTTATCCACCAGTGTTTCGTAGTCCACAATCCGGGCTTCGACGTCGGGGAAGGGGATACCGATAGAGCCGTTTTTGCGCTGACCGTAAATCGGGTTGCAGTGGGTCACGGGCGCGGCCTCGGTCAGGCCGTAACCCTCCACCAGCCGGCCGCCGGTGATGTCGCCGAACTTGATTTGCACATCCATGGGCAGGGGCGCCGAACCACTGATGCACGCCTTGATCGAGTGCAGGTCGTACTCCTTCACCTGCGGGTGGTTGATGATGCCGATGTACATCGCGGGCACGCCGGGGAACACGGTGGCGCGCTCCTTCTGCATGGCCTTCATCACGCCATCAATGGGCCGCGGGTTAGGCACGATGACCAGCCGGGCGCCGATATACACGGCCAGGCTCATGGCCACAGTCATGCCGTAGACGTGGAAGAACGGGATGGCGCCCATTAAGGTTTCCTTGCCATCCTCCAGCGTACACATCCAGTTCTTAACCTGGACGGTGTTCACCACCAGGTTGTAGTGGGTCAGCATGGCGGCCTTGGGCACACCGGTGGTGCCGCCGGTGTATTGGAACAGCGCTGTGTCCTCGGACGCGATGGCGACGGTAGGGGGTGGCTCCGGGTGCGCGTTGAGCAGCTTACGGAAGTAGTACACACCGTTGCCCTCCGGCACATCCACCATCTGGCCGTGTTTCTTGACGGTGCGCTTCACCAGGGCGTTGAACGGCGCAGGCACGTAGTCGGGCACATCAGCGATGATGACGCGCTTCACCCGGGTGCGATCCTGGATCTCCTTGAGCTTACTGTAGAACCCGCTCAGGATCACCACGGTCTCGGCGCCCGCGTCGCTGAACTGGTGCTCGATCTCGCGCGCCGTATATGTCGGATTGGTGTTGACGACGATGGCGCCCAGTTTGAGGGTGCCGTAGAACGCGATTAGCATCTGCGGCAGGTTGGGCAGCATCAAGGCGACCCGGTCGCCTTTTTTGACCCCTAACGCAGTCAGGGCCGCCGCAAAACGGTTAACCTGATCCAGCAATTGCCGATAAGTGAGCGCTCCCCCCAGCGTCAGGGGGCCGAGATAACGAAGGACGAGTTGCGCGGCGGTTTGATCGGGGTACTTCCGGGCGCTATCCTCCAGCATCTGGTGCAGCGGTATCTGGGGATAGGCGATGGTCTGGGGGACTTCTTTTTCGTAGTGGGCCAGCCAGGGTTTCTCCATGAAGGTCCTCCTGTGTCGGGTGGCAACAGTTCATGGCCGGTGCTCTGTGTGCTGGACGCGGCCACGTCAACCAAATACGGGACGCTGGCAGGGAGCCACGGAGCCGAGCGCTGGCTGGACGGTCCTCCGGCAGCGCTGCCGGCAACGAGGTCCGTTTGTTAATCGAAGCCGTGCGAGTCTGCCACGGCTTGATTATTGCACATTATACGGGACGACGGGTGGCTCTGTCAAGAGATTCTTTTTGGCACAATGGTCATCTTTTCCTACCCATTTCCATCCATTGGTTCCCCCGCCACCAGCGCCAGCTCCAACGCCTCGCGTAACGTGCGCGCGCCCAGCACTTCCAGCCCGGCCGGGCGCTGCTCCAGTTTGCGCGCCACCGTCATGGGCACCAGCACCCGCGTGAAGCCGAGCTTGGCCGCCTCGTTGATCCGCCGCGGGAGTTGGCCCACGCTGCGCAACTCGCCGCTGAGGCCCACCTCGCCCACCAGCGCCAGGTCGGCCGCTACGGGCCGGTTGCGCGCCGACGAGGCGATGGCGACCGCCACGGCCAGGTCGGCCGCGGGCTCGTCCACCTGCAGGCCGCCCACCACGTTCACGAACACATCCTGGTCGGCCAGTCGCGCGCGGGCGCGCTTGCTCAGCACCGCGGTGAGCAACAGCAGCCGGTTGAAGTCAACGCCGTTGGCCGTGCGCCGGGGCTGGGCGAAGGTGGTGGGGCTGGTCAGCGCCTGCACCTCCACCAGGATCGGCCGCGTGCCCTCCATGGTGACCGCAATGGCCGAGCCGGGCGCGTTGGGGATGCGCTCGGCCAGGAACGCCTCCGAGGGGTTGCGCACCTCGGCCAGGCCTTTTTCGGCCATCTCGAACACGCCGACCTCGTTGGTGGAACCGAAGCGGTTCTTGGCCGACCGCAGCAGGCGGAACGAGTGGAAGCGCTCGCCTTCCAGGTAGAGCACGGTGTCCACCATGTGCTCCAGCACCCGCGGCCCGGCGATGGCCCCTTCCTTGGTCACGTGGCCCACCAGGAACAGCGGGAACCCGTTGGCCTTGGCCAGCCGCAGCAGGTGCGCCGAGCAGTCGCGCACCTGGCTCACGCTGCCCGCGCCGGAGGAGATCGCGTCGGAGTAGATGCTCTGCACCGAATCCACCACGACCAGCCGGGGCGCCGTGCCCTCGATGTGCGCCGCGATGCTTTCCAGGTGCGTCTCGGCCAACACCAGCAAGTTGCGCGTGGTGATGCCCATCCGCTCGGCGCGCAGCTTGATCTGCGCGGCGGACTCCTCGCCGGAGACGTAGAGGACCGGACCGCCGGCAGCGGCCAGCACGTCGCACAACTGCAACAGCAGGGTGCTCTTGCCGATGCCCGGATCGCCGCTGATGAGCACCACCGAGCCTGGCACGATGCCGCCGCCCAACACGCGGCTGAGCTCGCCGATGGGCACGGGGATGCGTTCGTAGCCATCGGCCGGGATGTCGGGCAAAGCCTGCGGGCCGGCGCTCCCGGCCGCGCGAGCGGCGGCCGGCCGGCCGGGCGCCTCGGGTTGCACCACGGTCTCCACCAGGGTGTTCCATTCGCCGCAGTCAGGGCATTTGCCCATCCACTTGGGCTGCGCGCTGCCGCAGCTTTGGCAGACGTAGCGGGTCTTGGCTTTGGACATCACTCGCCTCCACTCACCTGGCCGGCCGGTTGGCCCACCGTTCCAGTCCTACCACGAGCACCCCACCAACCACGGCGAGGCCGCCGGCGATGAGCAGTTCCGGGTTGACCGCGCCCCCCACGGACAGTGGCGGGAACACGTTCTGCTGAAACGTGGGCACCAGCTCGCCGAGGCCATCAGGGACCGCTTCCAGTGTCACTTTCCACGGCCACACCTTGCGCAAGCTGCCCAGCATCAGCCCTGTGAGGAGCGCGACGGTCAGGTCGTGATAGCGCCGGAACAGCCAGCCCAGCAATTGAGCAAAGCTGATGATTCCCACCGCGGCGCCCGCAGCCACCAGGGCCAGGGTCACAAAATCGCGCTGATTGACCGCGCTCAGCACGGCCTGGTATTTGCCCAGCAGCACCAGGATGAAGGCGCCGGAGATGCCCGGCAGGATCATGGCGCAGATGGCCACCGCGCCGCTCAAGAACAGGAACCACCACGTGTTCGGCGTGTGCAGCGGCACCAGGCCCACCAGCCAATAGGCCCCGATCCCGCCCGCGATCAACGCACTCCACAGAGGCAACCGCCAGCGCCGGATACGGCGGCTGACTGCCAGCACCGACCCTAACACCAGCCCGAAGAAGAAGCTCCACAACAGCACCGGCTGATGGATCAGCAGCCACTCCAGGCCGCGGGCCAGTGTGATAACCGCCAGTCCGATCCCCGAGCCCACCGCCAGGAGAAACGGCCAGTTGACCGCCTGCAGCGCCTGGCCCCAACGCAACGTCAGGGCCGGCCGCCAGAACTCGGAGCGGCCGATGGTGCGGATGCTGCCGATCAGCTCCTCGTAAATGCCGAGGATGAACGCCATGGTGCCGCCGGAGACGCCCGGCACCACATCGGCCGAGCCCATGAGAAAGCCGCGAGCGATCAGCCCGGCATAGTCGCGCCACGTCCGGCGCTGCCGGTTCGCAAGTTGTGTTTGTCGGTCCACTATTGGATTTCTCTCTTTCGTCTGTTTCAGTGCATCTCATTATAACATCCTGACACAGGCAGGCCCAAACCGCCGCCGGTTATCGGAAGATCTGCTACGGATACCACATAGGTCGGGCGCGATACTGAAATGCTTTGACGATCATGGGGCGTTATGATACACTGTGCTTGATAAGGGTCACGGCGCGTGCGCCGGGCCGTGGAGAGACAATTGGCATGAATAATTCGCGCGCAGTACGCAACAATCTGATCTACCTGGCTTTGCTGGTCGTAGTTGGCATCTTCCTGGCAACGTCTCTGTCACGCAACAACGAAACCTTGGCCACCATTGATATCGGCCGGGTCGCGCAGTTGGTGCGCGAAGGCAAAGTTGAGCGCATCACCGTCAGCGGCCAGGACCTGACGATTGACCTGGCCGACGGCAAACAGGTCAAGTCACGCAAAGAGGACAGCGGCAGCGTGGTCGAGACGCTGGTGAACCTGGGCGTGCCCGAAAACGCCATCGGCAGCGGCGCGGGCCAGATCGCGATCGTGATCAAGCCGCCCAGCATGTGGATGAACCTGGCGCCCCTCTTGATCTCGGTGCTGCCGATCCTGCTGCTGGCCGGGTTCTTCATCTTCCTGATGCGCCAGGCGCAGGGCGCCGGCAACCAGGCGTTCTCCTTCGGCAAGAGCCGGGCGCGGGTGTTCACCGGCGACAAACCCACGGTGACGTTCCAGGATGTGGCCGGCGCGGAGGAATCCAAACAAGAGCTGCAAGAGGTGGTCGAGTTCCTCAAGGAGCCGCAGAAGTTCGCGGCGCTGGGCGCGCGCATCCCCAAAGGCGTGCTGCTGGTCGGCCCGCCCGGCACTGGCAAGACGTTGATGGCCAAGGCCATCTCGGGCGAGGCCGGCGTGCCGTTCTTCTCCATCTCCGGCTCCGAGTTCGTGGAGATGTTCGTGGGCGTGGGCGCGGCCCGGGTCCGGGACCTGTTCAACACGGCCATGGGCAAGGCGCCCTGCATCATCTTCATCGACGAGCTGGACGCCCTGGGCAAGGCCCGCGGCTTCAACCCCATCGGCGGGCACGACGAGCGGGAGCAGACCTTGAACCAGATGCTGGTGGAGATGGACGGCTTCGACACCGACACCAACGTCATCTTGATCGCGGCCACCAACCGGCCGGACATCCTGGATCCGGCGCTGCTGCGGCCGGGCCGGTTCGACCGTCGCGTGGTGATGGATCGGCCCGACGCCAAGGGCCGCGAGGCGATCCTGAAGGTCCATGTGCGCGGCAAGCCGTTGGAACCCACTGTAGACCTGGACAGCGTGGCGCGCGGCACCCCCGGCTTTGTGGGCGCGGACATCGAAAACCTGGTGAACGAGGCGGCCATCCTCGCCGCGCGGCGCAACAAGCGCGCCATCAGCACCCACGAGTTCCAGGACGCCGTCGAGAAGGTCATCGCCGGGCCGGAGCGACGCTCGCGCATCATCACCGACGAGGAAAAGCAGATCGTGGCCTATCACGAGGCCGGCCACGCCCTGGTGATGCAGATGCTGCCCCACGCCGACCCGGTACACAAGATCAGCATTGTCAGCCGCGGCATGGCGCTGGGCTACACCATGCCCCTGCCCGACGAAGATCATCTGCTCTATGGCCGGGACAAATTCCGGGACGAGCTGGCCGGCCTCTTGGGCGGCCGCGTGGCCGAGGAAGAGGTCTTCGGCGACATCACCACCGGGGCCAGCAACGACCTGGAGCGCGTCACGTCACTGGCCCGGCGCATGGTGACGCAGTACGGCATGAGCGAGGCGTTGGGCCCGCAGACGTTCGGCGAAAAAGAAGAGTTGGTGTTCCTCGGCCGGGAGATCGGCGAGCAGCGCAACTACAGCGAGGAAGTGGCCGAGGCCATTGATGGCGAGGTGCGCCGCCTGGTGGATGAGGCCTACAGCCGTGCCCGCAACATCATCGGCGCCTACCGTCAGAAGCTGGATGAGATCGCACAGCGGCTGATCCACTTCGAAACCATTGATGCCAACGAATTCCAGGCCATGTTTGGTGGCGCCCCGGCTTGAAACCGACCCTGTCGCAACCTCGACCGCGCGCCTGGAGCAGCACCGATCTCCTGATGTTGGGTGCTGTTGTGATCTGGGGCGTGAACTTCACGGTGGTGAAGGTGGCCCTGCGCGAATTCACCCCCATGGTGTTCAACGCGCTACGCTTTGGGCTGGCCACTCTGGTGATGCTGGGCATCCTTTGGGCGCGCGGCCCCGGAGCTAACGAGCGCAGCCTGGCGACGGCGCCCCGGCGTGATTGGGCCCTGGTGACGCTGTTGGGCCTGTGCGGCCACACGCTGTACCAGGTGCTGTTCATTAACGGCCTGGCGCACACAACGCCGGCCAATTCGTCGCTGCTGATGGCCACGGCGCCCATCTGGGTGGCGATCATCGGCCTGCTTCTGGGCATCGAACGGATCAACCGGGCCATGTGGATCGGCATCCTGATGTCGTTCTCCGGCATCGC
>DAOUAT010000157.1:0-3332 GCA_034433275.1 Anaerolineae bacterium
CATCAGGGTCAATCCACAACTTATCAGGGACTGGCGGTGTATTCTGACGAGACGGTGTTTGATCTGGGGCACGACCGGCCGCTACTCAGCTTTACCCTGGTGCTGCCCGACCAGTCCACCACCGCCCAACTTAGCCCCAAATCACTGAGCCTCGGAGAGCCGATCACCGCCACCACCCGGGCAGACAACCGTTTGCTAGACAAGTACGATCTGCTAGTCAGTTTCGGTCGCGCCAACACCGCCACCAAAATGTTTGAAAACGATTTTAGTAACATCAAAGACCTGTTCGCCTTATGAAACACTGGCTGGTCATCACCCTTGTCTGCTCCGCGCTGGCGCTACTTGCCCCACCAGTGGCTTTTGGTTATCCAATCTGGGACGATGGCTGGTATCCCACCCCCTGCAGCGCTTGCGCTGGCTCCCAGCCACCGGACTGCGCGATTGGCGCGGCCGGGGTCTGCCCCCACCAGTGTGGCGGCGCGTCAACCGCTTGTTGCGGTCAAGGCTCCACCTGGACCAAGTACACCACCAGTTGTCGGGTGGTGAATAGTGACAATGGACTCTGCGACTGGGTCTGGGTCAAAGGTCCCCGGATCTGCTCCACCGGCGACAAGTGCGTGGCGGGCGAGACTGGCCTGCGACCAGGCATGTGTAATTGTTCTTTTGGCGCCAGTATTTACAAAACCTGCTGTAACGGACCAAATCCAGTGGCGTGTGGGCAGTACTTCGAACAAGATGGGATTGATCCCCCCGAGGGGACTTGTGCCACAAATGGGGGAGTAGCTGTCCCTTGCGGCGGGGCGAATCAGCCGGCTTGTGGGGCGGCGGCTTGCAGCGGTCCCACTCCTACGGCGGGGAAACGCACAGACCGTTAGGCTTGCTCAAAGCCATCGGCCAGTCAAGCGCTTTCATCGAACAGTTCTTCGCGCAAGCTCCACAAAAACGGCAATGCCTTGACGATCTTGATGCCGCGCCACCGGCCACCAAGCACATCGAAGTGAGGATCGTAAGTCACCAGGTAATCGGCTTGCCCCGCTCCGGCACAGGCCAGCACCATGTCATCGTCAGGATCGGGCAGAGTTGGCGCGACTTCCTCGCCTGGCACCGTCACCCATTCTGCCAGCCTGAGCAGCAAAGCCGACAGACGCGTGATTTCATCTGGCTGAACACGCCGCTCAAGCAGCTTCTCGATCAGCTCGTCATTCAGCGCGTCACACATGAGCAGGGTGAACTCACCATGTTCCCAACGGTCCAGGATCTCGCGCGTGGGACTGGTGAGGCTCTTGCTCAAGGCCGCCGAGACAAACACGTTGGTATCAAGAACGACCCGCCACGGCTGCTCAGTCACCCGGCCAATCTCCCTCGATGGCAGTACCGTCCGCGATCGCTTGCAGGCGGATACGCTCGATCGTCGCGCGGAACTGAGACATTGCTTCCGCACGCGCCATATCACCCATCTCGGCTGCCAGGCGTTTTGCCTCGGTCCGAATTGCGGCGACTGAAGGCCGCTCCACCGAGACGGGCTGTCGCTGCCTTAACTCGCGCACGAACTGCACCACCAACCGCAGATCTTGATCGGGCAACTGCGCCACTTCAATGATAGCCTCACGCACCAGGTCTTGCGGTAGCGCCACGCGCACATCCATGAATGCAGCCCTCCTTTCTTGATTGCTGACAGGGCTAAATGGATTATATCATCTTCCATCGGTCTGTCAACGCAATCTCGCGAGTAGAGTATAGCGCAGAACTGTCGGTGACTTTTCAGTTGAGAGCCAGATGGTACCAGGCATGTTCAAAACGTCCACTGTGAAGTTCACTCAAGCCGGCCAACATGGCCTGGCCATTGTTGCGCGTCCAGCCTCGCCCAGGTCGTCGCAAGCGATGATGCACGACCGTATTGGCGGCGCTTTCCACCGTACCGCTGCCAATGGGATAACCCTCCGCCCGGAAGTGGTCGTAACGCATGCGCTCCTGATTAGTGCGGAAGTAATTCGGCGCTTCCTGGACCAGATCGGGCCAACGAGGTTGTTGCAAGTCGAGTTGGTCCAGGGTGTCGACTACCTGTGCGACTTGACCACTCCACAGCCGATCCAATTGCGTTTCCGTCCACTGCTGGGCGGCGGTAGTCCGTTCACCATATACGGCGTTCGCCACCGCCCAGAGATGCTGAGCCGCATGCGACCAGTCTACGATTTGGGGTACCCCGGGGAAGTTCAGGTCGGTGATGCGCTTGATCCACAAGGCGCCATCGTTGACCGAACTGCGTTTGGGACAATAGTCCAGCCCCCGGCGCACCCCTTCGGCATACTGATACGGGGCCATGGTATCGGCATCCCACAGACCCGCCTGGTAACTGTGCTGCGCCAAGGTCACCAGCGGGTCGGCATCCCGGCGGCTGGGTTGAGCGGACTGGCGGGCGCTGGCGGGGTGCGTGCGCACTGCCGAGATCGCCACGCCCTTGACCTCTTTCCAACCTTCGTCGCGCACCAACATCATCGCGCCGTCCGTCGAGATGTTGGCTTGCGTCGTGATCGGCGCCACTTCGGGCAGCCGGCGCTGCGTCAGCCGCTCACCCCGCCGGCCCGGGCGATTGGCCCGTTCCGCTTCCGCACTGCGCTGTTCGGCCACCCGGCCGCCCCATTCCTCCGTCAACCGGGCCATGCTATCGCCCGAGATCGCCCGGCCCACAGCATCACTAAACCCAGCCGCGGCCAGATCGAAGGATTTGGCCTGCAAGCCCAGGCGCGTCGCTACGCGGGCCGCCCCGGCACTCCAATGGTCAGCCCGCAGTGCCAGTTTCTGATCCAGAGGGGGAAAAAGCCTCCCCAGCACAGGCTGGGCAGGTATAGTAAGCCCGTTCCAGAAGACTGTCCCCCTCCAGTCCCTTCACCGTCCAGGGCCGGTAGCCCTCGAACCGCAGCGGCTGCTGACATTTGGGGCACGGCGGGGCGTCAGGCTGGTAGCCACTGTCCCGGCCGACGATCAGTGTCGCCAGCGCACCCCCCATCAACTCCCGGCGCTGCTGCCGCAACTCCTGTTCCAGCTCTTCAAACGTGGCCGCCGGGTGGGCGTCATACCAGGCTTCCAGCCGCTCGTACATCTCACCGGCGGCCTGCAAAAACGCCGCCTTGCGTTGACTGCGGGATTTGGTCGGGGCCATGGCGCTCTCCTGACAAACAGATTCTGTTTCCCAGCATACTCTATCTATGGGTTCTCTGGCAGCTGTCGCACTTTGACAAGATGA
Source organism: Anaerolineae bacterium (assembly GCA_034433275.1). GTDB lineage: Bacteria > Chloroflexota > Anaerolineae > CG2-30-64-16 > CG2-30-64-16 > DAOUAT01. The sequence goes on from DAOUAT010000157.1 coordinate 3,245, forward strand.
CCGTTGTGGGAGCATTCTTGGGTATCTTACCCAGCCAAGAAGGAGGCTCCCATGAACGGCTTGACTAACTATATCACAGAACGCCCGT
>DAOUAT010000158.1:0-2269 GCA_034433275.1 Anaerolineae bacterium
TGCTCTTTTGGGCGAGCTCAAGCGCCTGGCGGTAATGGCTGGTGGCGGCGGCGATATCTCCGGCACGAAGGTAATTCGCACCGAGGAACCATAAGGCTTGGGTGATGATGAGGGGATTGCCCTGGCGACGGGCGTCTTCCAGCCAGCGCGCTAAATAGGCCAGGCCCGTGGCATAATCGTCTTGATTACAAGCGATCAGGCCCAGCCAACTGCGTGACCGGCCGGCTCCCATCACATCCCCCTCGCGCTCATAGATCGCCAGGCTCTCCTCCAGTACACAGCGCGCGCGCTCCATATCATCGTCCAACCAGGTGCGCCCCAGCACGTACAGCGCATCGGCCGCGCCTGACGCATCGTCGCACGATCGGGCCACGGCCAGGCTTTCTTCAGCCAGCGCGCATATCTCTGCTTCCGACCGCAATACTGTCCTGATCTGCATCGCTCGCGTCCACAGCGCGTGCGCCAGGCCGCGCTCATGGTCTGGACCGAGCGCCCGCCAGGCGGCGACGCTCTCGGCCGCGTATTGCAGGCCGATGGCCTCGCCATCTTCATGGGTGAATGCCAGGTTGCCGGCCGCGCACAGGGCCTGCGCGCGCAGGGCTGTGTCCGCGCCGTGGGGCAGGGCCAGCGCTTTCTCCGCCCAGGCCCAGCCTTCGCGATAGTGGCCCCGGATGCACCAGTACGGCTCCAGCGCGTTGACCAGGCGCAGGGTCTGTTGAGCGGCCTCCGCTGAAGTTTCTGCCGCCGACAGCGCGAAGCTCAACGCCGCGCGCAGATTATCGTGTTCAGTGTCGAGTCTGGCGAGCCAAATGAGATAGTCAGCCCGTCTGAGTTCTGGCGCGGCTTGCTCGGCCAGCGCCAGGTAGTACGCCATGTGCAGCCGGCGGGCGAGTTCTGCCTCTCCGGCCTCGCGCAAGCGCTCGGTTGCATAGGCCCAGATCGTTTCCAACAGGCTAAAGCGCATCTCGCGGCCGGCGGGTTGTGCGACCACTAATGACTTATCCACGAGGTGGGATAGCAGATCAATGCACTCGTCGGCGGGCTTCGGGCCGCTCTCACACACGGCCGCCGCAGCCTCTAACAGCCAACCGCCCCGAAACACCGACAGGCGTCGCAAAGCGCGCCGCTCGCGTTCCTCCAACAACCGATAACTCCAATCAATCGCGGCCGTCATGGTGTGGTGGCGGTGTCGCTCGGCCGGCGCGCCGTTCCTGAGCAAGCTGAGCCCGTCCCGGAGGCGCTCGGCGATCTGCTCCGGCGTCAGCACTTTGCTGCGGGCGGCCGCCAGCTCGATCGCCAGCGGCAGCCCATCCACGCGGCGGCAGATCTCGGCCACCATGTCTGCGTTGCGTTCAGTCAGAGCGAAGTCGGGCCGGGCGGCCTGGGCCCGCTGCACGAACAGTTGCACAGCTTCGTACTCTGCGGTGGCGCATGGTTCAACCTGCGGCGCGTGTCCGGCGCCATCTTCGGGCACAGCCAGGGGCGGCACGCGCCAGACCACTTCGCCAGGGATGCCCAATGGCTGGCGGCTGGTCACGAGCAGGCGCAGGTCGGATGAGCCGCGCAGGAGGATGGTTTCGATCAGCGCGGTGCAGCCTGGGAGCAGGTGCTCGCAGTTATCGAGGATGAGCAGTTGCTCATGCGCACTGAGATGTTCAGTCAGTTTTCGGATCAGGGGCTCGTCAGCCTGTTCGGGAAGGCCCAGGGCGCGCGCCAGGGTCCGCGGCGCCAGCGCAGGGTCGGCCAATGCAGCGAACTCGACCGGCCAGATGCCGTCCGGGAATTCACTGGTCAGCCGGCTGGCGACCTCAAAGGCCAGCCGGCTCTTGCCCGCGCCGCCAGGGCCGGTCAGCGTCACCAGCCGATGGCGCAAGATGAGCGACTCGATGTGCGTGATTTCGTGGGCCCGGCCGACGAAGCTGCTCAACTGAAAGGGCGAGTAACAGGGATAACTCTTATCCGGGCAGTTTTCCATAGCGCCTCCCGCCTTCAGTCAAGCTGAAAGTCTATGCGAGAGCACCATTCAAAGCCACCGCCGAGCGGTTCACATACCTTTTGCCTGCAATGGGACGCGCGAGATGTGCTGTAGTGGAGTCAGCGAGATAGCAGGACGTATGAATTATAGGGCTGAATCCGCTAAAAATCAAGTGTTTTGACAGGAATTCAGCAATTCTTACTAGATCGTGACCGTGCCCGCAGCCGATTTACGCCTGGAGATCACCCCCTGGCTGGCGGACCAGGAGATGCAGGTGTCGTACACCTACTGGGA
>DAOUAT010000159.1:0-12512 GCA_034433275.1 Anaerolineae bacterium
GACGCCATCATGGCGAGCATCCGCTGGCTGGGCTGGGACTGGGAGGACCGTCTCTTCTTCGCCTCGGACTACTTCGAGCAGCTCTACCAGTGGGCGCAAGACCTGATCCGCAAAGGCAAGGCGTTCGTGTGCGATCTGACCGCCGAGCAGTTGCGGGAGTATCGCGGCACCCTCACCGAGCCGGGCCGGAACAGCCCGTGGCGCGACCGGTCTGTCGAAGAGAACCTGGACCTGTTCGAGCGCATGAAGAACGGCGAGTTCCCCGATGGCACGCGTACGCTGCGCGCCAAGATTGACATGGCGCACCCCAACTTCAACATGCGCGACCCGGTGATGTACCGCATCCTGCACGCCGAGCACCATCGCACGGGCGACAAGTGGTGCATCTACCCCATGTACGACTGGGCGCACGGCCAGAGCGACTCCATCGAGGGGATCACCCACTCGCTGTGCGACCTGGCCTACGAGGAGCACCGGCCGCTGTACGAGTGGTTCTGCCACGAGCTGGGCATCTACTGCCCGCAGCAGATCGAGTTCGCCAAGCTGGAGCTGACCTACACCGTGCTCAGCAAGCGCAACCTGCGCCGCATGGTGACCGAGGGGCTGGTGCGCGGGTGGGATGACCCGCGCTTCCCGACCCTGGTGGGCCTGCGCCGCCGCGGCTACACGCCGGAGGCCATCAACGACTTCATGAACCGGATCGGCGTCTCCAAGGCGAACACCGTGGTGGACATCCAACTGCTGGAACACTGCGTGCGCGAGGACCTCAACAAGCGCGCCCTGCGGGTGATGGCGGTGCTCAACCCCATCAAGGTCGTCATCGAGAACTGGCCTGAGGGCAAAGTCGAGTGGGTGACGGCGCAGAACAACCCCGAGGACGAGTCGGCCGGCACGCGGCTTCTGCCGTTCTCCGGCGAGCTCTACATCGAGGCCGACGATTACCGGGAGGACCCGCCCAAGGGCTGGTTCCGCCTGGGCCCGGGCCGCGAGGTGCGCCTGAAGCACGGGTATTACATCCGGTGCCGTGAGGCGGTCAAGGACGCGGCGGGCAACGTGGTCGAGCTGCGCTGCACCTACGATCCCGCATCCGGCGGCGGCGTCACGCCCGATGGCCGCAAGGTGCAGGGCACGCTGCACTGGGTCTCCGCCAGCCACGCGGCCGACGCCGAGGTGCGGCTCTACGACTACCTGTACACCAAAGCCGATCCCACCGACGCGCCGGCGGGGCAGGACTTCACCGCCAACCTCAACCCGAACTCCGAGGTCGTGCTGACCGGCTGCAAGGTCGAGCCGGGCCTGGCCGACCCGGCGCCGGGCACGCGCTATCAGTTCCTGCGCACCGGCTATTTCGTCGCCGACCCCGACAGCGCCCCCGGCCGCCCCGTCTTCAACCGCACCGTGGGGCTGAAGGATACGTGGGCGAAGGTGGAGGGGAAGCGGAAGTAGAACAGGAAACCAGGGAAACCAGGGAACTGAGGGAACTAAAGAAACTGTGGGGAACTTCCCTCAGTTCCCTCAATTCCCTAAGTTCCCTAAGTTCCCTAAGTTCCTTCATTTCCTTCAATAGCTCATTTTACATAAAAGGAGACATGAAACATGAAAGGCAACGACAAAATCCTGGCAGCACTCAACGAACTGCTGGCCGACGAGCTGACGGCCATCAACCAGTACATCGTCCATTCCGAGATGTGCGCGGATTGGGGCTATGGCGAGCTGCACGAGGCCATCGAGAAGCGAGCCATCGTGGAGATGCGGCACGCGGAGAAACTGATCGGCCGCATCCTGTTCCTGGAGGGCCAGCCCATCGTCAGCGAGCTGAACCCCATCCACATCGGCGCGGACGTCCCGGCCCAGTTCGAGAAGGACCTGGCCTCAGAGCACGGCGCGGTCAAGATGTACAACGACGGCATCCGCCTGGCGGTGGAAGTGGGCGACAACGGCACGCGTGCTATGCTGGAAGGCATCCTGCACGACGAAGAGGATCACGCCGACTGGCTGGAGACCCAGCTCAGCATGATCGCGCAGATGGGGCTCCAGAACTACCTGGTGGAACAGCTGGGCTGAGATCTGCGTCACTAACCCAAGCGATGTAGGGCGAAATTAATTTCGCCCTACATTCTCACGTGCCGTGGCGCTGCCCGCGGCATGAAGAACTAACCCGAAAATGGGACGCGGACGACGCGGACGACGCGGATAAGTGCTGTTCCTGTCCGCGATATCCGTGTCGTCCGCGTTCCTGTTCTCGTCCCTGCTTGTGTCATTCGTGACATGGGCACTGTTGTTTGTTGCCACGGCTCTTTCTGCTATCCTCTTCGGCTGAAGCCATGACATGGTTCCTTGATTTGCGTTGGGCCCTCTTCGGGCTTCTGGTCGCGCTGATCGGTGTTGCCGCGCTGGCGTCCCTGGCGGGCCGGTGGTTGCGTGCGGCCCGTGACGGGGGCTTGCCTGCGCGCGCGGCATTGGACCGCGCGCCGTTCGGCTGGCTGGTGTTGACCAAGACCGATCGTTATCGCTATGCCAATCCCTACGCCCGGCGGCTGCTGGGCCTGCCGGCCGAGCGCGGCCGCATCCCCGTGGCCGATTGGTCGGCGCAGATGTTCGATGATGTGGACACCGCCCGTAATGATCCCGCCAGCGGCGGCCGCTATCGCGTGATGCGGGTGGCCGAAGACCGGTTTGCGTCGTGGTGGGCCTTCCCGCAGGCGAACGACGATGTGGTCTATCTGTTGGACGTCACCGCGCAGCAGCACAGCGAGGAGGCCAGCCGCACCTTGTTGAGCGGCCTGGCGCACGAGCTGCGCACCCCCATCGGCACGCTGCAAGCCCACATCGAGGCGCAGCACATCCCCGACCTGCCGGTCGAGACGCGCGCCCAATCGCTGGGCTATCTCAAGGCGGAAGTGCAGCGCATGGCCCGCCTGGTGCAACTGATGCTCGAGCTGGGGCGTCTGGATATTACCGCGGAGCTTGAGCGTCGGCCGGTGGAGCTGCTGGCGGTGGCGCAAGAGGCGTTGGCGCAGGTCAAGACCGCGGCCGATGAACGGAGCATCGGCCTGGCCCTGGAGACCGACGCCCCGCTGCCGCTGGTTTTCGGCGACCGGGATCGGCTCAAGCAGGTGTTCCTGAATCTGTTGGACAACGCCGTGAAGTACTGCCGGCCGGCCGATCGGGCCACGGTGACGTTGCGGCGTGAGGCCGATGGCCTCCGGTGCGCGGTCTGCGACACCGGTCCGGGCATCCCGGCGCAGCACCTGCCGCACCTCACCCGGCGCTTCTACCGGGCCGCGCCCCAGGCCATGGAGGGCAGTGGCCTGGGCCTGGCGTTGGCGCAAGAGGTGTTGGTGCGCCATCGCAGCCGGCTGGAGATCGCCAGCCGGGCCGAAGGGGATGACACGGGGACGTGCATGAGCTTCTTGCTGCCGGCCGACGCGTGACACAGGTGACAAGGTGAAAAATACCCTCTGGCGCTTCCTGGGCGGTCTCTGGCCTCTGCTGGTGATCGGGTTGCTGTTGGGCGGCTATTGGCTGCTGCCCATCCGCGGCCGCGTCGCCGTGCTGCCGGGCGGCGAGGCCGATCTGCCGTGGCCGCAGATGCGCCTGGTCGCGGGCGCGGGTGGGGCCGACGGGACGGCGCAGGTGATCGTCACTGATGACACGCCGTGGAGCGATGTCATGCTCACGGTGGCGGGGCAACCTGCCACGTTCGTAGACTGGCAAGCGCAGCCGGGGGGCGTTTGGCGCTGGACGTGGCGCATGCCTGCGGGCACCTCGCCGGGCAGCCCGATCGTCTTCTACCATGACTGCGCGACCGGCTGCCGGGAGCGCGGCCGTCTGGCCGCGGGCGGACAGGCCGCGGCCCCCGTGGCGGCCGGCCTGTCCACCAAACTGGGCGTCGCCTTCGCCGATCCGGCGCGTGACTGGCGCGGCCGCAGCGGTTGGGTCGTGGATCTGACCTACGCCCGACCGCCGGAAGATCCGTATTGGGGCGTAGACCAGTTGGCCGCGCGCGTCTATGCGGCGCAGATCACGGGGCAGCGCGTGCTGGTGCGGGTGGATTACGATCGCGGGCAAACCCTGCCTCCTGCCGATGATGAGCTGGCGCTGGCGGAATACCTGGCCTACCTGCGCCGCCTGGCGCGCGACGACCGCCTGGTCGGGGTGTATGGCTACATCATCGGCAGTGGGTTCAACGCGCTGGACGCCAACAGCCAGGCCCCCGCCCGCCCCGTGACGCCTGCCTGGTACGCCCGGCTGTTCAACGGCTATGGCGAAGATGTGCTGCACACGGACAACGCCGTGCAGACCATCCGCGCCGAAAACGCGCACGTGCGCGTCCTGGCCGGCCCGGTGCGGCCGTGGATCGGCGACCAGGGCGGCGATGAGGGCGCGGTCGGTCAGGCGCCGTGGTTGGACTACATGCGCGACCTGGTCGCCCACCTGGACGCCGCGGCGCAGGCGAAGGCCGCGGCCGGCATCGCGCTGGCTGCGCCGGACGGGTTTGCGCTGCAAGCGCCGGGCCGGCCCGACGCGGTCGAATTGACGGACGGCGAGCGCGGCCAGGAGCCGGGGCGCGACCTGACGCGGCCGGCGTGGGGCGGCGCGCAGGCCGGCTTCCGCGTCTACCGCGATTGGCTGGGGCTCATCAACGCCTATCCGGCGACGCGCGGCCTGCCGGCCTACATCACCTCGACTAATACCTACGCGCCCGATGACCGGACACCCCCGGCGCAAAACTACCCCGCTGGCTGGCTGACCGCAGCGCTGGCCGAGATCAACAGCCAGCCGCAGGTGGTTGCGCTGTGCTGGTTCATGGACGGCCCGCTGGGCGACACCCAGTGGGACTGGTTCAGCCTGGCGCGGCGCCAGGGCCGCATGCTTTACGCGGCCGAAGAGTTCGACGCGCTGCTGCGCGGCGGAAGATGAACCGCGCCACCGCGCGTTGGGCACCCTTGAAATTCCTCCAAAAGACTGGTGTTTTCCACAGTGACAAGCAGTTGCCGCCGTGATAGAGTGAGCGTGCCACTGGAAGTCCGGTGAGTATTGCACCTATCTGGAGGAACTATGAAGCAGTCACGCGTTTTGCTCGTTCTACTTTTAGTCGGCATGTTGCTGATGAGCAGCTTCCCAAGCGCGTTGGCACAAAGAGAAACACCACAAGGCTCCACGCCTGATACGCGTACAACCGGTTCGAATCTGAAATATATCATCAAGCCACAGGATTTGGCCGCGCTCGGACAAGTTCAGGTGATCGTCCCAGAGCAACCCGTTGAAAAAGCACTTATCCAGGGATGGATACGGGCCAATACCACAACGATAGCGGTCAGCTCAACGAAGCCTGGGGCGTATGTTGGAGAGATAGCAATGGCAGCGTATCAGTTTTCCTCACCCCAGGCAGTCCGTGAAGCGTTTGCCGCCATAGAGCTGCCAACGGCTTTAAGTAGAAAGGGGCTGCTTCGCGGCGTAGACGTCTTTGAGCCAGAGCTTGCCGAAAGGGTCGCGACTCTGAACTTGAGGGAGAATACTGTTTATTGGGAAGACGAAGATGGCTTTCAAAACTATGGCGCATGGTTCCAAATCGAGGATTACTTCGTGGAAGTTCGACTCATCGCGTTTGCCTCGGTTGTTGCAGATGATCCCGCCATTTCGCCTTCGCTGTCTGCAGACGAGCAGGCCACCCTGTACGGACAGCTTCTATCGCAGAAGTTCGCTCAGAATGTTCCATTCAATCAGCTTGTCAATCGCGATAGGGCGAAGTGGCTTGGCAAGCGCTTACTCAACATGACACTCAAGCAGCTATTGAATGTAGCCCCTATAAAGGGAAGTCGCGATCAGGTGGGTGCCGAAGCGTCTGCGCGCTCCTCTGCATCACCAAGTCAGGGTATCATCCCCGACTGGTATGGGTCGGGTGTACAAGCGCAAACATGGACGCATCAAACTTCATCAGGGGCATCATGTTCCCCTCTGAGCTTCGCTGAGGACTGCCATCACTTGGCGACGTGGAATCAGCCTTATGGCAATGGGGCGCACTTCATTGGCAACGGGGGTGACAATGCGACTTGCCAATACAGCGGTAGCAATGGTTGTATATCTGGATGGACATGGTGGTTGCTGTCTCCGATAAGCCGTTTAGGAGTTCCCAAAACCTTCTACTTTAGCTGGGTTGGAGGCGGTTCAATGAACTGCTCGAACTACACTGCTTCCGTGTGGTTCGAATAAACGGTGTTTTGTAGGCCGTGGCGGGCATATCTTCGACGATGAGATTAGGACTGGACAACCTCTGGCTGGGCGTGAATCCCTAATTCTGACTTGGCGCTGAGTCGAACAGGATTAACATGGATCAACATTCTGTTCGACTCGGCTGTCGCCGCACACCAGGATTGTCAACGGCCATGTTGCCGATGAGTCACTGAGAATGGGCTGGGCGACTTTTTTGTGGGCTGGAGAGGAGTTATGCTGGACAGTCTTCGTAGAGTTAGCGACATCAGAACGCGTATACCATGGAACCTGTTGCGCGGAACTCTGCTCTTTCTAAACGGTATTGCGCTTGGCGGGTTGATCACATCGCTTTCAATTCGCAGCTGGGTGTTGCGACATTGTTGTATTGATGGCCGTTGGAATCCAGCGTACTGGGACTTGGCGGATGATTTGCTCCCCTATTATGTTGTTTTCGGCCTCGCCAGCCTCTTTCTGACCTTCGCTCTGTTGATCGTGTGGTTTGTTGGGCGGCCTCAATCACAGGTTGGGAGATGACCGATCCCATTCGTATCCTCCTCGCCGACGACCATCCCACCTTGCGCGTGGGCCTGCGCATCTCGCTGCAGCAGGCGCCTGATATCGTGGTCGTGGCCGAGGCCTGCACCGGCCCGGAGGCGCTGGCGCAGAGCGCGGCGCTGCTGCCTGCGGTGGCGTTGCTGGACTGCGTCCTGCCGGAGCTGGCTGGCCCCGCGGTCGCGGCCGAACTCCGCCGCCGCGGGCTGCCGGTGCGCGTGCTGGCGCTCAGCGGCCACGATGACGCGCACTTCCTGGCCGCCATGCACGACGCCGGCGCGGCCGGCTATCTGCTGAAGGACGCGTCCCCGGCCAGCATCCTGGCTGCGGTGCGTCAGGTGTCAAATCGCGGGGAGCCAGTCTGGCAGCCGGAGCAGGTGGCGCGTATCGCGCAGTGGCGGGCGGAGGTGCAGCGCCCCTGGGCCAGCCTGACCGAGCGCGAGCGCGCCATCTTGCTGGCGGTGGGCCGCGGGGAGAGCAACCGCGACCTGGCGCGGCGGCTGCACGTCACCGAGCGAACGGTCGAGTTCCACATGAGCAACGTGTTGGGCAAGCTGGCGCTGCCCGCACGCGCCGCCGCGGTCGCGTGGGTGAAGGATCACGCGGTCGAGCAGTGGGGGGTGTGAGCGCAAATTCGGCCAAAAGACTGGTGTTTTCCACAGTGACAAGCGGTCGCGACCGTGCTAGAGTGAGCGTGCCGCCGGGTAGACCGGTAAGTATCATCATTTATGGAGGTTCACGTGGTCAAGCACAAGGGGTTTGCGATGTTCGTGCTGGTAGCGTTGCTGTTAAACGCGGCGCTGCCACTGGCGCTGGCGCAGGAGATTGTGCCGGCAGATGTGAGTAGCATGACAATCTCTGTTCGTAAAGTGCATGCTACTGTCAACTTCTCAGCGCCGATTTCCATTGACGAGGTGGTCAACTGGTCTGAACGATACAGTGTTCATATGACGCAACTCTTGCACACATACCAGGTGGGCAGCTATGCTTTTGGTGGCGGCTATTTCGTCGATGAGTATATGTCGCCACAACAAATCCCGAACGATTATCGACGCACCTTGCAAAGCATGTATCAAGACCTTAGCAAGGAAACAGCCAAGCATTTTAAGGGTTCAGTGCACCTGGATGAGTCAGTCAAGGCGAATCTCATCGCTCGACAGAACGCGTTGGCGGAGTTGCTTTCTGACTTAATGGTCGGTCAAACGACTATCATAGCTGTAGAGGTTCTCGCTTCTCAAGATGGTTTGTCAAAGATAGCTTCACTACCACTTGTCGCCTCTGTAGTGCTAGCGACATGGCCAGCCTTGGATCAGAATGCAGAAGTCTTAGAATCTCCGCAGGCGGTTCTCGCCGGCGAATGGTGGCCTAACAGCGGACACGTCAGTGTCCAACCGTCTGTCAACCCCGATCAGCGCTATGTTTATCAGAGCTTCAGTTGGGACAGTACAAGACTGAACAACCTCAAGAGCTATCCATCAGTCACATATGAACCAGAGTCTTGGTTCAACAATTATGATGGTCAGCTGTATCTTGGAAACACGGTTAAGTCTTGGAGTTCGGACTTGCCTCAAAGTTACCTTGATACAGGATTCGCGGATGGCAATAAAGAGAAGGGCTATACAGTTGGAACGGCAAAGGCCAGCGATTTGACTGCTAATCGCTCTTACTATACCCAGATCTGGACAAACCTTGGTAACGCAAGCTCGGACACTGGAAAGCTTAACGGTCAGCGTGGCAAACGAATCCCCGATTGGTGTTACTCGACTTGGTGTATCTTTCCACAGGCTACAACCTTCCTGGTACCGGCATGGCAGGTCCCTGTCCCGGGAAGCATGTCCTGGTCCAACTAGTGCGCTCCGACGAAGTAATGGGCGCGACGTAGGATCTCGGATCATGTCTTGACTGTTGCTGTGAGATTTTCATCCTCTACCCTATCTATGGGTTGTTTGGGCCATTTTGGGTCTTTTTTGCGCCCTATCGAGGCGTTTTCACTCGGATTACCTGTCCCGAAGCGCCTGATTGGGCCAGGCGACACAAGGCAGCGAAGCGCCGACGGCACATATAGTAGCTCGATAACGTTCACCTACTACGTACAGGTCTTGGTAGTCCAAGAGAACCCATAGATAGAGTCCTCTGTCACCAGGATAGAAAGGACAATCTGTCCTGGTGACATGCATCGGAGAACACACCTATGAAAGCAGCCATCCGTACCCTCATTTGCTTGTTGCTTGTACTCGTCATTGCAACTGCTGGTTTTCTCATTCCAAAGTACGGCATTGATCCTCATGTAGGACGGTATGCCGGTGAGCGGGCGGTTTTTGCTCGCTTCGCGCTTCAGCAGGCCAAACAATTTTTTGCGGGGTCATTAGAAGAGAAATTTATCATGGCCGAACGCGTTGAGTTGCTCGAGCAAGTTGGCACAACGGACTGTGGTTATGAGCCCTTTACTGTAGCGCACGCTTTTCGTGCGAGAGTACGTCTCTACACGGTTTTTGGCTTACCCTATGGTATGGTGAATGTGGACTGCAATGGTGTGTATCGGGATGAGTATCATTTTTTGCGCTTCCGATGATGCCGGTTTCCTGCCGGTTGTCAGGCGGCAATGAAGGAGTAGAACCGAAAATGCCTAAGCCCAACAAGCTCAAAGTATTCGTGCTTGGTGGCGTTGCTGCTGAGCGTCCCCAAGCACTCAGTGCTGACGTGAGAGGAATTTCACATGAGCAACGTGTTGGGCAAGCTGGCGCTGCCCGCGCGCGCCGCCGCGGTCGCCTGGGTGAAGGATCACGCGGTTGAGCAGTGGGGGGTATGAATCGACGCGCCGGGCGCTTGAAAGATCAGGCGGTCGAGCGGTGGGGGGTGTGAATTGACGTGCCAGGCACTTCGCAAGTGCCTGGCACGTGAGGCGCGTGAATTCCTCGAAAAGACTGGTGTTTTCCACAGTGACAAGCGGTCGCGATCGTGATAGAGTGAGCGTGCCATTGGAAGCCCAGTGAGTACTTTCAAACAGACGGAGGTTCACATGGTCAGGCAGAGGTGGTTTGGGATGTTTGTGTTGGGGGTGCTCTTGTTGGCTGCACCAATGGTAAAGCTGGTGACGGCAAGCTGTTATGGGAGCGCGTGCTTCAATAAGGATCCGCAGGCCGAAGGCTGTAGCAGTGGCGCGACTTCTGTAGGAGGCATCAATTATAGCGGGAGCCTTGTCACCGAACTTCGGAAATCTACCGCTTGCGGGGCGAAATGGACTCGTGTCTCAAGCAGTGACTGGAACAGCCATCACTTCATGGCCCAGACGTATAGCCTGTACCTCGAAACTTATGCAGAGAGTTGGAATACCAGTTGGGGCGGCATTTGGACGCCTATGGTCAACGGGGTGACCGATACCAAATGTGCATATGGAGGCATAGGCCCGGCCGGTCAATCTCTCAATGTCTATTCAAGTTGGAGTCCTTGTAACTGAGGCTTACAGGCAGTCTCCCGAATATACCTCGGACAAGAACATTTAAGAGATCAGGAGAGTTCGTCGTGCCAACGCTATTTCGCAAACACCTGACTTCGATGACGATCGCTTTTATTGCCGTATGTCTTTTGGCGGGCAGTGGTTTCTCCGTCAGTGGGCAAGCGCGCGCTGGCGACTTGGGCTTGACATCTGCTGCCGGGCAAATGCCAGTGCAGGTGTCCCCTGGCGGGCTGACTGAGGCATCTATTGCGTGGGCCTACCTTGATGCCGATCGGGTGACTGTTGAATATACCCTGACGGCCGTATCTGAAGAACCGCGTGGCGTGCCGATGTGGACGTGCCCCATCCGCAGGACACTCTTGGTGGATAGCCAGGGCCGCAAATTCGGCACAGACGGCACACGTTTGATCTGTGTGCGGACTGCGGCCGGCACGTACCGGGTCGTCCAAGATTTCTTCCAACACACATCGGCCGACCTCGGCGCGCAGATCGCTCTTACTTTGCAGGTAGTGGTTGACTTGAAGGCCCACGTCTTACCAGATGGAACCGTCACCAAGTTCGAGGGACCGGGAGCGCCTGCATATCATGTCCTCGATGATGCTGTATTACTGCCTGATGCGCAGCAAGAGACACATGTCTTGCAGTTTTCCGTTGCCGCCCAGGATGGGCTCACCATCACCGAGCCACAGCAGGTTGAGAATAATGGGCGTAAAGCCGTGCTGCGCCGCGTGGAGATCGCTCACGCCATGACAAAGGTGGAGCTATGTCTCGATTTGCCGGACGCGGGCGACTGGCAACCTCAGGTCAGCCTGGCGCAGGGTGCTACGCAAGGGTTGGATTTTGGCTGGGAGATGCTTGATACCGAGAATCCGCTGACCTTTCAAAGTAGTCATCGCTGCTATCGCTTCATATTCCCATTCGAGTACCATAGCGGTGCGGGCAACCGGCCGCTTCGTCTGCGCATCGAACGGTTAGTTGTACCACCGTCAGAAGGTGAGGTTGGCGACCCTGCCAAATGTGCCCAAGTACGCCAGCGTTTGGTCGAGCAACAGACCGGAATCGAGGTGCAATGCCAGACCGAGAACGGAGTCACGATCCCCGAGATCGTCAAAACACCAAGCGGTATGACGAAGGAGATGGCGGGTCGCCAGGTACGCGATGCCTACAGTCGGATTGTCGCAGGCCCGTGGGAATTCGAGATCACACCGAAGAAAGACGAGTAAGCACCCCTGGCAACCCGAGCAGTTGGCGCGCATTGCGCAGTGGCGGGCGGAGGTGCAGCATCCCTGGGCCAGCCTGACCGAACGCGAGCGCGCCATCTTGCTGGCGGTGGGCCGTGGGGAGAGCAACCGTGACATTGCGCGGCGGCTGCACATCACCGAGCGGACGGCCGAGTTCCACATGAGCAACGTGCTGGGCAAGCTGGCGCTGCCCGCGCGCGCCGCGGCGGTCGCCTGGGTGAAGGATCACGCGGTCGAGCAGTGGGGGGTGTAAGCCTGGAAATCGCACTGTCGCTGAACCGCAACAAATCGGGTATAATGGACGCGGAGTTGAGCTGCGCAGCATCAAGATCGCTCATGCCATCACCAAGGCCGAACTGCGCGAAGATCCGCTCTCTCATTACCCGACGAATTACCGTAGCGTAGGGCCTTGTGCCCGTCCACGTCGCCTCTGTGCCCGTCAGAACGCCCACAAGGGGCTACGCTACACCTGTCGGGTAATGAGATCCGCTCTCGATAGTCTCAGGAGATCACGCTATGTTCGATCCACCAACCATCCAGCACCTTGCCGAAAACCCTGAAGCGTTGGAGCAAACCTACCAGCAGGCCGTGAAGGCCGGCGAACAGGCGGCTTTTGCCGAAGCGGTCGAGGCGGCGCGCGCCGAGTCTCCCGCCAATCTGCTGCTGGCGGCCTGGCACTACCGGCTGGCCGGCGCGGCCGCGGCGGTCAAGCGGCGGGTCGTCGCGTGGGGCTGGGCGCTGCCGCTGGGCCTGCTCAACGGGCTGCTGCTCTGGCTGCTGTCCGACGACCGGCGGTTCATGCTCCGAGTGACCAACCCGTTCACCGGCCAGGAGTACACGCTGCTGCCGGTCGTGCTGCTGCTGGCCGCGCCGATCAGCGCCGCAGCCCTGGCGCTCTTCCTGACCGGCGCAGGCGGCCGGCGGGGGTGGGCCCGCGGGTTGGCGGTGGGGCTGGGGCTGGCCGCCGCGGCCGCCTACGCCGGGCTGATCTTCCCGCAGATCTTGCCGCAGGTCTACCAGCAGCAGTATCTGACGCTGATGGTGCT
>DAOUAT010000160.1:0-13350 GCA_034433275.1 Anaerolineae bacterium
GGGTGAGGTGACAATCGCATCGTGCACCTGCGTCCCTCTTAGCGCAGCGTTGGCGAACGCCGGGCCGATCTCGACCCCCTTGATGGCCTGGATGGACATCAGCGCGGCGGCCAGGCGGGCGTCCAGCTTGCGGTCGAAATGGACGTGGCTGCCCAGGCCCGGCGGCGCGCCCAGCGCGACTACCTCGAAGACGCCGCCCAGCGTGTCCTTCGCCTGCACCGTCTCCCAGATCTGTTGGCGCATGGCCGAGGCCACAGCGTCGTCAGGACAGCGGACGTCGCTGGCCTCGGCCAGGGCGAACCGCTCAGGGTACGGCAGCTCGTCGGGGAGCGTTGCTTCCACCGCGCCGATGCGGGTGACATACGCGCCGACCGTGACGCCGAATTGCGCCAGGTACGCTTTGCAGATCGCGCCGACCGCCACGCGCACGGTCGTCTCGCGCGCGCTGGCGCGCTCCAGGCCGGGGCGCAGATCGCGATAGCCGTACTTGACCGCCGCGGTTAGGTCGGCGTGGCCGGGCCGCGGCACAGTCATGGGCGGGATCGCCTTGTCGGCCCATGCCCGATAATCGGTGTTCGCCACCTCCAGGCTGATCGGCCCGCCGGTGGTGTGGCCCGCCGTCACGCCCGCGGTGATGCGGACGGTGTCCCGCTCGATCTTCATGCGGCCGCCCGCGCCGAAGGCGACCTGGCGACGGGCCAGCTCGCGGTCAATCTGCGCGGCCGAGAGCGGCAGGCCGGCCACCATCCCTTCCAGGATCGCAGTCAGCACGGGGCCGTGGCTCTCGCCGGCGGTGAGGAAACGGAGGAGCGTCATGCTACCCCACCACTCGCACCAGGTGATACTGCTTCTTCCCGGCCCGCAGCACCACAAACCGTCCCTCGATCACCTGCGCCAGGGTGACGTTGGTTGTAGCGTCGTCGGCGCGCAGGTTGTTGACGTAGGCGCCGCCGGAGCTGATCAACCGCCGGGCCTCGCTCTTGGACTTGGCGACGCCGGTCTCGGCCAGCAGGTCAACCAGCGGCTTGCCCGCGCCCTCGAACGCGGCCTTCGGCTGCTCGCTGCCCGGCGCCTCGGCGAAGATGTCTTCGATGGCGCGGCCGTCCAGCCCCTCCAGCCCGCCGCCGAAGAGCACCTGCGAGGCTTTCTCCGCGTCGGCCAACGCCTGGTCGCCGTGCACCAGCCGCGTGACCTCGCGCGCCAGGGTGCGTTGCGCGTCCCGGCGTTCGGGGTGCGCCTGCAAGGCGGCTTCTTGCTCGGCGATGGCCGCGGCGTCCAGCCAGGTGAAGTACTTCAGCAGGCTGATGGCCTCGCTGTCGGGCTGGTTCAACCAGAACTGGTAGAAGCGGTAGGGCGACGTGCGCTGCGGGTCCAGCCAGATCGCGCCCTGCTCGGTTTTGCCCAGCTTGGTCCCCTCGGCGCTGGTGACGAGCGGGTAGACCAGGCCGTAGGCGCGCGCGCCATGGACGCGGCGGATCAGCTCGACGCCCGCGGTGATGTTGCCCCACTGGTCGCTGCCGCCGGCCTGCACGGTGCAGCCGTAACGTTCGTAGAGCTGCTGAAAGTCGTAAGCCTGCAACAGCATGTAGCTGAACTCGGCGTAGGAGATGCCATCCTGACGGTCCAGCCGGGTCTTGACCGAGTCCTTGGCCATCATGTAGTTGACCGTGAAGTGCTTGCCCACGTCTCGCAAAAAGTGGATCATCGGGATGGTGGTCAGCCAGTCGGCGTTGTTGACGATGCGGGCCGGGTTGGTCTTCGCGTCGAAGTCCAGGAACCGAGCCAACTGCCCGCGGATCGCCGCGACGTTGACCGCGATGGTCTCCAGGCTTTGCAACTGGCGCTCCTGCGTCTTGCCGCCGGGGTCGCCGATCATGCCGGTGCCGCCGCCTGCCACGGCGATGGGGGTGTGCCCGGCGCGCTGCATGCGCGCCAGCCCCATCAGCGCCAGCAGGTTGCCCACCTGGAGGCTGGTGGAGGTGGGGTCGAAGCCGATGTAGGCGACGACCTTCTCGCTCGCCAGCGCGTCGGGCAGGCCCTCGGTGAAGTCGTACACCAGGCCGCGCCAGCGGAATTCATCGAAAACGTTGGTCATGGTGCTTCCAGCTCCTTTTTCATCCAGCGAGCCAGCTCGCCCGCGTCATGTCCCGTCCACAGCGCCGCCGCGCGCGCGCCCTGGTGGATCAGCATCCCCAGGCCGGCGATGGCGGTCGCGCCCTCAGCTCGCGCTTGGGCCAACAGCTCGGTGGGGCGGTTGTAAATCAGGTCATAGACCACCTGGCCCGGTCGGAACGGGACCGCCGCGTCCCACGGCAGCGAGTCGCCTTCGTGCAAGCCGAGGCTGGTGGTGTTGACGATCAACTCGGCCCCTGCCGCGGCCGCCGGCAAGTCCTCCGGCCAGCGGATGGCCCGCAGACAGCCGGCCGCCTGGGGCAGGGCGATGGTTATAGTTTGACATAAAGCCTGCGCTTTGTCCAATGTGCGATTGGCGATGGTCACCTCGGCCCCGGTCTCGGCCAGCGCGTACGCCACCGCCCGCGCCGCGCCGCCCGCGCCGAGGATTGCGACGCGGGGACACGGGGACACGGGGATGAGGGGACGTTCCACTTTGGGCTCGGCATGAATTTGCAAGGAGTCTCCTGGAGTCGAGGCTTTAGCCGGTTGCTCCTGGCATCCAGAGAGACCGGCTGAAGCCTCGATTCCGGCTCGTGAAGTTGGGAATCCCCTAACGTCGTGTCCGCACAGATCCATCATGAACCCGGCGGCGTCTGTATTGTCACCCAACAGCGAGCCATCGGGCCGCACGATGATCGTGTTGACCGCGCCGATGGCCTGCGCGACTGGCGTCAGCTCGTCCAGGAACGGCAGCACCGCTTCCTTGTGCGGCACGGTCACGTTCGCGCCCGCGAAACCCAACGCCCGCAGCCCGCGCACCGCGTCCCCCACCCGCTCCGGCGCCACCGGCAGCGGCAGATACGCCCAATCCAGCCCCAGCGCTGCATACGCCGCATTGTGCATCCGCGGGCTCAGGCTGTGGCGCACCGGCCAGCCGAGGAGTCCCGCCAGGCGGGTGGTGGTGCGTATTGCGTGCTGCGTGTTGTGTGTTGCGTGCTGCGTGTTGCGTGTTGCGTTGCGTTCCCGATGGGCCATCAATTCCAGTAGTTCCATTGATTCCCCTACGCTCCCTGTTCGCTGATTCGCCGATTCGCCATTCGCTGATTCGCTGATTCGCCATTCGCTGATTCGCTCCACGAAATGTCTGCCCCCAACGCCCGCATCGTCTCCACAAAGCCAGGGAACGAATCGTTGATGGCCTCGGCCCCGCGCACAACCGTTTCGCCATCGGCGATCAGACCGGCGACGGCCAGGGACATCGCCAGGCGGTGGTCACGATGGCATTCGACCGCGGCGCCCCGCAGCCGGGCCGGGCCGCGCACGGTCATGCCGTCCGGCCGCTCTTCGATGTCCGCGCCCAGCTTGCGGAGCTCGGTCGCCACCGAGGCGATACGGTCGGACTCTTTGACGCGCAGCTCCTCGGCCTCGCACACTATCGTGACCCCCTCAGCCTGGGTCGCCGCCACCGCGAAAATGGGGAACTCATCAATGGCGCGCACGATCAAGTCGCCGGCCGCCTTGGTGGCGCGCAGCGGGCTGTGGTGGATGGTCAGGTCGGCGAGTGGTTCGCCGATGTTGGACATGGAGACGCGAGGAAGGGGAGACGCGGGGAAGGGGAGACGCGGGGATGCGGGGCTATCTTCTCCGTGTCTCCGTGTCTCCGCGTCCCCTTGTCTCCCATACCCCCATACGCCCGCACTCATCCCCGCCCCCATCATCTCCAACAAATCATACAGCCCCGTCCGCGTCGGGTTCACGCCGACCCCGGTCAGGCGCACGTCGGAGCCGGGCACGATGGCGGCCGCCACCAGTGGGAACGCGGCCGACGAGAAGTCGCCCGGAATCGTGATGGTTTTTCCGCCGGCCAGCCTTTGGCCGCCGCGCAAACGCACGGCCGCGCCCCGTCCCTCAGCCTCAACCTCGACCTTGACCTCAAACTCGGCCAGCATCCGCTCGGTGTGATCGCGTGACGGGCCGGGCTCGCGCGCCACGGTCTCACCCTCGGCGAACAGGCCCGCCAGCAGGATGGCCGACTTGACCTGCGCGCTGGCGACCGGCATCGTGTAATCAATGCCGCGCAGGTTGCCCCCGTGGATGGTGAGCGGCGCCAGCTTGCCGCCCTGGCGGCCCAGGATCGTCGCGCCCATACGGCGCAGCGGCTCGGCCACGCGGCCCATGGGCCGGCGGCGCAGCGGCTCGGCGCCGGTCAGCACGCTGGTACACGGCTGACCCGCCAGCAGCCCGGCCAGCAGCCGCATGGTGGTGCCGGAGCCGGCGCAGTGCAGCACGTCGTCCGGCTCAGCCAGCCCGTTCAGCCCGCGGCCGCGGATCAACAGCTCGGCGGCTGAGGAACCAGATTTCTCCGAGAAACCTGGTTCCTGGTCGCTGATGTCGGCCCCCAGCGCCGCCATGCAGCGGAGCGTTGCCAGGCAGACCTCGGCCGGCACCCAGCCGCGCACGACGGTCTCCCCTTCGGCCAGGCTGGCGAGCATGAGCGCCCGGTGGGTGATGGATTTGTCGCCCGGCACGGCGGTGCTGCCGCGCAACGGGCCGGATGGACGAATGATCAGGTTTGGCATAGAAAATTCACATTTCCGGAATCGAGCCTTCAGGCGGTCTGTGTGGGATGGGCGAGAGACCGGCTAAAGCCTCGAGCCCAGCTCTAAAACTTCAGCCCTCCCCGGCGGACCTGGGCTGCGGTCAGTTGGGCGCGCATGGCGGATTCGTCGCCTGTCAACAGCGCCAGTTTCAGGTCGGCTACGTGTTCTTGCAGGTGCCCCAACCACTCCAACACCGCGCCGCAATTGGTCAACAGGATGTCCAGCATCATGTCAACGTCGCTGGCGGCCAGGCGGGTGGTGTCGCGGAAGCCGGAAGCGGCCAATTGCCAGGCCAGCGGGTCATCGGCGGCCGCGACCGCGTTGACCAGCTCCACGGCCGCGGCGTAGGGCAGGTGGCTGATGGCCGCGGCGGCCCGGTCGTGGGCCGCGGGGTCAACGACCACCGGCCGCGCGCCGATGGACATTGCCAGCGCGGCGGCCCGGTCCAGCGCGCCCGGCGCGGTGCGCGGCAGCGGGCAGAGCACGAAGGTCTTGCCCCGGTAGAGCCCGGCCTCGGCCGCGGCGAACCCGCCCACTTCCTTACCGCACATGGGGTGGCCGCCGACCGGTTGCAGCCCTGCGGGCAGGTCCGTCAGCACCGCGCAGATGGCGGACTTGGTGCTGCCCAGGTCCAGCACCAGCGCCCCCGGCCGGGCATGGCGGCCCACTTGGGGGATCTGGTGCAGGATGGCGCGGACGGGCGCGGCCAGCACGACGATATCGGCTCCGCGCACGCCCTCGGCCAGGTTCGTCGTGCCGGCGTCAAGCGCGCCGGCCGCGCGCGCCGCGTCCAGCGTGTCCGGGTTGCGGCTCACGCCGATGATGCGAGCCCGCCGCCAGTCCCCTTCTGCTTCACGCAGCGCCAGCGCCAGCGAGCCGCCCATCAGCCCCAGGCCGATGATGGTGATTGTAGTCTTGTTGGACACGTCTCTTTTCCCAATGGCGTGATCGCCTGGGCTCGAGGCTTCAGCCGGTGACTTGCACTACCGTAGAGACCGGCTAAAGCCTCGATTCCGGATCCCAGTTTGAATGATCGCCTGGGCTTGAGGCCTCAGCCGGTGGCTTGCACTACCAGAGAGACCGGCTAAAGCCTCGATTCCAGATCGCAACTCAGCGGTCACGCACCACGCATCACGCATCATGCTTCACAACGTCCTTCCCACCGCCGGCGCCAGCACGCGCAGCTCCCGCACCATCTGGGCGAAGCGTTCCGGCTTCAGCGATTGCGCGCCGTCGGAGAGCGCCTGGGCCGGGTGTGGGTGGACCTCGATCATCACGCCATCGGCCCCGGCCGCGATGCACGCCTTGGCCGTCGGGCTGATCAGTTCCCATTTGCCGGTGCCGTGGCTGGGGTCGGCAAAGATGGGCAGGTGCGTCCACTGCTTCATCAGCGCGATGGCGTTGATGTCCAGCGTGTTGCGCGTGGCCGTCTCGAAGGTGCGGATGCCGCGCTCGCACACGATCACCTGGCGGTTGCCGCCGCTCAGCACGTACTCGCACGCCATCAAGGTCTCCTGCACGGTCCCCATCATGCTGCGCTTGATGAACACCGGCGTGCGTGTGTGGCCGACCGCGCTCAGGAGTGTGAAGTTTTGCATGTTGCGCGCGCCGATCTGGAAGATGTCGGTGTATTTGCCCACCAGCGGCACCGCCTCTGGCGACATCACTTCGGTGATGATGGGCAGCCCCGTGGCTTCGCGCGCCTCAGCCAGCAGTTCCAGACCCTCTTCGCCCAGGCCCTGGAACGAGTAGGGCGAGGAGCGCGGCTTGAACGCGCCCCCGCGCAGGATGTCGGCCCCGGCCTCTTTGACCGCGTGGGCCACCTCCAGGAGCTGGCTCCGGCTTTCCACCGAACACGGCCCGGCCATGAGGGTCAGCCGCGGCCCGCCGATGCTGACCCCGCGCACGTCCACCACCGTGTTTTCCGGGTGGAAGTCGCGGCTGGCCAGTTTGAACGGCTGCAGGATGCGCACCACTTGCTCGACGCCGGACAGCATCTCGAAGTTGTGGCTCTGGATGGGCCGGTCGTCCCCCACCACGCCGATGATGGTGCGCTCGGTGCCTTGCGACAGGTGCGCCTTGTACCCGAAAGTCTCGACCTGCTTAACGACGGAGTCAATATCCGCCGCCGAAGCTCCGTGCTTCATAACGATGATCATAACAACCTCCCTGTTGGCGATCTGCCAATCTCAGTAGATCCGAATTGTGCGCTTCCAGCCGGTCTGTGACCGGCGGTCGCGGGGTCACAGACCCCCTGGGAGCAATGACCAACCGGCCAGCTTGCCAACTTACTCCGCCGCAGGATAACTCCCCAACAACTTGAGGAACGCGGTGCGGGTGAGCAGGCCGAGCAGGGCACGGTTGACCGTGGCGTCCTGCCAGTGCCCTTCCAGGTCAACATAAAACACATAGTGCCACGGCCGGTTGCGCCGCGGCCGGCTTTCGATCTTGGTCAGGTTGATGCCCCGGCTGGCGAGTTCCCCCATCGCGTTGTACAGCGCGCCCGGTGTGTGCATGGTGGCAAACACGATGGAGGTCTTGTTACGCCGGCCCGGCGGCGGCTCTTCGCGGCCCAGCAGGAAAAAGCGCGTTGTGTTGTCGGGTGAGTCCTCGATGCCCGCGTCCAGCACCTGCAGGCCGTAGGTGTGACCGGCCAGTGCGCTGGCAATGGCCGCCGTGGCCGGCTCCGGGTTAGCGGCCAGCTCACGCGCGGCGCCGGCGGTGTCGTAGGCCGGGATCGGCTCCCAGCCGCGGGTGCGCAGGTAGCGTTCGCACTGGGCCAACGCCTGTGGGTGCGAGCGGACGCGCCGGATCTCGGCCGGCGAGACGCCCGGCGGCGCCAGCAGGCAGTGGCGCACGCGCAACTTCGCCTCGCCCACGACGCGCAGGTCGTGATCCAGCAGCAGGTCATACGCCTGGTTGATGGAGCCGGCCTGGGAATTCTCGACCGGCAGCAGGCCCAGGGTAGCCTTGCCTTCCTCAACCGCAGTGAAGATGGCGTCGAAGCTGGTGAAAGGCAGCGTTGTGACCTGCGCGCCCAGGTGTTGGAAGATGGCTTCCTGTGAATAGGCGCCCGGCTCGCCCTGAAACGCCACAGTCTGATGGCCAAGGCTGGCTGCTGTTGTACTCTTGCGCGATTCTGGCGCGGGCTGGATCGGTTCCGGCGCCACGAATTCGCCTTGCAGATCGGGCCGTAGCGCGACAGCATCGCGCAGGTACACGTGACGGATGTCGTAGATCGGCCGGTCGGTGTTCCAGTGCAGCAGCACGCGGATGGTGCGGGGGAGGCTATCCGGGGGGGCGATCTCGGCGGCGGTGAGCAGCGGGACGTGGTGCCAGCCCATCTCCCGCGCGGCACGGGCGGGGAAGGCAGCGTCCAGGTCAGGGGTGACAGTGAAGATGGCGCTGGCGAGGTCTTCGGGTTCGATCCCGTTGGCTGTAACCATGCCTTTCAGTAATTCCATCGTTGCAGCCAGGATGTCGGCAGCACTGTTTTCGGTTACGGTTGTTGCGCCGCGAATACCTCGGGTTGGCATAAGTCCTCCTCTGAGTAGATGCGTTCTGAATGTACAAAAAAAGCGTGGAGGCTGCGGGCCTCCACGCTCGACTTGTCTGGTTGGTCTGACCGGGCTTCAGCGCTGCGGCATGACCCTGTCTCCAATCGGCGCACGAGGAGGCCTTTGCTGGTTCGCAAAGTACCGATAATAATACGCGCCGAAGGAGAATGGGTTCAATGTCACTTTTTTTGCTTCCAACTGATAGCCGTCTGAACTTGGGCAAGATAATAGCACGGTCGCCGTCAGCTTGTCAAACGCGGGTGGCGCGCCGCGGGGTGCCGCGGCTTCCAACTGTCAGGAACCGAAAACTGAATGGCCGTGGAGGTTAGCCATCTTGATATTGCGCTGTGGTGGGTCCTCGCGTACAATAGATGGGTTCTATTCACGTTACGAGAGGAGCTTCTCATGAGCCTTGACCAAGCCAAAGCCAAGATCGAGATGCGGATCTGGCAATCAATCGCTGCCAGCGGTGTGGCGGTTTCCTCAATCCCCAAGGAGCAACTTGAGACGTTGGTGCGCGCCATCGCGGATGGCGTGTTGGTGGCTATTGATGACGCACTGGATGATGTCGGCCTGGCCACCCGGCAGGTTGCAGCCGTTGAAGCGCCTGCGTCGGAAGAACGCGTCTTGTGGGAAGGGCGGCCGTTTCTCTCGCTCACGACCTTTTATCGCATCACCAATGAACGTATACGCGTGCAGACCGGACTGGTCGGCCGCGACTTCGAGGACCTTGAGCTGATCCGCATCCAAGACCTGGACCGCAACCAGGGGATCGGCGAGCGGATGTTGGGGATCGGGGATCTTGTGATCCGCAGCGCAGATCCTTCTCACCCGGAACTGGTGTTGCGCAACGTCAAGGACCCGGATCAGGTACACGAGATCGTGCGTCGGGCTATGCTGGATGCGCGCAAGCGGTTCCGCTACAGCGTGCAAGAAGAGATGTGAGGGCGGCGCTTTTAGGGGAAGTGCCACAGGGCGAACCCCTGCCGATGGGCGTCTGTAGTTTTGGCTGTGCCGGTCGCTTGTGCTAAAATACGCATCTATGGAGTCAGCTACTCGGCTATCCCCGCCCGCAACCTCCCCCGGCGTCGAGCAGCGTTTTCTGCACGCCCTCCTGCGCGCGGCCAGCGCGCACATCGAAGCGTTTCCCACGGATGCGGCAGATCTCTGGTTGGAGCGCGGTGTGAAGGTGCTCTCTGCCAACTATGCCGCGCAACGCTTCGACCTTGAACTGAATGGACGACCTGGCGCGCCTACCCTGTTGGCCTACGCGGAACAAGTGCTCGGGGGGATGCTGGCGGAGTGGGATCGGGTCGAGCTTATCCACCAGGGCGACGCTGGAACCTGGAACGCGATTCGCCAGCGCATGGAACGCATGGCCTATCGCTGGCTCGGGCCTCATGGCCGGCAAGAGTGGGCAGCCTGGGAGGCCCGAGAAGTCGCATCCAAGACGTGTTCCGATCTCTGGCTATGGCTGCAATCGCACGTCTTCCCCTTTGATGTCCCGTTTGACCGCTGGGCTACCCGGGCGCTGGTTAATCGCCTGCACGAGGCGGCTCGCAAGCTGAAGATACGCAGCCAACACGAAGTGGAGTCGCTCGATCGCCACATATTCGAGCACGATGTGACCGTTGGCGAAACGCTCGTGCAGTATAGCCTGGATGCCTGGCTGGCGGAGGCTGCGAACCGCGAGGTCCTGCTGCAGGCCCTGGGCCAGCTCGATGAGCGGACGTCTGCGGTGTTGCGCCTGTGGTACCTGGAGGGCTGGGGTGGCGATGAGATCGCAGCGACGCTGCGGATCACCTTGAACAATGTCTACATTATCCGATTTCGCGGCCTCGAGAAGTTACGCAAATTTCTGACGAATGATGAAAGATTCGGCCTGGCTGAGGCACTCCAACGAGTAGAGGCCAAGAAGCGCCGGCTCCCCCCTGATACGGTTGCCCTGGAATCGGAGGCGCCTGATGGCTGAACATGAGCATTTGCAGGCGGGTCTGCGCGCTTTGTTGGAGGATCTCCTGGAGGACGCACCCGCGACAGGCGACGAGTGTGACGTGATGCGCCGCAACCTGGATTTGTACGTAGACGATGAGTTGGAGGGCCGCGATGCCGCCGGCCGCCAACCAGCCTTGTGGGCGCACCTGCAAGGTTGCGCCACGTGCCGGCAAGAGCATGACACGCTGCTGGCCCTGCTGAAGGCGGAGCTGCGCGGCGAGTTGGCCTCCCTACCGCCGCGACCTGCGGTCACGCCCGTCTCTGACATGGCGCCGTGGCGACTGCTGCTGGCGCCGGGCGCCGGCGCGCGGCCGGAGCTCCTGTTTGTGTTCTGGCCGGCCTACTTGCGAGACAGCCTGCGCCCTCACCGGACGGCCGAGGGCTGGCGCGGCGCGCCGGGGCAGCCCGCCTCCGACACCTTGCTGCTCTCCTACCTGGGTGAGACGCCGGCGGGTGAGGCCATGGTCCAGGTCTACGCCCGGCCCCTGGCCGGTGAGCCGGCCCACTGCCTGCTCATCGTCGTCACCGCTGCCGAACCGATGCCGCGCGCGGCGGTGCTGGCGTGGGGCGAGCACACACTGACGGTCGCGCTGGACCCCGAGGGCGCGGGCCAGTTCGGCCCCGTGCCGCTTTCTGCCCTCGATCATCCTGCGGCCGACGCGTTCTCGATTCGTTTCGTGGCTTGACGACCCGGCTGCCGGGCCAAGCTCCGGTTCTGCAGCAAGCTGCGAGGTCCGGGGTCTCGTCGCCGCCGGGCCTGGTCCCGGTACAACTGCGTTTCGTTTCGCGGAGCCCGGATGTACGCACAACGCGCCGATTCCCCCTGGGCCGAATTGTTGGCTTCGTTTGCTGAGCGGCCGGATGGCCGCCCAGGCGCTCTGGCCGTAGCCACGCTGGCCGCCGGCGCCGACGTCACTCCCCCGTTGGTCACAGACGCGCTGACTGTGCTGCGCCTCGCCCTGCCCCGTGCCCCGCACCTCGCTGCCCGCTGCTGCCAAAGCTTGTTGGATGTCGGCAATCTCCCGCCTGGCGCGCAGGCCGCTATCTGGCTTCTGCTGGCGGAGATCCAGGCGCTCAGGCGTGAGGGCGCGGCCGCGTGCGCGGCGGCCCGCCGCGCACGGGCTGGTGCGGTCGCCGCACCGGCGGAGATCGCGTTGCCCCGGTGCGACCTGTTCGAGGGCATGGGGCTGGCCGCGCTCGGCCGCTTCCCCGACGCGCACCGGCTGCTCGCCGCGGCTCAGACGGCCTTCCAGCGGCGCGATGACCCGGCGGGTGCGGCCGAAGCGGCTCTGGCCTTGGCCCATTACCACGCGGAGCTGGGCGCGCCGGCCCAGGCCGAGGCGTGCCTCGCGGCCGCACTCCCCTTGGCGGCCGGCCACCCCTGGTTGGCATGGCGCGCGCAGGTGCAGGCCGTTGACCTGCGGGTGGGCCGGACCAAGTATGTCGGGGCGCCTCAAGCCTACGCTGAGCTGGCGCAGGCCGGTCAGGCCGCGGGTTGGATCTTCGACCTTGCCCATATCCGCCTGATGCAGGGGCTGGTCGCCGTGCAGCAGGGCGCGTTGGCCGAGGCCGCCGAACACCTGGCTGCCGCAGAGGCGACCTACAGGGCCGATGGCTCAGCGTACTACCTGGGAGTATGCCAACGTGCGTTCGCCAGCCTCCATCGTGGCATGGGACGTTATGACGAGGCGTTGGCTGCTGCATCTGCTGCGCTCGATACCTTTCGCGGGCTGGGCCACGAGTTGGCTGTGGGCCGCTGTTACGATATGGTGGCGCTGATCCAGTACATGCGCAATGAGTACGCAGAGGCGCTGCACGGCTACCGCGAGGCCCGCGCCCGGTTCATGAAAGCTGGGTACCGTCAGGGCGTGGTTACGATGACGCTCAATGAGGCCATCATCGAAGAGGAGCGCGGCCACATTCACGCCGCGCTGAGTTGTTACGAGCGGGTGCTGATTGACGGACGCCGGCTGCGCCAGGCCAGCGTTGCGGGCCATAGCCATCATCGTATCGCGATCCTCATTGGCCGCTTGGGTCGTTACGCCGAGGCCGAGGCTCACTTTCGGCTGGCACGCCGCGCACACTCGCGCGCCGGCGCGATCTCCGAAGCGCACCTGTGCATGGTGGGGCAGGCAGGCGTGCTGCACGCGCTGGGCCGAAAGTCTCAGGCCCGGCGCCTGTTGACGCGTGCGCGACGCCATTTTGCCGTCGCGCAACGCGTTGCTGCTCTATCTATTTGCGCACAGGTCTTGGGCCGCATGTTGGCCGATGAAGGCCAGCACCGGTCTGCGTTGGCGCATTATCAGGCCGCACTTGATTACTTTGAGGCCAACGGCCAGCCTATTGATGCCGCGCTCTGCCGGTTGGAAATGGGCGAAACGCACCTTGCCGCGGGACAGCCAGCGCAGGCGCTCCCGATGTTGGAGGCCGCGGCCGGGCCGCTCCACATCTTTCCTGATGCGGCGGCCCGCGCTGAACACGCACTGGGTCATGCCGCACACGCGCTGGGCCACCTTGGCGAGGCCGCAACCCACTGGCAGCGCGCCGTCAACCTTGCAACTGCGGCACGACGCGGGATTGTGACTGAAACCCACGGGGGCAGTTTTTTTGAGGCACGCCGGCGGCTCTATGAAGACGCGCTGGATGGGTGGTTGGCATTGGATGCACCCGTCCAAGCCCTTGAAGTGGTTGAGGCCAGCAAGGGCCAGGTGTTGGCCGCGCTGCTGCAACAACGCGACATCGCCAGCGCGGCATTCCTGCAGCAGACGCCGCACGTGCAGACGCTCTGGGAACAATCCTGGCATGTTGATCGGGAGATGAACGCGCTGCGGGCGCGGTGGCCTGCGGCAGGTGTCAGTGATACGCGGGATGTGCTGACGCTTGAGATCGTTACAGGTGACGCGGGTGATGCCACCGACCGCCTGGCTGCGTTGGCGGGCCGGCAGGCCGCGCTGTTCGAGCGCATCCGTCGGTCAGCGGCCAGTTTTGAGCTGCTCGATCCCCTGGAGCCCTTTGCCCTGGTGCGCCTGCGCGCGGTGGCAGACGCGACCTGGGGGCCGGACTGGCGCGCCCTGGCCTACTAC
>DAOUAT010000161.1:0-16406 GCA_034433275.1 Anaerolineae bacterium
AGCCCATCAGAGCACATCCTGGAGGAGGAAAACATGAGCGTTATCATCAGCAAGCTGCACGGTATCCATCCCGAACTCGAGGCGCAGCTCAAAGCGCGCGATATCAAAGACAGCGAGGATCTCTTGCGCGCATATCGTGTCCACGGCAGCATCAACACCCTGGCCGACCATGTAGGAACAGATTCGAGAACCATTGCGCGGCTGGTACACCGCGCGGATCTGGCCCGGATTCGCGGCATCGGTGAAGCATACACCGGGTTGCTGGAAGCCGCAGGGATCGAGACGATCCAGGATTTGGCGAGTCGTTGCCCTGAAGATCTGCGCACGCAATTCACGCGCATCAACGGCGAGAAGAAACTGGTCGGGCGCGTGCCTGCCCTGGCCATGGTCAACGGCTGGGTGAACAAGGCCCGCCGACTGCCCGTCACATTGAGCTAAATGACCAGGTTGGATATTCCTACCGCAGTATGGTATAAACGCGTTGGGGCCGTGCGTTAGATGGCACGCCTACGCATATAAGTTCTGCAAGGAGGCATCATGTTCAAGGAGTTTCGGGATTTCATCAATCGCGGCAACGTTGTTGACCTGGCCGTGGCCGTGATCATCGGCGGGGCGTTCGGCGCCATCGTCAAGTCCATCGTTGATGACCTGTTGATGCCGTTGATCGGCATCATCCTCGGCGGTGTTGACTTCAAGTCGCTGGCGCTCACCGTCGGCAACGCTACGTTGACGTATGGCAACCTGATCCAGGCGATCATCAACTTCCTGGCCATCGCCTTCGTCCTGTTCCTGATCGTCCGCCAGATCAACAAGTTGAAGAAGCCCGCGCCGCCTGCGGCTCCGGCCGGCCCTTCGGCCGAGGAAAAGCTGCTGACCGAGATTCGCGACCTGCTGAAGAAGCACTAACCGTCTGCGGCAGCCCACTTGTTCGCACCCCCGTCGCCGCAGTGGCATCCAGGCCGCTGCGGCGACCTCGCGTCTGGCGCCTGAACACAAGTTGACTTCGTGGCCGCTACGGAGTAAAGTGAGCTATGACGAACCACAATCGCAGAACAGGGGACAACATGCCACAACCGCACGATATCAAACGCTATCTGCAGAACCTCAACGCCGAGCGCAACGCCGTCATGCTGTACGAGCGGATGGCTGCGACCGAGGCGAATGGATCGTTGGCTGCCTTGTATCGTAAACTGGCAGAGTCCGAACGTCAGCACGTGCGTTTCTGGGAAGAGAAGCTGCAGGAGGCGGGCGCGCCCGTCCCGGCGTTCCAGCCAGCGTGGCGCACGCGGGTGCTGGCGACGCTGGCCGGCCGCTTCGGCGCCGGTTTCGTGCTGCCCACCCTCGCCGGCATCGAACAGCAGGCCGGCAATGTGTATGATGGTCAAAGCGAAGCAGAGGCGGCTGGCCTGCCCCGGCACGAACGCTCACATGCGCGCGTCTTTCGCCAGCTGGCGAAAGCGGACCACGGCCTGGAAGGCAGCGCCGTGGCGCGGTTTGAGGGCCGGCACCGCGCTGCGGGCGGGAACGCGCTGCGGGCCGGGGTGCTGGGCGCGAACGATGGCCTGGTGTCGGTGTTCAGCCTGGTGATGGGCGTGGCCGGCGCGGGGGTGGAAGGCCGCACCATCCTGCTCACGGGCATGGCCGGGCTCCTGGCCGGCGCGCTGTCCATGGCGCTGGGCGAATGGTTGTCGGTGCAGAGCTCACGCGAGCTCTACCAACACCAGTTGGACATCGAGCGGCGCGAACTGGCCGAGTTGCCCGAAGAGGAGATGGCCGAGTTGGCGCTGATCTACCAGGCCAAGGGGGTGCCGGCCGACGCGGCCCGGGGGATGGCCGAGCGCTTGCTGTCGGACGAGGCGACGGCGCTGGACACCCTGGCGCGGGAAGAGTTGAGCATTGACCCGGCCGAGTTGGGCGGGTCGGCGTGGGAAGCGGCCATCACCTCGTTTCTCCTGTTTGCCGTCGGCGCCATCATCCCCGTCTTCCCGTACATCTTTCTGACCGGGCTGCCGGGCATCATCGCCAGCGCGGCGGCCAGCGCGGTCGGCCTGTTCCTCATCGGCGCTGCGATCACCCTGATGACGGGGCGCAGCGCGCTGTTCTCAGGGTTCCGCCAGGTGCTCTTCGGGCTGGCCGCCGCGGGGGTCACCTTCGGCATCGGCCGGCTCATTGGGATCAATGTGGCAGGGTGAGGGGCTATCGCCGCGCTTGCCCTAACCCGCGGTAGTCAGCACGGCAATTTCGCCGTGTCGTTCGGGATAACGGCCGGTGACAGTGGCATAAAAGCGGCGGATCAGTGCAAAGTCCGCCTCGATGTCACCGGTCGGCGTCAGGATCGGCCCGAAACCGACGACCTTGCGCGGGTAATCAGCGTAACCGAGGACGACAGGCACCTGCGCCAGCCGCGCAATGTGATAGAAACCGGTCTTCCAATAGGCTGTCTGGCGCCGCGTCCCTTCCGGTGCGATGGCCAGCTTGAAATCGTCATATTGGCGAAACAGCGCAGCCATACGTTCCACGAAGCTGGTGCGCTCCCGACGATTCACCGGCACCCCGCCCCACGTCCGGAACAACCAACCGACCGGCCCGCGAAAGAAGGTGTCCTTAGCTGCCCAGCGGAAGCGGATGCCGGTCGCCTCCCGCAGCAACAGCGCGGCCGGCAGGTCGGTCCACGAGGTGTGATGCGCGCCCACAATGACGCACTTTGCCGGCAACGGTTGCTCGGCGTCAATACGCCAGCCCATCCAGGAGGCGGCAGTCATTACAACGCGTTGAAACAAAGTTTTCGAGACGTTCTCCATACTTCCTTCAGCTCATCTCAGGATCATCGGCAGATAGCAGGATCGCGCAGCCGATCTCTGTTCGATTAACAACGGCCGGCCCTCACGGTCGCGCGCAGTGTGCAGCGTGTAGCCGCCGTAGACGCACCCCCATTGCTCCACCCGGCGGACCCTGGCCCATACCTCAAGCTGGTGCGCCGTATGGGCCAGCAAGTCAACGGTCAGGCGCGCGGGCCGGTTGTAAGCATCGAAGCTGCCCGTGGCCGTGAAGACGCCCGACTCAGCGGTCACGGTCACCGCTTCCCCGTTGCCGATGCGCACCGTGATGGTCTGCGTCAGCAGCCCGGTGGGCGAGATGACCGGCTCGACCCAGAGCGGCTCGGGGGTAGCGCTGGGGCACGGGGTGGGCGTGACGGTGGGAAGGGCCGTTGGAGGGATGGCATCGGGTTGTTGAGCGGTCAACACAGCGGGCTGACCGCCATATGGCAAGAGGATGGCAGCGCCGGCGACCAGCAGGGCTGCTGCCACACTGCTACAAAGTGCGCGTCTGATAGAGAGCAAGATCATTGGCTGACAGTTCCTCCGGCGGGACTAGCCGATAATGCTGTTCGGCTGACACGACTATGCCCTTGGCGCAATCCTCAGCTCTCCCGCTATGCGGATGATGTCCTGTCGCTCAAAGCAAACCTCTGTGACGCCTTCGCTGTAATGATCGAAAAATGTCCGTTCAATGATGCGCGTGTAGCGGTTCGTTGGTTTCATGGCTTCGCCTTCATACTGTTATGACTATCCAGGCCATCTGAGGAGCACAACTTCCTCGCGCAATTGGTCCCTTGTTGCCGTGGCCAGGCGCGTCCGAAACAAGTCTATGCCCAGAACATCATAGCCCAACGAGTGCGCGATATCGGCCAGGATTTGCCCCGTCCGGATCATCACCCGCAGATACGATGCCTGGTCGCCGACCACATAGGCAAGGCGAGCGTTGGAGCGCAAGACGGTGCGCAATTCGGCCAGATGACGCGCCATTCCACCGAAATACAAGCGAGTCACCCTGGCGTACATCCGCTCGAAGCCGGAGGTCTTCCCCAATTCGATGCGCCGCGCCTCGATGGCCGCCGCGATGCGCTGCACCTCGGGCTGGTCGCTGACCCACCGGTCATCGTCGTCGTAGCGATAAACCCCGCGCGAGTTGGAGCGAACGAGCCCCTGCTTGAGCTCCCGGAGTTCAGCTTTGTTACGAATGAATCCGAGCAAAATGCTTTCCAGGCGGGTTGTGCGGGTGTAGTCTTTCTCGTTAGGATACGGCGGCGATGTGATGACCGCATCCACTGAATTGGCCGGCACCACATCGCGCACAGAACGCGCATCTGCACGATGGACTGCTGCCGGCACATCGGCTTTGTCGCTGCACGACGCCAGGTCAGCCGCCATCATCTGCACCGTGCTAAGCCATGCGCCAACCACCACTGCATCCGGCTTCACCGGTCCAACACCGACTTCAGGGCCGAATTCCAGGTTGCTGATGGAGGTCACCAGCGCCCTGGCCAGGGCCAGCCGCTCATGGCGCTCAAATCGGGCATCGCTGCACCACGCAAGTTGCTCGAGCAACACCAGGGTCTTGTGCAGCGGGCGGGGGCTGATCGAATTCGCCAGCAGAAGCTGTGTCTGCTCAGCCGGCAGTGTCCGCAACTCGCCGGCGCCGTTTGCGCCTGCTGTCTGGAAAAGCGGCAGGGTTTCATCGGACACGCCTGAACGGCTTAATTCTTCACACGCGATTTCCGCGAGGCGCTCAGCATGGCGTTGTAACGATGCGGGGTCAGGCGACCAATCCAGCTTAACCTGGCTGGCGAAATGCGCCATCGGATTCGCTTCGATGCCCACGCTAGGGATGCCCAGCTTCTTGCACTCCACCAACGTCGTGCCGGTGCCGCAGAACGGATCGAGGACGCGCTGAGAAGCATCCATCTGGAAACGCTGCAAGTATTCGCGCACCAGGTGTGGTGGGTAGGACAGGATGAACCGGTACCAGTCATGTACCGCGCGATCATCCGGCGCCAATCGGTTGATCTCGGCGCCGTTCACTGTCGGACCAGTTGCAGCAGGGTTCATGATGGATGGGTTCCTTCCATGCCTATTATACACCACAAAACCCACGCCCGCGATTCCTTGACGTCGCCCAGCACCTGCGGCTATAATGTCGCCACATCCAGGCCAGACCAACCGTGGGGGCACATGCCTGCAACCAGTGAAACTTTCATCTCCGTGGACGTCGAGACGGCCGGGCCGACCCCCAGCCACTATGCGTTGCTCTCCATCGGCGCCTGCCTGGCTGAAGACCCGGCGCAGACGTTCTACGTCGAGCTGCGACCGGACCGAACGGCCGCCCTGCCGGAGGCGCTGGCGATCAGCGGATTGTCGCTGACCGAGTTGGCCGAGCACGGCCTGCCGCCGGCTGAGGCGCTGGCGCAGTTCGAGGTGTGGACGCTGGCCCACACGCCGCGCGGGAGCCGGCCCGTGTTCGTGGCGTTCAACGCGGCCTTCGATTGGATGTTCGTCGCCGATTACTTTCACCGCTACCTGGGGCGCAATCCCTTCGGGCACAGCGCCCTCGACATCAAGGCGCTCTACATGGGCCTGACCGGCGCGGCCTGGAGCGAGACCTCGCTGCACTACGTCGCGACCCGTTACGGCTGTCGCCAGGCGCTGGCGCACCACGCGCTGTCCGACGCGCTGGACCAGGCTGGCCTGTTTCGGGAGATGCTGGATGAAGCCCGCCAACACGGCTGGGCCTGG
Source organism: Anaerolineae bacterium (assembly GCA_034433275.1). Classification (GTDB taxonomy): domain Bacteria; phylum Chloroflexota; class Anaerolineae; order CG2-30-64-16; family CG2-30-64-16; genus DAOUAT01. Next base: position 5,574 of record DAOUAT010000161.1, read on the forward strand.
CTGCCAGGCTAACGCCAAGGACCCATAACGACATAAATGTCGCATCTTCGTTACACAGCCCAAGCGGAGCATCCTGAGCAAAGGGCCGCAGCCCGCAGTCGAAGGATGCGGAGCGGCGCCCACAAGGCCGCATCCTTCGACTGATCTCGCGCCGTGATGTACTTTGAGCCGCCGACCCGCTCAGGATGCTCGCTTTGAGATATGAGACAAGCTGTAACACTTATTTCGTGACGACGCCTAATCTACTGGAGGCCGATCATGAACCTCGATCCACGTCAAAACCCCACCACCCAACTCGCCAACATCGTTGACTCCGCCCACCGGCTGGGCGTCGAGCTGGACGAAGCCGACGCGCTCCAATGGCTGACCAGCATCGCGGCCTGGCGCGCCACCGATGATGTGACCTTCGACGAACGGGCCGGCGTCTTCGGCCACAAGGTCGTGATGCTGGATTTCAGCCCCGAAGAGCTGGCCTATTTCCGCGAAGTCGGCCGGCTGGTGGAGTTCAAAGATCGGCCGGGCGTCGTCGAGACCGCGCTGGCGCTCTCCGGCTCCTCCGCGCAATCCAAGATCCAAACCTACCCCGGCGACGCGGACTACTTCGAGCGGGTCAACATCATCGCCCCAACCCAAGAAGACGCGTGCCGCATCCTGGCCGGGTTGATGCGCGACAAGGTGCTGGCGACCGCCAAAGGGCCCACGTATCAGTTCATCGAAGCCAAGTTCGGGGCCTATCCCACCGATCTGGTGGTGGAGGGGCAGGCGCACAAGGCCGGCTCGCCCATCGCCTGGACGGCGGCCCAGATCGCAGCCGGGCAGATCGAAGGCTTCCTGGCCGATGGGACGCCTGCCGTCGTGCGCTGGGACGACGTGGCGCGACAGCCGGGCTGGTGCAAGCTGGATTGGATCGTGGCCGACCCGGTGCGCGGGCGGCTGGCCAACGCCAGCAACATGCTCGATGTCACCTGGGAGGGGCCGGACGGCGCGATCAAGCCGCTGGATGGCTATCTCGACCCTTACTTCCAGGAGGTTTACCTGGAGGCCGAATCGGTGCCCATCTTCTCCAAGCTGGCCCAACATGTTTCGGCTGACGCGTTGGACGACTACGTGACCGCGCTGGAACGTGAGGTCAAGAAGTACCTGACCAAAGATGTCAACTATGGCAAGGCGGCCAAGCGCATGTACAACATCTTTCGGCTGACCGGCCGCTACGCCGAGGCGGCATTCGTGCGCGAACTATTCGACGAGCCGGCCAGCCTGCTCTACCAGGTGTGGTCTCTGATCCGCACCCTGGATGACTGCGTGCGCGAGGGAGGGTGCATAGACAAGGAGAGCCTGCTGGCCCAGACCGATCGCCTGATCCTGGACGTTATCGGCGTGTTGGAAGGCGCCGAGGAGACCGAGATCGTGCGCCAACTGCTGCACCTGCGCAACATGATCGCGCAACAGCAGCCGGGGAACGCGCTCACGCAGGAAGCCGAGGCCGCACGGCAGCGGGTGATCAACGTGGTGAACAACTTCTTCCACGACCGCCTGGTGGCCGTCCCGCAAATCCGGGAGTATATGGCGGCGCTGAGGGGGTGAGGGGACTCAGGTGCAGTCCCTGTGTCGTCCTGTACTGGAATCGAGGCTTCAGCCGATCTCTCTGTCTGAGCGCCAAACCGGCTAAAGCCTCGATTCCGGAATAATGCGTAACCGGCTTACCGCAGCTCCCAATACTGCAACTGCGGCGGCCCGAACAGCGGATACTCGGCGGTCAGACCATCCTTCACCAGCACGGCCCGGTCGTAGTATTGCAACGGCACGACGACGGCGTCATCCAACAGCAAGCGCTCGGCCTGGCGATAGAGCTCGCCGCGCACAGCCGCGTCAGCCGTCGCCTCCGCCTCGGCCAATAACCGATCGTAATCGCCCGAGGCCCAGCCGGTGTACTGGAACGCTGACGCAGGGCTGAACACCCGCAATGTGCTCGACGCGTCCGCGTAATCCATCACCCAGCCCATGCGATACAGGTTGTAGCTGCACCCGGCGGATGACGCGCCCGCGCACGCGTTCAGCGCGTCCCGGTAGAACAGCCAGCCGCCGGCCACCAGCCGCACGGGGATGCCCGCCCCCTCCAGCATATCAGCAACAGCCTTGAACAGGACATCGTTGTTCCCCTCCCGGTTATACCACAGCTCGACCGGCGGCACAGGTTTCTCCGGCCCGTAGCCCGCCTCCGCCAGGAACCGCCGCGCCGCAGCCAGGTCATAGGGATAACCGGCCGCCGGGTCAGCGCCCTGATGGCCGGCGATGCCGGGCGGGATCACGCCGCGCGCCGGAACGTGCCACGGCTGCCCCAAAGCCTGCGCGATCAACGCCTGGCGATCCACGGCGCTGGCGATGGCCCGGCGCACGTTGATATCGTCGGTCGGCGCGATCTGCACGTTCAGGCCGAGATAGCTGACGCCGGGCTGCGGCAGCACGTGCAGCTCACGGGCGAAGCCGGCGTCGGCCTGGATGCGGGAGAGAGCCGCGGGGGGAAACTCAGCGACGTGCAGGTCGCCGACCTCGTACAGCGCCAGTTGCCGCGCCGGGTCGGGTGCGATGGGGAACTCGATGCGCTCGACCGTGACCTGGGCCGCGTTCCAGTAGGCGGGGTTCTTGACCAGGACGATGCGGTCGGCGGCAGGTTGTTCGGCCAGCAGGTAGGGGCCGTTGGTGATTGCGGATTGCGGATCGCGGATTGCGGATTGCGATGTAGGAGTCGAAGCTGCGCTGACGGTGGTATTGATCGCGTCCGGCGGGGCTGGCCAGAAGATATGGGAGACCAGCAGCGCGGGGAAGGTGGCGGCGGGCCGCGCCAACGTGATGCGCAGGGTCAGGTCATCTACTGCCGCGACGCCTACCTGCGCGCAATCGGCCAGGTCGCCGGCCGCGTAGGCTGCCGCGCCTTGCACCGGAGCGACCTCGGTCAACAGATAAGCGAAGGGGCTGCCCACGGCCGGATCCAGCAGCCGACAGACGCCGTCGGCATAGTGCTGGGCGGTCAGCGGTCGGCCGTCCGACCATGTCGCCCCTGCACGCAAAGTCACGGTGTAGACCGTGCTGTCGGCCGAGGCGGTGAAGCCGGTCGCCGCGGCCGGGGTGGTCGAGCCGTCCGCCCGCAGGTTGAACAGCCCCTCGTAAAGCTGCGCGGCCACCAGCAGGCTGACGGGGTCGTAAGCCTCTTGCGGGTCGAGGGTGAGCGGGTCGCCGGGCAGCGGGTAGGTCAACGTGCCGGCGGGCGCCGTGATGCGGGAGACATAGGCCGGCGTGGGGATCGGCGTCGCGGTCACGACCACGGTCACTGCGACGGAGCGCGTCACTTCGACGATGCGAGTTTCTACAACTGGAACTGCTGTGGGGGTGGCTGACTTGCTGGTACAGGCGATCAAGATCACTGCCAGCAGCCCCAAGGCCATAATCACTCGATAGGGCACAAAGACCTGTTTCAATTGCCCTCTCAATCTATGGGCGGGTGCCAGCCCGCTGCGATCCAGATTCTACGAGATCTGACGAGCAATTGACGATTCATGTCCAACGTTCGCACGGTGGCCCGACCACATGGCGTTTTACCAACAATGCGATCACCCTCGGCCGACCAACTGAAGTGTTCACGCCATATCTGATGGCGCGGGTCGAACAGGCGCACTGCCTCGCCAGATATCGGATCAATTGCCGCAATCTGGTTGCCTTTGTGATCATTGCAGAGCGAACAGGCCAACCACAGGTTATCTTCTTCGGTCGGGCCGCCAAGGGAGTGCGGAATGATGTGATCGATCTCCATTGGCGCGCCCGTGATCCGTTCAGTTGTCAAGCAATAACCACAACGGTGTCGGGCCTGAGCCGCGACGCGTTCTCGTAACGCTTTCGGTACATACGGTTGAGCGCTCACCGTTCCGCCACGAGCTGTGAGACGTCATGCCCACGTTGCTTGAGCAAGAGCGTCGCCTGAGCACGGACGAGCAGGTTTTGCTCATATCGTCGCATCAGGGCAGCCAGAGTCTGCGTTTCATTCGTCGTCAAGCCCTCGAACTGGCGCTTGAGGTGCAGATTTTCGATCTGGGCAACGACCTCTGCGGGCAGATGGCTTTGTGCAGCGCGCCAAAGCGCAGCATCATCCAGCAGATGGAGCGCAGATACGGCTTGAGTCAGATCGGCGGGCAAATCCTCATCCGCGGTGATGCCGGTTGCCACGACTTCCAGCAATTCAACCTCGACCGGACGATGTGCGCGTTCAGCGCGTCGTATGAGCCGTTCGTAAAGCGAACCAGGAAGTTTCAGGGTCATCGAATGGACTGTCATCACGCACCTCTCCTACATGTCATCCAGCTATTTGCAGTTTAGCACAGCCCTCCACCACCGTCAACCACCCCGCCGCACAAAAAAGGGGGAAGAGCCTCACGCCCTCCCCCCAGTTTGCTAACCTACCAATCTTCCAAGCCCCAACCCTCACTCCGTCCCCGCCAGCCGCGGATCCAGGGCATCGCGCAGGCCGTCGCCCAGGTAGTTGAACGCCAACACCAGCAGCGCCAGACAGATCGCGGGGGTCAGCAGCAGCCACGGCTGCGCGTTGATGGCCGACTGACCGTCCAACAACAGAGCCCCCCAACTCGTGATGAAGGTCGCGTTGGGGTTAGTCGAAGGGCGCAGGCCGATGCCGAGATAGCCCAGGATGGCCTCGGTGATCACCAGGGCCGGGATGCGAAATGCCGTATAGACGATGATCGGCCCCAGAGAGTTGGGCAACAGGTGCTTGAGCATGATGCGCGTCTTGGTGGCGCCGATCATCCGGCCGGCCTCGACAAATTCCTTCTCCTTCAGCGAGAGCACTTGCCCGCGCACCAGGCGGGCCAGGCCGACCCAGTTGACGATGGAAAGCGCCGCGAACAATAACAGGAGGCCATTCAGCACCTGCCCGATGGCCGTATCGCGCAGCGACGCCATCACGATGATGAAGAACAACAGGTCGGGAAACGCGTAGATGATGTCGGCAAGGCGCATCATCAGGTTGTCCACCCAACCGCCGAGGAACCCTGAGACCAGGCCGGCCGTCACACCCAGGATCAGGATGATCAACATGGGCACGAAACCAACCACCATGGAAACCCGTGCGCCGTAGATCGTGCGACTCAACACATCGCGGCCCAGGCTATCGGTGCCGAGCAGGAACGCAGGATCGCCGGCCTTGCCGGTGGGGCCTTTGGCCTCCCACGCGGGCGGGAGGAAGCCCTTGCCATCATAGATCTTGAGCGGGTTGTGCGGCGCCAGCACCGGCGCGAAAATAGCCACCAGCCCAAAGAAGATGATAATGATCGCGCCGAGGACGGCGGCCTTGTTGCGGATCAGACGCCGCCAGGCGTCGGCCCACAGCGATCGCGGCGGGCGGGAGATGGTTTGCTCCAGGATCGTGCGGTTGATCGTCCCTGTGCTTGCTGTCATAGTAGTCTCAATCCCCCACCTTGATGCGCGGGTCCAGGAATCCGTAAACCAGGTCTACGGTCAGATTGGCCGCGGCCACCAGGAACGCGTACAGGAGCGTCGTCCCCATGATCATCGAGTAATCACGCTGCTGGATGGACTGGACGTAAGCTCGCCCGCTGCCCGGGAAAGAGAACATCAGCTCGATAATGAAGGAGCCGGTCACCAGGCCGGCGAGCGCAGGGCCCAAGATGGTCACCACGGGGATCAACGCGTTGCGCAGCATATGGCGCAGCACGACCACCCGCTCCGCGAGCCCTTTGGCACGCGCGGTCCGCACGTAATCCATCTGCATCACTTCCAACATGGTCGAGCGCGTCAGGCGGGTGATGAACGCAAAAGTCCCGAAGCCCAAAATCGAGGCCGGGATGATCCACGCGCCGGGGCTGCTCCAGTCTTGCTGCACGATTTTCACCAGCTTGAGCTTGCTGGCAAAGATGATGATGAAGAAGATCGCGATCACGAAACTCGGCACGGATACGCCGATCGTGGACACGAACAGGGAGAAATAATCCAGGATGCTGTTTCGCTTAAGCGCCGCGAGGATGCCCAGGGGGATGCCTATCACGGTCGCCAGCACTAACGCCAGAATGCCGAGCCGCGCTGAATAGCCGAAGCGGCTCTCCCAAAATGGCTTGCCCGCGGGCGGCTGAAACAGGATGTCCTGGACGTCCCGGCCGCGCTGGCGATATGAGGGGCCGAGGTCACCGCGGAGCACACCGGCAATGTAATTCAGGAACTGGCTGTCGAAGGGGTTGCCGCCCTCGGTGTTGATGAAGAGGGGCTTGTCCAGGCCAAAGCGCTTGTTGAGCAGCTCCTGGGTGCGAGGGTCCACCTGGCGTGCTTCCAGGTCCCGATCCCACGGGCCGCCGGGCGCAGCGTGCATCAGCGAAAAGGTGATCAACGCTACAAAAAAGAGCGTTGGGATCAACAGAAGTATCCGGCGGATGAAGTATGTGGTCATGGCCTTGCCTCTGCACGAGGGTGAACTCCGAACGGGGAGCAGTTCCCGTCTTCGTAACCGAGGAGGCCCTCGCGCCCTGCGACGCGAGGGCCTCCCACTCTCCTGCGCATGCGCAGGGCACGTGATCCCTTACGGGATCATCGCGGTGTCAATGTCAATGCTGATCGGATCCACGTCGCCCGGCCAGGCGGAGTCCTGCGGGGTCGTCTTGATGCCCTTGATCCACGGCTTGACCAGGTAGTGATTCAGCGTGTTGTACATGACGGCCATCGGGATGCTGTCCATCAGGACGTCCTGCGCCTGCTGGTAGAGCTCGGCACGCTTCACGGGATCCAGCTCGACGTCGGCCAGATCCACCAGGGCGTCGAAATCGGGGTTCGAGTAGCCGATGCGCTGGCCGAAGGCGCCGGTCTTCCAGTAGACGCTCAGCCAGTTCTGCGGGTCGGGGTAGTCGGCGCACCAGCCGAGGCGGTAGACCAGCGGCGCGGTGTTGATGTCCTTGGTCAGCGCAGTGTAGGTGGTGGACTCCACCGGATCCAGCGTGACCTCGACGCCCAGGACTTCCTTCCACTTCGCGGCCAACCACTCATGGCGGGTGCGGTTGCGCGCAGTGCTGGAGAAGGTCATCTTGATGGGCGGGAGCTTGTCCACGCTGCCGTATGAAGACTCCGCGATAGCCTGCTTCGCCTTCTCAGGATCGAAGCCCCAGCGGGTTTCCCCTTCCTGGTAGCCCGGGTAGCCCTTGGGGATCCAGGTCAGGGTGGGCAGGGAGAGGTTGCTGTCCACGTCGCGCACCCAGGCCTCGCGGTCCAGGGCATAGGCGAACGCCGCGCGCACCTTCGGATCGTTGAACGGTTCCTTCAGGTTGTGGAACATGACCGCGATGGTGCAGGAGCCGGGGTACATCAGGTGCTCCGCAGTGAGCTGCGGATCGGCCTGGATCACACCGAAGTCCTCGCCTGCGCTGCTGATGATGTCGAACTCGTTGTTCTTGTAGGCCTCGAAGGCCACCGCGGAGTCGGTCAGGTAGGAATACTCGATGTCAATCTTGCCGGTGCCGCGGTGATAGTATTGGTTGGGCGTGAAGTAGGCCCGGACGAAAGGCTCCAGCGCGTCCAGCACATACGGGCCGTTGCCGACCTGGAACTTGGAGCTGTTCCACCAGATTTCGCCGCCCTCCGCGATGTTTTCTTCCTTGGCGGGATAGGCGACCCACAGGCTCATGACGGTGTGGAAGTACGGGGCCGGCCGGGAGAGGGTCAGCTTCAGCGTGTTGCAGGCTGCGTCCTCATAGGGCGCCGCGGCATCACAAGCCGTGCCATCAGCATGGAGCGCCTGGATGCTCTCCTCCAGGGCCGCTTCGGCGGCTGCGCAGGCGTCGCCTTCACAACCGCGCCATTCGGGCGCGCCCTTGATCTCATCAGTGATCTGGGCGTACTCGCCGGCGGTCTCGGGGTTGATGTTGCGCTTGATGGCGTACGCGAAGCGGGCCGCGTTCAGCAGGCTGCCATCGTGGTACTTCAGATCCTTGCGCATCGTGAAGGTGAGCTCGGTCGCGTCCGCGTTGTATTCCCACTTCTCGGCCGCGCCGGGCACCGTCTCCAGGTTCTCATCCAGGGTGGTGAGGCCCTCGTACATCAACTTCAGGTGCGCGATCTCGTTGACGAACGAGCTCTTCTGGGGGTCAATGATGTCGGGATAGGTGCCGATGTTGATGCGCAGCACCTTGGGCTTTTCCGAGGGGATCGGGGTCGCGACCACGATCTTCTCAACTTCCTTGATCTTCTCGACCTCGACGGTCTCGACGACCTTGACCTCGACCTGCTTCTCCTTCTCCACCACCACCGTCTGGATGATGGTTTGTGGCTCTGGCGCCGGGCATGCGGTCAGGAGCATGCTGGCAATCACCAGGACGCCGATCACAACGGACCACTTCTTAACGGACATGGTTCTCCTCCTGATGGAAATATGTAATGTTCACCAAAACGGTCTCTGCTGAATTCATTTTTTGGAGAGATCACCTCCTTTCAAGATGACTGCGTGTGCATATCACGCGACACGCACACCAGCAAAACACGCAATACGCAGTACGACCTACTTCTGGTGCAGCCAACACGCCACGTAATGACCGCCGCCATAGTCCCGGAACTCGGGCTCGTGCTCGCGGCACACGTCCAGCACTTTGGGGCAGCGGGTGCAGAAGTTGCAGCCCTTGGGCGGGTTCACCGGCGACGGCACGTCCCCTTCCAGGATGATGCGCTTGCGCTTCTCCTCCACCACCGGGTCGGGGATCGGCACCGCGGACAGCAACGCCTGGCTGTACGGGTGCATGGGGTTGCGATACAGTTCGTCCCGGTCGGCCAGCTCCATCACCTTGCCCAGGTACATCACCGCGATGCGGTCGGAGATGTGGCGCACCACTGAGAGGTCATGGGCGATGAACAGGTAGGTGAGGCCGAACTGCTCCTGCAGGTCTTCCAGCAGGTTGATCACCTGGGCCTGGATGGACACGTCCAGGGCCGAGATCGGCTCGTCGCACACGATGAAGGACGGGTTCACCGCCAGGGCGCGCGCCACGCCGATGCGCTGGCGCTGGCCGCCGGAGAATTCGTGCGGGTAGCGATTGATGAAGTAGGGGTTCAGGCCGACGACCTTCAGCAGCTCGCGCACCCGCTCCAGCCGCTCGGACTTGGTGCCGATGTTGTGAACCTCCATCGGCTCGGACACGATGCTGCCCACGGTCATGCGCGGGTTCAGCGACGCGTAGGGGTCCTGGAAGATCATCTGCATGCGCCGGCGCATCTGGCGCAGGTTCTCGCCCTTCAGTTTGGTCAGGTCCTGGCCGGTGAAGCGCACCTCGCCCGCAGTGGGGCGATAGAGCTGCAAAATGGACCGACCGGTGGTGGATTTGCCGCAGCCCGACTCGCCCACCAGGCCCAACGTCTCACCCTGGTAAACATCGAAGTCAACGCCATCCACCGCCTTGACGTCGCCCATGTGGCGCTGCAAGATGCCCCGGCGAATGGGGAACCACATCTTCAACCCGCGAACCTCGAGTAGTTTTTCCTTGCCATTTGCGCTCATGAGTGCAACTCCTCCTGGGCACTGACCTTGCTGACGTCCACCCAGCACGCGACTTTGTGGTTGGGGGCCACGGGATCCAATTTGGGGTTCTCCGTCGCGCAGCGGTCGAGACGATATTGGCAGCGGGCGTAGAAGGGACACCCTTTGGGCAGATCGATCAGGTCGGGCGGCAGGCCCTCGATGGAGGTCAGGCGGTGGGCGCGGGCCTCATCCAGCCGCGGCAGCGAGCCGAGCAGGCCGATGGTGTAGGGATGGCGGGGGTTGCCGTACAATTCTTTGACCGCCGCCTCTTCCACGATGAACCCGGCATACATCACGATCACCCGGTCGGCCAGGCCAGCGACCACGCCCAGGTCGTGGGTGATCCAGATGATGGCCATGCCGATGTCGTCCCGGAGGCGCTTCACCAGGTCGGCGATCTGGGCCTGGATGGTGACGTCCAACGCGGTCGTCGGCTCGTCCGCAATCAGCAGTTGCGGGTTGCAGCTCAGGCCCATGGCGATCATCACGCGCTGGCGCATGCCGCCGGAGAATTGGTGCGGGTAGTCGTCCAGCCGGTCGGCGGCGCGGGGGATGCCCACGAGCTCCAGGAGCTCCACCGCGCGTTTGCGCGCGGCCGCTTTGTCCAGGCCCATGTGCAGGATGAGCGTTTCGCAGATCTGGAAGCCGATGGTGAGCACCGGATTCAGCGAAGTCATGGGATCCTGGAAGATCATGGCGATGCGGTTGCCGCGCACCTGGCGGATCTCGTTGTCCGAGAGCTTGAGCAGGTCTTTGCGGTCGGCGTTGGCGCCGAAGAGGACTTCCCCGGCCGTGATCTTGCCGGGCGGTTGAGGGATCAGGCGCAGCAGCGACATCACGCCGACGCTCTTGCCGCAGCCGCTCTCGCCGACGATCGCGAGGGTTTCGCCTTCATCCAGATGATAAGAGATGCCATTAACCGCGTTAACAACACCGTCCTGGGTGAAGAAGCGCGTCTGCAGGCCCTTCACCTCGAGTAGTCTACTCATCTATTGCCTCCGGGCGCAGTGGGTGGGGTTGCCATGGGGCAAAATGATGATAGCACAGGGCCTTATAAGTGTCAAGCGCATTACAATTCTGGGGCACAAATAGGAGGTGGGTTTCTCTCGTGGTTGTAGGTCAGATCAAGATTCACGGCACACAATCCGGAATCGAGGCTTCAGCCGGTCTCTCGCGTCGACCACCCAACCGGCTGAAGCCTCGATTCCTGTTAATTCGCGCAATTATTGTTTCACCCCACTGCCGGCCACCAGGTGGCAGGC
>DAOUAT010000162.1:0-2151 GCA_034433275.1 Anaerolineae bacterium
AAGTGAACCCTTGACCGGGTAAGCTCCAAGCTCCAAACGACAAAAATCAACACGCAACGAACTTCAGGGCTGTCGGCATTGAGACTAGCCCAACTTCGTCAGTTTGACGACTGAAACGGCCCTAGCGATAGCGCCGAGGCCGATTTTACGAAAAAGTCTTCACTACATTCCGGTCATCTTCAATCGCTCCGGCAGTTTCAGTCCCAGACGGTGCAACAGGATCGCCTGATGGCTCGTCGGACGCATCACGCATCGTCGTTTGATCTCCTGGCCGCACCGCGTCGGCATGATCACGTCCACCACCTGGATGCTCCCGATTTCCTCCAATACTTTCCGCGGCTCCTCCCCCAGGCCGGCCGACCTGCACATCTGCCCCAGGGTCTTCCACAGCACGTACGCCAGAAAGCAGACCAGCACGTGGGCCTCGACCCGACCCTGTTTCTGGTGCCAGATCGGACGCAGCGATAAATCACTTTTATGGATTCTGAAGGCGCCTTCCGCCTCGGTCAACTGCATGTAGGCCCGCCACAGGTCCTGTGCCGTCCAGTCACTCACGTTACTCCGCAATAGGTAGCAGCCTTCACTCAAATTCGAGAAGGTCCGCCACGATTCGACCTTCTCCCAACTCAGTCTGGCATTTCCCTGCAAGTCGGTCGTTACCTCGGTCTTGAACAATCCCGCCGCGCGGGTGTTCTGACCCAGCAGACGTCCCACGCGCCCGGCCAGTTGCACCGCGGTCATCAACCGCTTCCCCGCCAGTTTCGACAAACTCGTCAGCCCCTCCTCGATCCGCTTCTCGAATCGCTGGTGCATCGCCTTCTCCTTGGCCTGCCGATCCGCCGAGCGGCACAGAATGAACGTCTCGGTCCCTCCCTCCGGATCGGGGCAGAGCTTGACTTCCAGTCCCTCACGCACCACGGTCCAGTCTTTACCGGCAAGCTGCTTCTCATACCGCTTGAGCATGCTCTTGGGCGTGCCCACGATGTAGCGGCGGTTCTCCTGTTTGAGGAACTCGACGTTCGCGTTGCTGACCATCCCCCGGTCCATCACCCAGATCCGATCGGCCTTGCCGTAGCGGTCTTCCATGGTGGTGACGATCTCCTGCACCGTGGTCACGTCCGCCTTGTTCCCGGCGAACAGCTCATACCCGATCGGCATCCCGCAGCGGCTGACCACCATCGCGATGCACACCTGCTTGCAGTCCGGCCGGCTGTCGCGTGAATAGCCCCGCTGGGCCAGTGGATTGGCCTTGGCCTGACCCTCAAAGTAGGTGCTGGTTACATCGTAGAGCAGCAGGTCGTAGCTCAGGCCAAACAACTCTCCCAGCCGATTCTTGAGATGTTTCTCCAACTCCGCCTTGTGCGGCAGCAACTTGTCCAGCGCCCGGTACAGCCGCGCCTCGTTGACCGCCGCCGCCGGGATACCCAGAAGATCGCTCAAGGCGCTCTGCTCATAAGCATGTTCGGCGATGTGCAACTCGCTTGACGGATCGCACAGCCGGCACAGCACCAGTACCAATGCCATCATCGGCCAGGGCACCCGTTCACGTCCCGGCTCGATCAATCGCTCCAGCAACCCCCCCAGTTCCAGCCGATCAATCACCTGCATCCCCAGCCACGCGCCTCCGAAGGCCCGCCCGTTCTGGACCCGAACCCGCGCCGCATCCACTTCCACCCAGCGCCGCGCCGGCTCTGGAAACAACCGGCCCTGTTCGTTGCCGGCCTCTTCGGCTGCATCCTTCATCCCCAGGCGACTCGCCTCGTCCATCTCTCCCAGATACGCCACCACTTCCTGTCGCGGCCCACGCTCTGTCCGAACCGACTTCACCAACGCCCAGTACGCGTGGCGCTTGCCGTCCTTGGCCCGATAGCACCGTCGAAGGTACATGCCCGGAGTCTAACAACCCCCCCGGGCAACTTGGTCTTCACTACATCGTGATTGGCGATCATCTCCCCGCGCAACGACGCGCCAACGCCATTCCTAGCGCCCAGAAAAAAATATTCGGCCTTAAACTGACGAAGTTGGGCTAAGCCCGTGACACGTTCATAGCAATCCCAGTTCCAGCAGGGCCGCTTCCGACATCCGATCCTTCGACCAGGGCGGATCCCACACCAGCTCAACCACCACCGCCGGAATCCCAGGGATCGACTC
>DAOUAT010000163.1:0-3466 GCA_034433275.1 Anaerolineae bacterium
CGGGGACACGGAGACACGGGGACACGGGGACACGGAGACACGGGGACACGGGGACACGGAGACACGGGGACACGGAGACACGGGGACACGGAGACACGGGGACACGGGGACGATCAATCGCCGCCGCTTTGCACCTCCGCGTCTCCCCATCTCCGTGTCTCCGATCTCTTCGCCGTCGCGCTCATCGGTCTGGCGCTGATCCTGGCGCTGGCGCCGGAGTTCATCTACCTGCGCGATCTGTTCGGCACGCGGATGAACACGGTGTTCAAGTTCTACTATCAGGCCTGGGTCATGCTGGCGCTGGCCGCGGCTTATGGGGTGAGCCGGTTGGCGGGGCGCGGGACGCCGTTGGCGCTCAAAGGGCTGGGCCTGACGCTGGTGGCCGCCCTGACGGTGGCCGGCCTGTGGTATCCGCTGCTGGCGACGCCGTCCAAAGCCGATAACTTCAAGGTCGATCCTCAGAGCGGCGACCCGCGGCCCACGCTGGACGGCCTGGCCGCGCTGCGGCGTTACGATCCGGCGACCCTGGCGGCCATCGAGTGGCTGCGGGCCAACATCGCTCCGGATGCGGTGGTGGTTGAGGCTTCCGGCGGCTCCTACACCCAAGCCGGTCGGGTCTCCATGGCGACCGGGAACCCGACTCTGCTCGGCTGGGATTTCCACGAGCGGCAATGGCGCGGCAATGAGGGCTATGACAAACTGGCCGCGGGCCGGCCGGAGGCGCTGGATCAGATTTACCGCACGGCGCGGCCCGAGGAGTTGCCCGCGCTGCTGGACAAGTGGGGCGTTGACTATGTGTTCGTCGGCGGCCAGGAGCGGAGCAAGTATCAGCTCAATGACGCCCTACTGGCGCGGTTCGACCGGGTGCTGACGTTGGTGTATGACGTGGATGGGGTGCGCGTTTACGCGCGGTAGATGCGGATCATGATCCGGAATCGAGGCTTCAGCCGGTTGGCTGGTTGTGCGGCAAGCCTGTGGTTGTGCGAGAGACCGCCTGAAGGCTCGATTCCAATTCATGGACAGAGGATGGCGGACAGCGTGTTAGCGATAGACGATTTACGAAAAGAGGTTCGTGCCACCGACTGGCTGACCGTAGAACGGGCGGCCTATACCGGCCTGGCCATCGTCGCACTGGGCGTGCGGCTGTGGGGGCTGGGCGATACGGCCCTGGGGCCGACCGAGGCCGTGCAGTCGCTGCCGGCGCTGGCCGCGGTCCAGGGCAACCTGCCGGACCTGGCCGGGGTCAGCCCGCTGCTGCACGCGTTGCAGCGGATCACCTTCAGCCTGTTCCCGGCCAGCGACGCCGCAGCGCGCTTCTGGCCGGCGCTGCTGGGCGGGCTGTCGGTGCTGCTGTTCTACGCGCTGCGCGACCGGCTGACCCAGGGCGGCGCGTTGGCCGCGGCGGCGGTGTGGGCGTTGTCGCCGCTGGCCGTGTGGAGCAGCCGCCTGGCCGTGGGCGATGCCCTGGTTCCCACGGCGGCGTTGGCGCTGCTGGCCGCGCTCAACGTGCTGGCGCGCGGCCGGGCAAGCGGCCGCGTGGTTGCCCTGGCCGGCGCGGCCCTGGCTGCGCTGCTGCTCTCCGGGCCAGCTGCGTATACCGCGATTATCGCGGGAGTGGTGGCGCTGGTCTGGTGGCGCGGCGCGGCGCCGGGGTTGTGGGCGCAGGTCGTCGCACATCGCCGCGCGGCGTTGGCGAGCTTCCTCGGCACGCTGCTGCTGGGCGCCACCTTCTTCACGTTGACCCCGGCCGGCCTGGCCGCAGCGTGGAGCCTGCTGGGCAGCTGGCTGGTCGGGCTCCTGCCGGGGAACGGTGAGTACGGGGCCTGGGAACAGGCGCGGCGCCTGCTGCTCAGCGAGCCGCTGCTGGTTGTTTTTGGGATTGTGGGGTTGGCGCAGGCCTGGCAGCGGGGCGACCGGGCCGGGCGTTGGCTGGGATTTGCTGCCGCGGTCACATTGCTGCCGGCGTTGGTCGGCCGCGGCCGGCATCCGTTGGACCTGGCGCTGGTCGCGTTGGCGCTGGCGCTGCTGGCCGGCCCGGCGATCGTGCGAGCCATGGCCGCCGCCTGGGCCGATCGTCGGCAGGCCGATATGTGGTTGTTGCTGGCGCTCTGCCTGGCCTTCCTGTTTTCGGCCTCCATCGCCCTGCCCAGCGCGGCTAATTCGGCCAACCGGGCCGATTGGCGCGCCCTCTACACCGGCGTCGGGGTCGGCACAACCCTGCTGGCCGTGCTGATCTGGGTGGCCTACGGCGCACTGGGCAGTTGGGGCGTGGTGGCGCGGGCCTGGCCCCTGATCCCTCTGCTGCTGGGCCTGCTCTGGGGCGGGGGACAGGTGGCCGCGCTGAGCTATGATCGCGGCGCGTGGCGCCAGCCGGCCGTGTTGCACGAAGTGGCTGCGACCGACGCGGTTGACCTGCAGCGAACCCTGCGCGACCTGAGCGCGCTCCACGGCGGCGGGACGCGGGAGGCCAGGATCGATCTGGTCTGGCCGGAGCGCCAGGGGGACCCGATGCTGCCCGCGCTGCGCTGGCAACTGCGCGATTACCCCAACCTCCGGGTGGCTGCATCCATGCCCTCTGACCCGGCGCCGCTGGTGTTCACGCCCGTGGCCGAGCAGCCGCGCCTGGCCGACCGCTACAGCGGGGCCGAGTTCGCGGTGCTCCAGCGCTGGCGGCCGGTGGGGTTCGAGAGTGCGCAGCAGGTGCTCCGGTGGCTTCTTTTCCGTGAAACGCGTATCGCGCCGGAGAAGGTTAAGGCGATCCTGTGGAAAATGCAATGATGAAAGCAGGATCACAGCAAGTCAGACAAAGATTCGTAATCCGGAATAGAGGCTTCAGCCGGTTTTCTGGGTAGTGGGAGCAACCGGCTAAAGCCTCAACTCCAGTACGTGGATTCACTCGGGGTGATATAACGATGCAAAACATTGAAACTGAAAAGCCGAACATCCTGGATCGGGCGTTCGTGAGCGTGCTGCGCTTGAACGGCGAGAAGCTGGCCTGGATCATCCTGCTGGTGCTGGCGCTGCTCAGCCGCACCATCGGCCTGGGCGACCGGCCCATGAGCCACGACGAAAGCCTGCACACGGTCTACTCGTGGCAGCTTTATGACGGTCGGGGCTATCAGCACCAGCCGATGATGCACGGGCCGCTGAAGTTCATCCTCAACCCGGTCATGTACTTCCTGTTCGGCGTCAACGACTGGAGCGCGCGCATCCAGGTGGCGCTGTTCGGCGTCGCGATGATCGGCTTTGTGTGGCTGATGCGCCGCTGGCTGGGCAAGACCGGCGCGTTCCTGACGGCGCTCATGTTCGCCATCTCGCCCGCGTTGTTGTATCACGGCCGCTACATCCGCGATGAGGTGATGCTGACCAGCCTGCTGGTGCTGCTCGTGGTCGCCATGTTCCGCTACCTGGAGACGCGCAGCCTGAAGTGGTTGGTCTGGACCGCCGTGGCGTTGGGGCTGGCGTT
>DAOUAT010000164.1:0-3803 GCA_034433275.1 Anaerolineae bacterium
CTGGCGATCCAGGCCGTATTTGCCAACGACGCGGGCCGTGTGATCGGACTGCTGGGCCTGGCGCTTTTCATAGACGCCACCGATGGCCTGTTGGCGCGCGTCTTTCACGTCAAGCGCTGGACCCCGACCTTCGACGGGCGGAAGCTGGACGACATCACCGACTACATCAACTACACCCTGATTCCGGTGTTGTTCGCGTATCGTTTCGGCATCGTCGGTGACAACGGCCTCGTCGTGCTCGGCATCGTGCTCATCTTATCAGCTTACGGCTTCTGCAACGAGGCCGCCAAGACCGCCGATGGTTACTTCACCGGCTTCCCGAACTTCTGGAACGTCGCGATCTTCTATCTCTATCTGTTTCGGCTGCCGCCGCTGGCCAACGCAGCGATCCTGATGATCCTGGCAGCGCTGGTGTTGGCGCCCATCAAGTGCGTTTCCAGCAGCACCCGGCCTTTCCGCCGGTTGACCCTGACAGTGTTGGGGCTCTTCTGGGTCGCGCTGATTGGCATGGGCGCCACGGCCGAGCGGGTGGACATGCGCCTCGTCGGGCTGTCCTTGCTAGGGCCGGTCTATTATATCGGCATATCGCTGTACCTGACCTGGGTGACACGGCCGCGGCCAGCCAGCCAGCCCTGAGCCGCCCTGCCGCCGATCAGAGGCGCCGTTCGACTTGTTTTCCGCGGAGAGGACGATGATCATTCGCGCAACCAAAGGCTTAACCTTTGATGATGTCCTGCTGATCCCCCAGCATTCCCGCATCGCATCCCGCCGGGACGTGGACACATCCTCGGACCTGACCCCGGCCATCCGCCTGCACGTGCCGGTGGTCAGCGCCAACATGGACACCGTGACCGAGGCGGCCATGGCCATCGCGATGGCGCGCGCGGGCGGCATCGGCATCCTCCACCGCTTTATGACCGTCGAGCAACAGGTGCGCCAGGTGAAGCAGGTCAAACGTTCGCAGGGTTTCATCGTAGACAACCCCTACGCCATCGGCCCCGACGCGTGCATCGCGGACGCGACCCGCACGATGCAGCAGTACGAGGTGGGCGGGCTGGTGGTGCTGGCGCCCGACGGCAAGTTCCTGGGGTTGATCACCCACCGCGACATCCTGCTGGCGCCGGGCGACCGGGCCGTGGTGCGGGACGCGATGACGCCGGCCGAACGCGTGATCAAGGTTGGCCCGGACGTCTCGCCGGAGGAGGCGCGGCGCGTGCTCTACGAGCATCGGCTGGAGAAGCTGCCCATCCTGGACGAGCGCGGCCACCTGACCGGGCTGATCACCGCGGCCGATGTGGCCAAGGCGCGCCAGTTCCCGCACGCCACGCGCGATGCCCAGGGCCGCCTGCGCGTCGGCGCGGCCGTGGGCGTGACGACCGGCGAAGACGCGCGCGCGGCCGCGTTGCTGGAAGCCGGCGCCGACCTGCTGGTGATTGACATCGCGCACGGGCACGCGGACCACTGCACCGGGATGGTGGCGAGGCTGCGCCGGCGCCATCCGCAAGCACAGATCGTGGCCGGCAACGTGGCCACGCGCGCTGGCGCCCGCGCGCTGGCCGAGGCGGGCGCGGACGCGATCAAGGTGGGCATCGGCCCCGGCTCCATCTGCACCACCCGCATCGTCACCGGCTTCGGCGTGCCCCAGATCACCGCAATCATGGACAGCGTCCAGGGGGTGCAGGACGCCGGCCGCCGCGTGCCCATCATCGCGGACGGCGGGATCCGGGCCTCCGGCGACCTGGTGAAGGCGCTGGCCGCGGGCGCGGACACCGTGATGATCGGCAGCCTGTTCGCGGGCTGCGAGGAAGCGCCCGGCGCGCCGGTGATCCGCGACGGCCGCAAGGTCAAGGTGGTGCGCGGTATGGCGTCGCTGGGCGCGACCATGAGCCGCAAACAGGTTGAAAAGGGCAACGACGAGAGCGCCGAGAGCCAGGAGGACTGGGACAAGGTGGTGCCCGAAGGCGTGGAGGCGGTGGTGCCCTACCGCGGCCAGGTCAGCGAAATCCTCTACCAACTCGTGGGGGGCCTGCGCTCCGGGCTCAGCTATGCCGGCGCGCGCACCATCTCGGAGCTCCAACAGAACGCCGAATTTATCGAAATCACATCGGCAGGTGTGCGCGAGAGCGGACACCATGATGTGAGCAAGTTGTGAGAGGTCAGGGGACAGGGGTCAGGGGTCAGGAGTCAGGGGCAGAAGCATCTCGCAGATGGGATGTTGTATTCGACTCGCTTGACGCTTCCCTGAGTCTGTGATATAAGGAACACAAAGTCCTCCTTAGTGAGTCAATCCGCCTGCCAGCACTGCTGAAGTTGATCCGCCTGTCCGACCGAGAAAGGAGCCATCTCATGCGGCCCCTGGCCTTTGTCCTCATCCTGTCCCTGATCCTGGCGGCCGAGGTTGTCGCGGCGCCCACCGTACCGCCCGACATCGAGCAGCCCGGCACCCAGCCCGGCCAGGTGAGCAACCTGGAAACGCCGGACAAGTGCGACAACTGTCACGGCGGCTATGATAGCGCGGTGGAACCGGCATTCAACTGGCGCGGGGGCATGATGGCCAACGCCGGCCGCGACCCCATCTTCTGGGCCACCCTGGCCATCGCCGAGCAGGACTTCGACGGCTCGGGCGACCTGTGCATCCGCTGCCACAGCACCAGCGGCTGGTACGCGGGCCGATCGACCCCGACCGACGGCTCCCGATTGGCCGCGGGGGACGCAGATGGCGTGGAGTGCGACGCCTGCCACAAGATGACCAACCCCAACAATCGCGAGCACCTGGGGGTCATGGTGGCGCCCTACATCGCCAACGACAAGGGTGCGCCGGCAACCGGCTACTACGGTTCGGGCATGTTATCGCTGTCGGCCGGCAATGCCAAGCTGGGGCCTTACAGCCAGACGACGGCCAGGCACCAGTTCGCGCAGTCCAAATTTCACCGCGATGCGGACTTCTGCGGCTCGTGCCACGATGTCTCCAACCCTGCGGTGGGCAACCTGGCGCACAACTACGGCACGCAGCCGACCGCGGATCCGGTGGTGGCCAATGCGCAACTGGGAGGGGCGGTCGCCGGGAAGGCCGCGTTCAACAACTTCCCCTTCCAATACGGGATCGTGGAGCGCACCTTTAGCGAGTTCAAGGCCAGCGTGTTCGACACGACCCTGGTCTCCAGCTACACGGGCCTGCCGGCCGATCTCAGGGCCGGCGCGATCCAGGCCGCCTACCAGGCCGCACTGGCTGCCGGCACCGGCGGCAACTACCAGGATAACACCCCCCGCACCTTCAGTTGCCAGACGTGCCATGTGCCTCCGACTACCGGCAAAGGCGCCAACAAGACCGATGCGCCACTGCGGACTGACCTGCCGCTGCACGACATGACCGGCGGCAACTACTGGATACCCGACGCCATCAAGTATCAGAACAGCCAGGGGACACTGCGCCTGGGCGGTGGGCTGACGGCCACCCAGATCCAGGCGCTGGATGCGGGCAAGCTGCGCGCACAGCGGCAGCTCGATCTGGCCGGGTCGTTGAGCGTCACGGGCTACACCCTCAAGGTCGTCAACCTGACCGGCCACAAGCTGATCTCCGGCTACCCTGAGGGTCGGCGCATGTGGCTCAACATCAAGTGGTACAACGCCAGCAACACGCTGCTGCGCGAGGACGGCAAGTACGACGTGGTCGCCTCCGTCAACGGCACACCGGTCAAATCTATCGTGAACCTGTATGACCCCAACACCAGGATCTACGAGGCGCATTACGGCATGACGCAGGCGTGGGCGAATCAGCTCCTGGCCCTGGGCTATCCGGCCTC
>DAOUAT010000165.1:0-26928 GCA_034433275.1 Anaerolineae bacterium
AGGGGTTGGGGGAGAGGTTACCTAACCCCCCGGCCCCCTTCCCTGCGAGGGCAGGGGGAGGCGGCGCCCCTCTCCTCGCAGGAGAGGGGTTGGGGGCGAGGTTACCTAACCCGCCGGCCCCCTTCCCTGCGAGGGAAGGGGGAGGCGGCGCCCCTCTCCTCGCAGGAGAGGGGTTGGGGGAGAGGTCGGAAGGCGCAGAAGAGGAGGCGGGGGTGAGGCCCGGCAAATACCTGCGCGCCAACCGTCTCGCGGCCTACGCCGATCAGGAGAACGGCGACTGGAAGCTGTTGGTGTGGGACAAGACCTCGGGCCGGCCGCGGATGCCCAAGGGGGCGATCGGCTTCCGCTGGCAGCACGAGAAGGGGCGCTGGAACCTGGAGATGCGGGATGGCGCCACAGGCGAGGACCTGGACCCGGAGCTGTCCTTCCTGGGACAGCACGATGGGGTCGTCCAGGTGGCGTTCGACGACTTCGCCGGCGGCGCGACCCGACTACGGGGCGTCCCCGTGCGCACGATCCAGACCGACGCTGGCCCGATCACCGTGACCACCGTCTTCGACCTGACGATGGCGCAGTTCGGCGTGAGCCGCAAGCTGCCCGGCGACTACCCGGCCTCCTACGACGACGAGGCGGCGCCCTACACCCCGGCCTGGCAGGAGCGCCACACCGGCATCCACCGCGACACCTGCCTGCGCTACGCGCGCGAATGGATCCTCAACGCGGAGCAGACGCGCGGCAAGAACATGGTGATCATCGGCGCGGGGGCCAATCACTGGTATCACAACAACCTGCTCTACCGCTCGGCCATCGTCGCGCTGATGCTGACCGGCTCGGTGGGCGTCAACGGCGGCGGGCTGGCGCACTACGTGGGGCAGGAGAAGCTGGCGAACCAGGCCTCGTGGGGCGCCATCGCCTTCGCTTCGGACTGGAAGCTGCCCAACCGCCAGCAGAACACGCCGTCGTTCCACTATGTACACACAGACCAGTGGCGCTACGAGCGCGGCTTCACCGCCTACGACGTGCTGCCCGGCGGCGCGCAGAAGGAACACACCATTGACTACCAGGTGCGCGCGGTGCGCAAGGGGTGGCTGCCCTTCTTCCCGCAGTTCAACCGGAGCTCGCTGGCGGTCGTCCGTGACGCGGAGGCCGCGGGCGCGCAGTCCGAGGCCGAAGTTATCCAGTACGCGGTCGCGCAGTTGGCGAGCGGGGAACTGCGCTTCGCGGTGGAGGACCCCGATGCGGCGGTCAACTGGCCGCGCGTCTGGTTCATCTGGCGCGGCAACGCCATCGGCACCAGCATGAAGGGCCACGAGTACATGATGAAGCACTACCTGGGCACGCACAGCAACATGGTCGCCCGCGAGATGGCCCAGGGCTACACCAACGAGGTGAACTACCGCGCGGAAGCGCCGGCCGGCAAGCTCGACCTGGTGGTGGACCTCAACTTCCGCATGGACACCTCGGCGCTCTACTCGGACATCATCCTGCCGGCGGCCACCTGGTACGAGAAGACCGACCTGAACTCCACCGACCTGCACACCTTCGTCAACCCGATGCAGGCGGCCGTGCCTCCGGCCTGGGAATCGCGCAGTGACTGGGACATCTACCGGGCGGTAGCGCAGAAGGTCAGCGAGCTGGCGAAGACGCACCTGCCCGCGCCCGTGCGCGACCTGGTCGCCATCCCGCTGCAGCACGACACCGTGGACGAGATCTCGCAGCGCAGCGACCTGGACTGGAAGCGGGGCGAGTGCGAGCCGATCCCCGGCAAGACCATGCCCAAGTTCCGCGTGGTCGAGCGGGATTACACGCAAATCTACGACAAGATGGTCACGCTCGGCCCCGGCGTGGAGGAGAACGGCGTGGGGATGCACGGCCTGCTGATCCCCGTGGCCGACGAATACCGGGCGCTGGCCGCGACCCAGGGGCGCACGTTCAACGGCCGGCGCCGTCCCAGCCTGGAGGAGCCGCTGCAAGTGGTGGACACGATCCTGCGCCTGGATCCGGTCACAAACGGCGAGCTGGCCTACCGCGCGTTCGAGCAGGAGGAGCACAAAACGGGCCGCGCCCTGACCCACTTGGCCGCGGGCACGCGCTTGGTGCGTTACAGCTTCGCCGACCTGGTCGCGCAGCCGCGGCGGGTGCTCACCAGCCCCACCTGGTCGGCCAGCATCAACCACGGCCGCGCCTACTCGCCCTTCACGCTGAACGTCGAGGAGCTGATCCCCTGGCGCACGCTGACGGGCCGCCAGCACTTCTACCTGGACCACGACAACTACTTGCAGTGGGGCGAACACCTGCCCACCTACAAGCCGCGGCCCGACCACACCATGCTGGACGAGACGCAGAACTCGCAGGCCGAGGCGCAGGGCCGGCTGATGAGCTACATCACGCCGCACGGCAAGTGGAGCATCCACTCCACCTATTCCGACAACCACCGCATGATGACCCTGTCGCGCGGGGATTATCCGATCTGGCTGAACCACAAGGACGCCGCAGCGCTGGGCATCGAGGACAACGACTGGGTGGAGCTGTTCAACGACAATGGCGTGTTCGTCCAGCGCTGCGCGGTCTCCTCGCGCATCCCGGAGGGCACGGTGTTCGTCTACCACGCCACCGAGCGCACCATCAGCGTGCCCAAGTCGCCGTTGCGCGGCAAGCGCGCCGGCATGAACAACTCGATGACCCGCGCCCGCCTGAAGCCGGTGCTGATGGCCGGCGGCTACGCCCAGTTCACCTACGCGTTCAACTACTGGGGCCCGACCGGTGTGAACCGGGATACGAACGTGTTTGTGAGGAAAGTGGAGAAGGTGGAATTCTAGCGTGGTGCGTGGTGCGTAGTGCGTTCTCGCATCACGGAAGATCTCACGCAACACGCAACACGCAACAGGAGATTGACGTCTATGAAAGTACGCGCCCACATGAGCATGCTTTTCCACCTCGACAAGTGCATCGGCTGCCATACTTGCTCCATCGCCTGCAAGAACCTGTGGACCGACCGCAAGGGCGCCGAGTACATGTGGTGGAACAACGTCGAGACCCGGCCCGGCAGCGGCTATCCCACTCAATGGGAGGACCAGGAGCACTTCCGCGGCGGCTGGGCGTTTCAGCAGGGCTACGGCGAAGAGCACAAGATCAAGCTCCGCCTGCACAGCAAGCTCAGCGGGCTGGCCAGGCTCTACTTCAACAACGACTTGCCGAGCCTGGAGGACTATTACGAGCCGTTCACCTTCCGCTACGGCGACCTGTTCACCGCGGCCGCGGGGGACGACCAGCCCACCGCCATCCCGATCTCCAGCCTGACCGGCAAGCCGATGAACATCGAGTCCGGCCCCAACTGGGATGACGACCTGGGCGGGTCGCCGCTCTACGCCAAGAACGACCCCAACCGGCAGAACCTGCCGGCCGAGGTGCAGGCGTCGCTGGACGAGATCGAGCGGGTGGTCTTCAACTACATGCCGCGCATCTGCAACCACTGCCTGAACCCGGCGTGCGTGGCCGCGTGCCCCTCCGGCGCCATCTACAAGCGCGGCGAGGATGGCGTGGTGCTGGTGAACGAGAACAAGTGCCGCGCCTGGCGCATGTGCGTGGCCGCCTGCCCGTACAAGAAGGTGTATTACAACTGGAGCACCGGCAAGTCGGAGAAGTGCATCCTCTGCTTCCCGCGGTTGGAAACGGGCCAGGCCCCCGCGTGCGCGCACTCCTGCGTGGGCCGCATCCGCTACATGGGCGTGCTGCTCTACGACGCCGACCGCATCCCGGCGGCTGCCAACGTCCCCGACCATGAACTGGTCGAGGAGTTCCTGGACACCATCCTCGACCCGTTCGACCCGGCGGTGATCGCGGCGGCCCGCGCCAACGGCATTGACGAAGGCTGGATCGAGTCGGCGCAGAAGTCGCCGGTCTACCAATTTGTCAAGGTCTGGCAGATCGCGCTGCCGCTGCACCTGGAATACCGCACCATGGCGATGATGTTCTACATCCCGCCACTCTCGCCCGTGGTGAGCACGCTGGAGGACGGCCTGAGCCGCCTGGACCTTTCGAACACCGTGCAGGACTTCGACCTGCTCGACCGCCTGGACGCCGCGCGGCTGCCGATTCAGTATCTCGCCAACCTGTTCAGCGTGGGTGACGAGGAGCCCATCCGCCGCATCCTGCGCAAGATGTACGCGGTGCGGCTCTACATGCGGCGCAAGACGGGCGATGCCCAGGTAGATGGGGCCACGCTGCAGGCGCTGGCTCGCGCCGGGACGACGCCCGAGGAAGCGGAGGCGATCTACCGGCTGACCACCCTGCCGCACCTGCACGAACGCTTCGTCCTGCCGCCCTACCATCGCGAGATGGCAGTGGAGACGTGGAAGGACCCGCTGGCGCACAAGGGCGAGGCTGGCTTCGGCGCCATCCAGCCGCCGCGGCGAGGTGATTGATGAACATCTACGCGCTGTTGGCGCAGTCTCTGGTCTACCCCTACGAGGGGCTGCTGGGCGAGCTGCGGGCCGGCGCCGCGGCCGCGGGCAAGGGGCCGGCGCAGCGGGAATTCGCGGCCTTCCTGAAGGGAATCAGCCGGCTGGGCCTGGCGGCCTGGGAGGAGCTGGCGACGCGCACCCTCGACCTCAACCCCGCGGCCGCGCCCTACGTCGGCTTCCAGGTGTGGGGCGACAGCTACCAGCGCGGCGCGTTCATGGCGAAGCTGAACCGTGCCGAGGCCGAGCTGGACATTGATCCCGGCGGCGAGCTGCCAGACCACCTGGTTCCCGTGCTGCGCTACCTGGCGGCGGCCGACCCGCCGCTCCCCGAGCTGGCCGAGCACCTGGAGACCGCGCTGGAGCGCATGATCGCCATTGTGCGCGAGAAGGAGCGGGGCAATCCGTATGTACACGTGTACGAGGCGGCGCTGGCGGCCGTGCAAGCGTAGCCATCATCACCTACCCCCCAACCCCCTCCCTGCGAGGGAAGGGGCGTCAGTCTCCCCCTCGCCTGGTAGGAGAGGGGGCAGGGGGTGAGGTTCTCTCGGAGGCACCATGGACTGGAACACCCTATTCTTCGTCATCCTGCCCTACATCGCGTTGGCGCTGGCCATCGCCGTGACGGTCTACCGCGCGATCTACCGGCCGTTCAGCATCTCGGCGCTGTCGTCGCAACTGCTGGAGCGCCGGCAGCTCTTCTGGGGCTCGATCTCGTTCCACTGGGGCATCACCATCATCCTGGCCGGCCACCTGGTCGCGCTCCTGATCCCGCAGGGCATCGTGCTGTGGAACGCGCAGCCGCTGCGCCTCTATCTGCTGGAGCTGACGGGGATCGGCCTGGGCCTCTGGGCCACGGCCGGCCTGCTGATCCTGATCTGGCGGCGGGTCACGGTGGGCCGCGTGCGCGTGGTCAGCACGCCCATGGACTACGTGGTGCTGGCGCTGCTCCTGGTCTCGCTGGTCACGGGCGTGATCACCGCCACGGTCTACCGCTGGGGGTCGTACTGGTTCACCGGCATCTTCACGCCCTACCTCTGGGGCATCCTGACCTTCCGGCCGGACGCCGCGGCGATCGCGCCGCTGCCGTTCACCATCAAGCTGCACGTCTTCAACTTCTACCTGTTGGCCGTGGCCTTCGCCTTCTCGCGGCTGGTACACATCATCACCTGGCCGCTGGGCTATCTGCTGCGGCCGTGGCAGGTGGTGATCGCAAACCGGCGGGTGGGACCATGAGCACATGGCTGCAAAACTGGGAGCCGGACAACCCCGCCTTTTGGCAGAAGACCGGCAAGCGGATCGCCTGGCGCACGCTGACGATCACGACCATCGCGCTGGTGTTGTCGTTTGCGACCTGGTTTACGATGAGCGCCGTCGTGGTGCGCATCCCGCAAATCGGCTTCAAGTTCAGCACCATGCAGTTGTTCTGGCTGGCCGCCATGCCAGGCCTGGCCGGCGGCACGTTCCGCATTGCCAACACCTTTCTGATCCCGATCTACGGGACGCGCCACGTCATCACCGCGACGACGTTCCTGAAGCTGATCCCTTGCATCGGCATCGGCCTGGCGGTGATGAACCCGGGCACGCCGTTCTGGGTCTTCATCGTCCTGGCTCTGCTGGCGGGCCTGGGCGGCGGCGATTTCTCTTCCTACATGCCGAGCACGCGCTTCTTCTTCCCCAAGCAGCTCCAGGGCACCGCGCTGGGCCTCCAGGCCGGCATCGGCAACTTCGGCGTGAGCCTGACGCAGTTCATCACGCCCTGGATCATCGGTTTTGCGGCGGTGGGCGGCGCGCAGACGATGACGGCCGGGGGGACAAGCCGTCCCATCTGGCTCCAGAACGCGGCCTTCTGGTATGTCCCATTCCTGGTGGTCGTCGGCGCGGTCGCCTGGCTCACCTTGCGCAGCGTGCCCATCAAGGCGTCCTTCCAGGAGCAGTTGGACATCTTCAAGGTCAAGCACACCTGGTTCTGCACCATCACCTACATGATGACCTTCGGCACCTTCGCCGGGCTGTCGGCCGCGTTTCCGCTGTTGATCAAGACGCTGTATGGCTCGTTTCCCGGCGCGCCCGATCCGCTGCGTTACGCGTTCCTGGGGCCGCTGGTCGGCTCGCTGGCGCGCGTCCTCACCGGCCCGCTCGCGGACAGGGTCGGCGGCGCGATCCTGACGCACATCACCGGCCTGGTGTTGATCCTGGGCACGCTGGTGCTGGCCGGGCTGGGGCTGCTGACCCCGGCATCGTTGGCGCAGTTCCCCGCCTTCGTGGCGATCATGCTGGCCCTGTTCCTCTTCACCGGCATCGGGAACGCGGCGACCTTCCGGCAGTACCCGATCATCTTCGCCGATTCACCGCGGCGGGGCGCCGGCGTGATCGGCTGGACCGCCGCGGTGGCGGCTTACGGCCCCTTTCTCTTTTCGACGCTGATCGGCGCTTCCATCACCGCCACCGGCTCGCCGCAGGTGTTCTTCTACGGGGTAGTGGTTTTCTACGTCATCGCCACCGCCATCAACTGGTGGTATTACACCCGCCGCGGCTGCGAAAAGCCATCTTGAGCGGCTGCAAAGTGAGGCGTGTCATGGTTGCGGACGATACGACCCAAACGACGGCCAGGGATCGGGGGCGCGTCCTGGCGCTTTCATCCATCGGTTTTACGCTGATGTTCGCGGTGTGGCTGATGTTCGGCGTCCTCGGCATCCCGATCCGCGCCGAATTCGGGCTGAGCGACATCCAGTTGAGCTGGCTCGCTGCGGTCGCGGTGCTGAACGGCTCCCTTTGGCGGCTGGCCTTCGGCATCCTGGCCGATCGTTTCGGCGGGCGGCGGGTTTTTCTCCTGCTGATCCTGGCGACGATCGTGCCGGCGTACATGGTCAGCCGGGCAGCGACCTTCACCGAGCTGCTGGTGTGGGCGTTCTTCGTGGGGATGGCCGGCAACGCCTTCTCCATCGGCATCGCCTGGAATTCGGCCTGGCACCCGCGTGCGCGACAGGGCTTCGCCCTGGGCGTCTTCGGCGCGGGGAACGTGGGCGCCTCGGTGACGAAGCTGATCGGCCCGGCGCTGATCGCTGTCGTGCCCGCGGCCGGCCTGGCCGGCGGCCTGATACCGGGCGGCTGGCGGTTCGTGCCCCTGCTCTACTGCGTGCTGCTGGCCGTGATGGCGGTCGTCATGTGGCTCTTTGCGCCGAAGCACGACCGCAAGCCCGCGGCCAATCGCCCGCTGCGCGAGATCCTCAAGCCGTTGAAGATCGTCCGGGTCTGGCGCTTCAGCCTCTACTACGTCGTCATGTTCGGCGCGTATGTCGCCCTGTCGGTGTGGCTGCCGAAATACTACGTGGACGTTTACAGCCTGAACTTGCAAACCGCGGCGCTGCTGACCGCGCTCTTCATCTTCCCGGCCAGCCTGCTCCGGCCGGTCGGCGGCCACCTCTCGGACAAGTTCGGCGCCCGGCGGGTGATGTACTGGGTGTTCGGCGTGATGCTCGTGGCGACCCTCCTGCTCTCCGCGCCCAGCGGGCACATCGTCTTCTACGTGCCGGAGAAGTTCGTCGCCGGCGGCCAGTTCGAGACGCTCAGGTTCGTGCTGTCGCCGTTCTGGTTCACCGTGCTGGTGTTCATCGTCGGCGTCTGCATGGGCGTGGGCAAAGCGGCCGTGTACAAGCACATCCCCGAATATTTCCCGAACGATGTCGGCGCGGTGGGTGGGTTGGTGGGGATGTTGGGCGCGCTGGGGGGCTTTTTCCTGCCGCCGGTCTTCGCCGCAGTGACCGAATGGACCTGGATCCCGCAGTCCACGTTCTTTGTCCTGTTTCTGGTGGTGGCCGGCAGCTTCGTCTGGATGCACCTGACCGTTCTGAGCTTGCTGCAAAAGGCGTCGCCCCAGTTGGCGGGCCAGGTGGATACCAAAGAGCCGGCGGTCGTAGCGGCGTGAAATCGCGAAAGGTGTGCCGTGCAAGCTCTCGCTGAACTGCTGCAACGCAGCGCCGCGCGTCACAGCCACCTCTGCCCGCGCCAGGTGCTCGGCGCGCGCATCGGCCTGGCAGGCGCGGCAGCCTTGGGGCTGGACGTCCCACGCTGCGACAAGCGCCTGCTGGTCATCCTGGAGACCGACGGCTGCTTCGCCGACGGCCTTGAGGTCGCCACCGGCTGCACGGTGGGGCGCCGCACCTTGTGCGTCGAGGACTACGGCAAGATCGCCGCGACCTTCGTGGCCGTGGCGACGGAAGAGGCACTGCGCGTCGCCCCCCGGCCGGACGTGCGCCAGCGCGCCCTGGCCTACGCGCCCGACGAGCCGCGTCACTACTTCGCGCAACTGCGCGGCTACCAGGTCATGCCCGACGACGAGCTGCTCACGGTTGAGCCCGTGCAGCTCCTGCGGTCCATCCGGCAGATCGTCAGCCGGCCGGGGGTGCGCGTCAACTGCGCGGGGTGCGGGGAGGAGATCATGAATGAGCGGGAGATCATCGTTGATGGGCAGCCGTTCTGTGTGACGTGCGCGCAGGGCGGCTACTACGCTTCCGCGATCCTTCTGCCCGCGCCGCAGCCGGCCTACGCCTATGCCTGGCCGCAGCGAGCGGCGTGAAGTTCGGCGTTATCCTTGCCGAGGACATCCTACGGCAATCATCAATCATTAACAGGGGGTAAGCATGACAACGATCGGCAAGCTGCTGCGTGAAAAAGGGTCCGAGGTCTGGGCGATCAGGCCTGATGCGTCGGTATACGATGCGCTCAAACTGATGGCTGAAAAGGATATCGGCGTCCTCTTGGTGCTGGACGGCGAGGCGCTCGTGGGCATCCTGTCGGAACGTGACTGCGCACGCAAGGTCACCCTGCCCGGCAAAAACGCCCGGGAGATGCTGGTGTCCGAGATCATGACCGCGCGCGTGCTCTACGTGCGCGCGAATCAAAGCCCAGAGGCGTGCATGGCATTGATGACCGAGAAGCACATCCGGCATCTGCCTGTGCTGGGCGAGGGCGATCGGGTGATCGGCGTCGTCTCCATCGGCGATGTGGGTCGGGCGATTATTGCGCATCTGGAGTTCACTGTCGCCCATTTGGAACATTACATCACCGGTGCGGAGGCGATGTTCTTTCGCACCTGAGCAAGGGTGATCGCGCGTTCGGATGGCGCCTTCAAGATTCCCCATCAATACACACAGGGAGGTTCGCATGAGCGAAATCATCAACAACCG
The DNA here is from genome assembly GCA_034433275.1 of Anaerolineae bacterium. Taxonomy (GTDB): domain Bacteria; phylum Chloroflexota; class Anaerolineae; order CG2-30-64-16; family CG2-30-64-16; genus DAOUAT01. The sequence goes on from DAOUAT010000165.1 coordinate 9,650, forward strand.
CCAGCAGCGCATCGAAATTATGAAAAGCTTGATCCGTCGGCTGCACAACGGCGTGGCCGAGGAGCAGATCCAGGCCCAACTGGGGGCCCTGCTGGACGAAGCGGACTACAGCGACGTCTTTTTGATGGAGGTGCAGCTCATCCAGGAAGGCATCCCCCAGGAGAGCATCCAACAGCTCTGCGATACGCACACGCGGGTGTTGAAGAAGCACCTGGATTTGCAGGAGACCCCCGAGACCATCCCCGGTCATCCCGTACACACGTTCGTGCAGGAGAACAGGGAGCTGACCCGCACCACGGGCCGGATCCGGGTGCTGTTGGAGCGCCTGCAGCCGCTGGCAGACGACGCGGATGCCACCGCGCTCGTGCGCGAGGTCCAGCAGCAGTTGAATAACCTGATGGACGTGGACAAGCATTACCGGCGCAAGGAATACCTGCTCTTCCCTTACTTCGAGAAGAACAACCTCCCCGGCCCGCCCGCGGTGATGTGGGGCAAGCATGACGAGGTCCGCCAGCTGCTGCGCCTGACCATCGAGGGCTTGCAGCAGGTGGAGACGCTGGACGCCGCGGAAGCCCGGTCCTACGGCCTCTTCTCGGTGGCTCCGGCAATCGCTGCCATAGATGAGATGGTCTACAAAGAGGAAAAGATCCTCTACCCGACCGCGCTCAACCTTTTGACCGAGCAGGATTGGTATCAGATCTACCTGCAAAGTGACGAGTACGGCTTCTGCCTCTACGCGCCGGAGTTTGTGTGGCAGCCGGTCGGCGGGGTGCAGGGGGAGATCGGCCGGCCGGCTGCGCACGACGGCCGTGTTCAGATGCCCACGGGCAGCTTCACGCTGGCCGAGCTGATCGGCGTCTTCTCAGCCCTGCCCTTCGATCTGACCTTCGTGGATGCGGACGACACGGTGCGCTACTTCACCCCCGGCAAGGAGCGCGTCTTCGACCGTTCGCGCGCCATCCTGGGTCGCAAGGTCCAATACTGCCATCCGCCGAAGAGCGTCCACATCGTGAACCAGATCGTGCGCGACTTCAAGGCGGGCGAGCAGGAGCGCGCCCGGTTCTGGATCAATCTCGGCGGCCGGCTGATCTACATCTGCTACTACGCGGTGCGCGATGAGGCCGGCGGCTACCTGGGCACGCTGGAGGTGACGCAGGATCTGACTGAGGTGCGCGGCCTGACGGGCGAGCGCCGCTTGCTGAGCTACGATAGCGTTGTGCAGGATTGAGGGGGGAGCATGGAGATCACAAGTCGTAGCAAGCTGATGGATGTGCTGAAGGCCTATCCCCACCTGGAAGAACGGATCATTGCGGTCGCTCCCCCGTTTAAGAACCTGCGCAATCCCATCCTGCGCCGCACGGTGGCGCAACTGGCCACCATCGAGCAGGTGGCCCAGATCGGCGGGATGGAGGCGAGGGAACTGGTGCGCGTCTTGCGCCGCGCCGCCGGGCTGGAGGAACTGCCGGCCGGCCCGGCCCAGGCCTTCGCCCCGCCCCCGCGCACGGCCGATGACCCGGAATGGATCGCGGGCGCGCCCGCGCACGTAGTGAACGGGATCGCGCTGTTGCGGGATGGCATCGTGCCGGTGCAGCGGGTCAACGAGCTCCTGGCCGGCCTGCCCGCCGGCGCCTTCATCCTGCTGACCACCGACTTCAAGCCGGCGCCGATCCTCGAGGCGATGGAGAAAGCCGGCCGCAGGGTGTATCACAAGCCGCTTCCAGGCAAAGCGAATCTGCACCTGACCTATATCGGGTGAATGGCGATCGGTATTCTCGGGCCGCGTAGCGAAGCGGCGCCCACTACCGGTCGCGGGTCCTGAACTCGCTGGACGGGACGGCAGCAGCGAGTTCGACCTGCCCTTCTCGGACATAGAGCTGGAGAACTTCATCCTGCGCTACCGAAGAAGGAAGCCTCCATGAACCGATTCAGGCGTTGCCGGCTGGTTGGGCGCGCCGTGCGCGTGTTCATGATTTTGGCCCTGGCCGGCCTGGCAACCATGGCCACCGCTGCGGTCAGCTCGCTCGCTGGCCCTCAAGCGACACCTACGAGTACGCCAGCCCATCGCGTCTATCTGCCCGCGTCGTTTCAGAACTACGCGCCCGACACCCCCGACCTGGGGGGCGTGCCGGACAGCTCCAACAGCTACGGCGTCGGCATGACCGCCTCTCCGGCCGGCGGTCTGCCGGGTGTGTTGGCGCGTTTCCCGACGCTCTTCGGGGCTGGCTCGCCGCCCAACGGGCCGCTGCACTTCAACAAGAAACTGGCCTACTATCTGGGCCCTGCTATCACCGCGGAGAAAGAGGCCGATATCGGCTTCGACGCGGATGGCATCACTACGCCGACCTTCCTGCCCTGCAACCCAACACCCAGTCGCTGCCTGTGGTGGCGGATCACGTTGAGCAGCCAGCCGGCCATCGCGGCCGACGGCAGCGGGCCGTCCAGCGGCTACGAATGGTTCGATGCGCTGGCGCCTTTCGCCGCCTTGGGGACGCTGCGGCGGACGCCGGGTACGGTTTGTTGCGTAAAGACCGGCGTGTGCAGTCCCAGGCATTCCCACATATTGACAGAGCCGTGGTATGATCGAGCACGCTCAACAAATCGTGTGATCTGCGGCGCGTCAACCACACGTCGCCGCGCACAACCAGGAGGCCTCATGGATCAGCCCTTTCTCGTGCAACCGGATGTACAGCGTGAACTGGTCGAGTTCGCGCAGCAGTTGGTCAGGATCAAGAGCCTGTCCGGCCAGGAGGGCGACATCCAACAGTTCATCAAGGAGAAAATGCTGGCCCTCGGCTACGACGAGGTCATCATTGATGGGATGGGCAACCTGCTCGGCCGGGTCGGCGGCGGGGCCCGATCGATCCTGTTCGACTCACATGTTGATACGGTCGCGGTCACAGACGAAGCGCGGTGGGCTGTTCCCCCGTTCAGCGGCGCGATCGTGGACGGCCGCCTCTACGGCCGCGGCTCTGTGGACATGAAAGCATCGGTCGCCGCGACGGTCTACGCGGGCGCGCTCGCCAGGGCCGCAGGGCTAACGGCGGGCAAGACGGTCTACGTCTCGTGCAGCGTTTTCGAGGAAGATTGCGACGGGGAGAACCTCAAGCACCTCTTCGGGGAGCTGGCTCTGCGGCCAACCTATGTCGTCATCTGCGAGCCGTCGGGAAACCAGATCGCGCTCGGCCACAAAGGTAAGGTGCAGAGCACCATCAAGACGCACGGCGTCTCCGCACACGGCTCCGCGCCCGAGAAGGGCGTCAACGCCATCTACGAAATGGCCGAGATCATCCAACGCGTGGAGCGGACCAACCTGGCGCTGGTGCAGCGAGGCGAACCGCGGCCGACGCTGGTCATGTCGCGCATCGCCAGCGTCGCGGCCTCGCTCAACGCCGTGCCATCCGAGTGCGAGGTGTACCTGGACCGCCGGACCGTGCCGGGCGAGACCGAAGACGACATCCGGCAGGAGCTGGCTGGCCTGATCGCGGGCAAGAACGCCACCTGGGAGGTCGGCACGCTGCGTCGCACCAGTTGGACTGGGCTGGACATCGTGTACGAGCCGTTTCACCCGGCGTGGCGGATCGGACTCGATCACGCGCTGACGCAAGCCTGTATCACCGCGTATCGGACGCAGTTCGGCGCCGAACCCAGCGCCTACGATTTCTGGGACTTCAGCACCAATGCGGTGACCCCGGTGAGCCTGGGCATCCCCACCATCGGTTTCGGTCCGGGCGATCACAAGCTGGCGCACATGGTCAACGAGCACTGCCCGGTGCGCCAGATCGTGGATGCGTGCGGTTTCTACACGAGCCTCATCGCGCAGATCTAGCCGCGTGCGGCGGCGTTGATGGCCGGCGCCTGGTGCCACCCGCAGCGTGGAGCAGCCGCACCCCTATCTGGAATCCTGATTGACAACCCAGGAGCAACCGGCTAGAATGTACACGATATCGCTTGGCGGGGTCGGGCGGAACGTCGCGGAAAGCCTGGTCCGATTGGGCGTCGCCACCCATCTGAGTGGGCCTGGACATGCCACCCTGGTCCTCCGGGGAGCGCAGACCTCAACCTACAAGGAGCTTGCACCGTGCTAGAAAAGTATCTGGACATCCGGCCCGAAGTCGCGGAGGCGCTCCGGGCCGGCAGGCCCGTACTAGCCCTCGAATCCACCATCATCTCCCACGGCATGCCCTATCCCAGGAACATGGAAACCGCCCTCCGGGTGGAAGCCATCGTCCGGGAGCGCGGCGCCGTGCCCGCAACCGTCGCCATCCTCGGCGGCCGGCTCAAGGTGGGCCTGGCGCCGGAGGAGATCGCCACCTTGGGCAAGCAGGGACTCAGCGTTCACAAGGCCTCCCGTCGCGACATCCCGTTCCTGGTCGCGCGCAAAGCTGACGGCGCCACCACGGTCGCGTCCACCATGATCATCGCCGCGCTGGCCGGGATCCGGATGTTCGCCACCGGGGGGATCGGCGGCGTCCACCGCGGCGCACCCGAAACCTTCGACATCTCCGCCGACCTGCACGAATTGGCGCAGACCAACGTCGCCGTGGTCTGTGCAGGCGTCAAGTCCATACTGGATATCGGCCTGACCCTGGAATACCTGGAGAGCAACGGTGTGCCGGTGGTCGGCTACCAGACGGAGGAAATGCCGGCTTTCTACACCCGGCAGAGCGGCTTCAAGGTGGATTACCGGGTGGATTCGCCAAAAGAGGTGGCCAAAGCCCTCAAGGCCAAATGGGAGCTGGGACTCAAAGGCGGCGTCATCATCGCCAACCCCATCCCGGCTGAGTATGCTATGGATCCCGCTATCATTTCAACGGCCATCGCGCGCGCCGTCGCCGAGGCGGAAGAACGCGGCGTCAAAGGCAAAGACGTCACGCCTTTCCTCCTCGACAGGGTCCAGCAGATCACCGGTGGGGACAGCCTGGATGCCAACGTCCAACTGGTGTACAACAATGCCCGCGTGGGGGCGGAGATCGCTATCGAGCTTGCAAGCCTGTGATGCGACGTTTTCGAGCGTGAAGGCTTCAACTGAGCCGGTCCCGCGACCGTAGGTGCGGGGCTGGCCGGGGGTTTTTCGGGGCATCCACCCTTCGGCGGATGCCCCTTTCATCCTCTTGACCTCTGGGGAAGCGGGCATTTTCCTGCACTCCCCCTTTGCGGCGCGCTAGCGGACCGTCATCGTGGCGGTGAGCGGGGTATCCTCGCTGGAGTTGCCGACGTAGACGGTGTAGTCGCCGGACCTCACGACAAAGCCCCGGGTGCAGTAGTCCCACACCGACAGCGGGTGGTTGGTCGCGGCCGGGTCAATCACAATGCTGACCCGCTGCGATTGGCCGGGCTGGAGGTGGACCTTCTTGAAGCCGACCAGGCGCTTGGGCGGCTGACCCGCCACCGGGATGCCCAGGTAGACCTGCCCGACCTCGGCGCCCGCGACCGCACCGGTGTTCTTGATGGTGAATGCGACCGTGATCGGCGCCGCGCCGTCGCTGGCCTCTGACGCCGTCCAGGTCCCGTTCGCCACGGCGAGATCGATCGCCGCGAGTCCGGCGGACGTCATCAACCCCTGCTCGATCCTAAAGGAGGCTGCGCACTCAGCCGCGCCGCCCGCTCTTTGTTGCTCTTCGCCCAGGTGCCTCGCGGCTTGCGCGGGGTGAAGACCTGGCGGAAGCGCGTCTCGTCCAGCGTGATCGTCTTGCTGTCAATCCAGCCGAAACAGAGCGCTTCCTCCACCGCCTCGATGTACGTCACGCCGGGCTGGGGGCTGTTCTTCTTGCGGATGATGAGCCAGACGCCGGGCGAGTCGGCGTGGTGCTCGGCCAGCCACGCACGCCAGGCAGCCCTGGTGGGTGGGGCGATCGTCTCGAAGGTTGCGCTCACGGGTAGAGTGGCCATCTTGGCGTTCGTCTCCGACCTGGCAGTAATGATTCGACCCCCGCATCAATCTGATGAAGCGGTTAGCGAACGCTTGTCCGCCTGTCCCATCCCCGCTTCAAGCGCTATCAACATCAACTTGGCCCGATCGGTGGCATGCACCTTCAGAAGTACATTAGAGATGTAATTGCTCACTGTTTTTGCGCTCAGGTTCAAGAGCGTGGCAATTTCGGCGTTGGTCTTGCCGCGGGCGATCAGCTCGAGAATCTCGCGTTCGCGAGTCGTGAGTTCATCAAAGATATTGCCCGCTGCATTGGGCGGCGTATGCAGATAGCCTAACACCTTCTGGGCGATGCCAGGGCTGAAGATCGCGCCGCCGCTGGCCACGGTGTGAATGGCGCGCAGGAGCTCATCTTGCTCGGTGTTCTTTAGCAGATAACCCTGCGCGCCCGCGCGAATGGCCGGGAACACCGAGGTGTCATCTTCAAAAACGGTCAGCACCAGGATGCTGATGTGCGGGCTGGTGCGGTGGATGCGGCGGGTTGCTTCGATGCCGTTGATGCCAGGCATCCGTAGGTCCATCAGGATCACATCGGGTTGAAGCGCGGCCGCCAACGCGATGACTTCTTCGCCATCGCGTGCTTCACCGATCACTTCGATATCTGGTCCTGACGCCAGCAGTGTTCGCAATCCGCTGCGGGTGATGGTTTGGTCATCGGCAATGAGAATGCGAATCGTGTCCATATCAGGGCCTTACTCCTTTGTGGCGGGGCAGGGAATCTGCACCAGCACCGCCGTTCCACCACCCGGATTTGGTTCGAAGCGGCAAACGCCGCCGACTTCGGCAGCTCGGGCCTGGATCGAAATCAACCCCAAGCCTCTGGTGGTGGGCGAAGGCAGCCCGCGCCCGTCATCTCTGATATCCAATTCCAGTGTGCCCGGCTGCAATGCCGAGGGATTGCACGTTAATCGCAGGCGGATATGACATACTTGTGCTTCGGCGTGCTTTTCCACATTCACCACGGCTTCAAGGGCAATGTAGTAAGCTGCCGCTTCAACTGCAGCCGGCAAGGGAGGGAGCGCGTCCGGCGCGTCGAGCTGAATCCGCAAGCCAGAGTGGGTCTGGACGCGTTCCCGCAGGGCGCCGGCCAGCCCCAACAGCTCCAGTTCGGGTGGAAAGAGCCTGTGAGCTAAGCCGCGCACATGTCCGGTCAGAGCCGTCAGTTGGCGGCTGATGTCGGCCAGGTCGCGCGTCAGCGCGGGGTCGGCGGTCGCCGTGGCCATCATGCGTTCAACTTGCCGGGTCAGTCCCACAAGCTGATGCCCTACGCTATCGTGCAGGTCGCTGCCGAGCTGCCGCCGCGCTTCGCCGCGTTCTGTCACCAGTGACAGGCGTGCCTGCTCCAGATCGGCGGTCAGCAATACGGCGTGTGCGGACACGCTGATCTGCCGGGCCAGATCAGACAACAGGCGTACGTCGGCCGGGGTCAGGGGCTCGTTGGGGGCGCGGGAGGCGGCTTTCAATTCGCCAATGATCTGGCTGGCATAGACCAGGGGGAAGCGGCTGATCTCATTTTGGGCCGCACCGGAGACGGCTACGGTTTGCAGTTCATCCTCTTGTTTGAGCGCGATGGCGACGTATGGCAATTTGAGTGCCCGCGCTACCGTCTGCACCGTCACCGACAGCGCGGACGCGGGTTCCAGCGCGGTCTCCAGTTGTTGGCCGAGCCGTGTCAGCACCTGGTAGGGTTCATCGCGCTGGCCGTACATCAGGCGGTTGACCCCGCGTTGCACCAGGTTGCGCAAAGGCGCGAACAGGACGGCGGTGATGCCGGTCGCGATCAGGGAAAGCGCCAGGCTTCCTTGTGCCCGAAACAACATGCCCAGATAGCCTACGACCAGCATGTAGATGCCGACGACGCAGAAGGTAAGCGTCCCATACACCAGGGCGCGATTGATGACCAGATCCAGCCCGAACAGGCGATGGCGCAGAATGGCTACCGCGAGCGAGATGCCGATCACGGTGAACCCGAGATGCAGACCGGCGCCCATCAAATCGGCCAATAGGGACTGGCGAACCAGGCCAGCGGCCGCCGGAAAGACCGCTAACACCAGGAGCAGGCCAATCACCGATCCGCCGACGGCCCAGCGAAATTGGCTGCGGCTGATGGCGTCGCGCTGGGTGACGCCGGCATGAATGAAGCTGATGATGGCAGCCGCAACCATGGCCAGCGTTGCCGCCCAACCCAGGATTGGGATGTTCCCCGCCACTATGACCATGCCCACCGCGAGGCCAATTCCAAAGGGGAGCAATGCCAGCCAGGGCCGGCGCTGGATGGCGTGTTTGGGCTGCGGGAAGAGCAGGGTGAACGCCAACAGTGCAGGGGCCAGCAGCACGCCGATGATCAGGTAACTGAACAGCGCGGTCGCGTAGAAGGCCAGCTTGTTGAACTGCACTGATAGTCCGTCGGGCAGCAGACCGCTGAGGTTGACGGCCAGGAAGGTTGCGCTCAACATCAGCAATGCGCGCGCGGCGGGAATGTCCGACCGCTGGGAGAAGGTGAATAGGGCCAGTGCGAAGAAGGCAAGGGCGCCCGACAGCCCAACCAGGATTTCCGGCCGGAGGAGCATGTGGCGCCACACGGCCTGGAACGTCCAATGTAGGATAGGGACAGTCAGCGATAGCGACTGATTCTGGCGCTGGACTTGCATTTCCACGGCTTGATTGGCCCCCCAGCCGGGCGGCGCCGGAACATAGCTGTTGCTGGCCGTTCCCTGAACCGATCGGCGGTTGACGGTCGTTACGACGTCGCCGCTCCGCAAGCCGGAAGGCGCGCCGGCGAGGTTCTCCCGATAGACCCAATCCGGGGCGTTGAAGTCGTCTGTGGGGTGAACCGCCCACCCGTCGGTGGGCAAGGTGAAGCGGTATGCCAGTTGGGCGGTGCTGAGCAAGACCAACCCGAGCGCCAGCATCAGCACCGTCCAACCGGCGAGTGTGCAGCAAGAAGAACGTGCGGGAGCCGCTGAATCGTGCACTGAGAATCATGCCTTCTAAAGAACGCGTCGGCTGCTGAGAAGGCTAACCGCAAAACATCCGAATGTCAAACCTGGCCGGCGACTGGCGACGACGGCAGGGTGGCGCCCTTGGCCTGGGTTGTATACACGGCCAGCGCCACGCCGAACCAGCAGGCGCCCATGATCACCTCGCCGAGCATGCTCGGCCCGTCCGTCGCGCCCAGGAAGACGGGCAGGTTGACCCCGAAGAAGATGACCAGGAAGCTCACCAGGGGCATGAACCGCTGCCAGCCGGTCCAGCGCTTGGCGGTGAGCACCGCTATCCCCGCCACCAGGCCGCCCAGATCGTAGAGGAGGCCGGCGAGCGGGTAGAGCACGAAGAGGGGGCTGTCCTGGCCCTGCAGCAGCAGTCCGGCCAGGCCGGCGACGATGATGAGGCCCCAGCCGGCCGCGTAGAGGTAGACCCCCGCCTTGCCCACGCGGCTCTGGACCGCGCCGCCCCAGATCAGGCCAAGAAAGCCGACAACCATGCCGGCGAGGGCCGTCATGGCGAGCAGTTGATGCGCGATCCTGAGCGGGCTGCCGTCGGGGTTGAAAAGACCGAGGCTGTTCTGCATGATCACGCTGGCGATCCATAGGCCGGCGGCAACCATACCAACGACACCCGCTTTGCGGGCCAAAGATGGGTTTTGCATTTGTCGGGATCTCCTTTATGAGTGGCAGTCGTGCCATCGTTTGATGATCTCATGCTAACATCTACGATCATGGGGACATAGAGGGAATTCGCCCGAATCGTACGGGAAGAAATCTCGGGAAGAATTCGGGTCTCGACATCAGCCCAGCTCAGGCTCAAGTCCTTGAGGCAGCACCATCTACTCAGTTTGCTGCGCCCAGTATGCCCGGATCGCCTGCTCCGTGTATGCGTCCATGGGCAAGCGCAGCGCCTCGGCCACCGGCGCCCAGACGTATGCCTCCGCCTCGTCGTTCAACTGCACTGCGGTCCGGTCGGTCCGGCAGGCATAGTCGAAGAAGATGAAGTGCCGGGGCTGTCAGAACGCCGGGTCGTAGATGAACTCCTGGGTGCAAACGAAACGGATGTCGCGGATGGTCAGGCCCGTCTCCTCGGCCACCTCGCGGCGCAGCGCGGCCTCCAGCGTTTCGCCGAGCTCGACGTGGCCGCCGGGCACTACATACCGGCCGCACCACTTGTGGGACTGCATCAGGAACAGGCGGCCGGCCGGATCGAAGATCAGCGCGCCGACGGTGGGTTCGGGGTAGTGTTGGGCGGGTGGCATCAAAGTCCTTCCTTGCATTGCGTCCAGAAAGCTCACACGCCGCTCTGGCCGGCCAGGGCGGCCAGCGTGCGCAGCGCGGGCAGCATTTCGTCCGACCAGTTGGCCGCGTTCAGCCGGATGAAGTTGCGGTACTGGTTCGTCGGCGAGAAGAGATAGCCAGGGGTGATGGCGATGCCCGCGCTGAGGGCCTGCCGGTACAGGTGCAGGGAATCTATGGCCGCGGGGAGTTGCACCCAGAGCAGGAAGCCGCCGCCGGGGCGCGTCAGGCGGCAGTCCGGGGGGAAGAAGCGGCCGACCGCTTCGGACAGCGCGCTGACGTGCCGCTCATAGACCCTGCGGATGCGTCGAATGTAGGGATCGTAGCTGCCGCTCGCCATGAACTCGGCAATGGCGAATTCCGCCAGGGTGGGTGACGCCAGACTGGTGGTGTATTTGAGCCAGCGGATGGCAGTCATAAACCTGCCCGGCGCCACCCAACCGACCCGGAGGCCAGGGTACAGGCTCTTGGAGAAGGACGAGCAGAGCATGACCAGGCCTTTGCGATCGTAAGCCTTGGCAACGCTCGGACGGCGCTCCTGAAAGTGGATCTCGCCGAAGATGTCGTTCTCGATGAGGGGGATGTCCCGCGCCGCCAGCAAGTCCACCAGTGCGCGCTTGTTGTCGTCGGGTATGCAACTGCCCAGGGGGTTGTTATAGTTGGACACGACCAGGCAGGCGCTCACCGGGTGATGATCCAGGGCAAACCGCAGGGCGTCGAGACTCATGCCATCACGCGGATGTGTGGGGATCTCCAGGGCCTGGAGGCCGAGCACATCCAGGCTGAGCAGGGCATCGAAGCCCGTGGGCGACTCGATGGCCACCGTGTCGCCGGGCCGGCAGACGGCCCGCAGACACAGGTTGATGGACTCGGTGCAGCCGGTGGTGCTCACGACGTCATCCGGGCCCAGCCGGCAGCCGGAGGCCAGGGCCCGTTGGGCGATCTGCACGCGCAGCGCTTCGCAGCCAGGCACGTAGTTATACATGCCGGTGCGATCGCCCAGGCGGCGAGCGACCGCGGCCTGGGTCCGGTTCAGCGTCCTGGCCGCGCCCAGGCGGGCATCGGGGTGGGCTGCGCCCAGTTGCACCAGATCGGGATAGCGTGTGTCGGCCAGCGAAACCTCGGTCACCAGATCCCGCATGCTGACCCCGGTGGGATCCGAGCGGGGCGCCGAGATGTCGGGCTCGGGCAGGGCTGAGGGCAGCGCGGCGCGGACATAGAACCCGGAGCGGTCACGGGCCTCGATCAAGCCCTGCGCTTCGAGCAAGTAATAGGCTTGCAGCACGGTGGTGATGCTTACGCCGCGCTGGCGGCTCAGCTCACGCACCGAGGGGATGCCGTCTCCTGGCCGGAAGGTGCCGGAGTCAATCAGGTGCGCGATTTCGCCGGCGATACGCTCGTACTTGCAGTTCTTGGAGCCATTCATGGGCCCATTATACCGGCCAGGGGTGGCGGGCACAAGGTACAGTCGCGCCCTGTCCTGACCAGTACAGTTTTCCGCACAAGACTCTGTAACGGTTACAATTGACCATTGGTGTCTCTGTACAGGCGGCGGCGGGTGGTGTATCCTACCATTTAGGCAGCTGTAGCGTCACCGATGGGCTGGGCGGCTGCCTGGATGGAGGTGTGCGATGTCTGTATTGAGCCTGAGGGCGGGTTTGAATACCCTGCCGCAGCCGCGCTGGGGGCCGGACGTTGCCGATCGTGACAAGGGCCAGATCCACCTGGACCTGGCGGTTGGGGCGCTGTGGGCGGCGCGGGGCGACCAGCGCTGGCGCGCCATCATCTGCCGGCGGGGCGCCGTGTGGATCACGCAGGAGTGTGATGGGATTGACTATGTGCTCCAGGCGGGCGAGATCTTCATCGTGACGCAGCACGGCCAGGTGCTGGTGCAAGCCCTCGAGCCGGCGTCGGTGACTGTCACGCCTTCCATCAAGGCCACCCCACATGCAGGAGACTATCGTACTTTTCGCTAGAGAGATAGAGGTTCGTTTAATGAATCGCTTAGTCGGGATTGTTCTTGTGGTGGCATCGGCCGTCGGTTTCGGCACGCTCGCCATCTTCGGCAGATACGCCTATGCCGATGGCATGGATGCGCTCACGATCGGGTTCTTGCGCTTCGCGCTGGCGGCGATTCCGGCGCTGGCCTTGCTCTGGCTGCGCCGCGAGCGCTTCCCACGCGGCTCGGTGCTGCTGCGGCTGATCGCCATGGGCGCGCTCAGCTATATCGCCGGGTCGTATGCCTACCTGGCGGCTCTGCAATATGCCTCGGCGGGATTGGTGGCCTTGCTGCTCTACCTTTACCCGGTCATCGTGGCGCTGCTTGCCATCCTGCTGCGACACGAGCCGCTCACGCGGGTCAAAGGGCTGGCCCTGGGATTGGCGCTGGCGGGCACGGCGCTGGCGGTGGGGCCTATGAGCGGCCAGGTCCTGGGCGTGCTGCTCGGCATCACGTGCGGCGTGGTGTATGCGGTCTACATCATCCTGGGCGGCGATGTGATGGCGCGGGTCTCGCCCGTGCAATCCGCGGCGGTGATCTTCACCACCGCCGCGGTCGGCAACGGCACCTTGATGTTGCTGGCCGGGCCGCGCCTGCCAGCCACCGCCGCGGGGTGGGGGGCCATCGCCGGGCTGGTGGTGATCACGACCCTGCTGCCGGTGGTAGCCTTTCTCGCTGGCCTGAAACGGATCGGCCCGACCAATGCCGCGATGCTCTACACGCTGGAGCCCGCGGTGACGGTCGTGCTGGCAAGCTGGTTGTTGCACGAGACGTTGGCGCCGGTTACCTTGTTGGGCGGCGGGCTGATTTTGGCGGCGGTGCTGTTGGTGACCCACGGCGAATTGCGCCGCCCTCAAGAAGTTCGACTTCTCGGGGAAGTCGAACTTCTCCTTATGGAAGCAACGCCTGCGCCAACGCCGCGCCCCAACCCCTGGCGCGCTCGATCTCGCCGGCGCGCAGCGGGCCGTAGCGGCCTGCCACGATGAAACGCTGGGGCCTGGCGGCCGGCTGATAGCTAAGTTTTGTCAGTTGGCCCAGGATCGCCTTGGCCGCGCTGCCCGGCGACCACCAGATGCGCGTCTCGAACGCGGCCGCGCTGCCATTCCCCTGATGCAGCACGTCAAGCCAGGCGCGCATGGCCGGGTGCGAGACGTCGGCCGGCGCGGGCGCGCCGGGCTGCTCCTTGGCCAGCGACTTCACCATCGCTTCGGTGGGCAGGCTGAAGCCGAGCAGCGGCGCGCCCGCCACGATCAGGTCGGCCCCGGCGACGACGGCTGCGGTCGCTTCGGCGGTCGAGAGCGCCTGCGCGTCCGCCCCGATCCCTTCGGCGACCGCGCGGGCGATGGCCGCGGTGTTACCCCAGTGCGATTCATAGACAACGATAGCTTTCATGCTGCTCACCTTGTTCTATGGATTCTATTGGATGCACCCAACAGCGCAGCCAACACCCTCACGGCGCTTGCAGGCTGGAGCGCACCGCCAACGGGCTTCAGCCCAGCGCCATGGCCTTGAAGCTCTTGACCTGACCGGTGATGCCGCGCTCGGTGGGCAGGCGCTCGATGCTGGTGGCGCCGAAGAAACCGGCGATCCCCGGCATGCGCCGCAGCGCGCCGGCCACCGCCTCCGGCTCATCGAACGGCCCGCCGTGGCAGATGGTCAGCAGGTCGGGGTTGACCGCCCGGCCGGCCGCCGCAATGGCCATAACCCGGTCAATGGCCTCGTCCATGGTCAGCGCGACCCCTGCGCCGATCGACCCGCCGGTGGTCAGGCCGACGTGCGCCACCAGCATGTCCGCGCCCGCCTGGGCCATCGCGACCGCCTGGTCGGTGTCGAACACGTAGGGGGTGGTCAGCAGGTCGAGCTTGCTCGCCAGCGCGATCGCCTCGATCTCTTTGTCATAGCCCATGCCGGTGGCTTCCAGGTTGGCCCGGAAGTTGCCGTCAATCAGGCCCACGGTGGGGAAGTTCTGCACGCCGGTGAACCCCATCTCCTTGAGCTGCTTCAAAAAGACGGGCAGCAGCCGGAAGGGGTCGGTGCCGTTGACGCCGGCCAGCACCGGCGTGTCCTTGACGACCGGCAGCACCTCCGCGGCCATCTCGACCACGATGGCGTTGGCGTCGCCATAGGCCAGCAGGCCGGCCAGCGAGCCGCGGCCCGCCATGCGATAGCGGCCCGAGTTGTAGATGATCAACAGGTCGGCGCCGCCGGCCTCAGCGCACTTGGCCGAGATGCCGGTGCCCGCGCCGCAGCCGACGATGGGCTTGCCCGCCGCGACCTGGCCGCGCAACCGCCGCAGCGCCTCTTCCCGTGTGATGAATGCCATCAGGTAACTCCTTTCTGAATGTTGGAACGTAACACGCCTCACGCCCCCCAGTGCCCTGTTAAGCTGGATTCTGTCATGCTGAGGCCGAGCCCCTAACCTGCCTCGTGAGGCCAACTCGGTCAGGCCGAAGCATCTCTGGCAACACTGCGAGACCCTTCGCTAGACTTGAGCTTCAGACACAATAGACTCGCCGACCCGCTCAGGGTGACATGAATTAACCTAACAACTACTCAGCATGCCGAGCAACAACTCCGCAGCCTTCTCCGCAAACTCGGGGTCGTTGATGTTGTGGTCCAGGGCGATCACCGGGATGCCGGGCTTGACCTGCGCTTTGATGGCGTCGAAGCAGGCCGCGTCGGCCTCGGGATCCCAGAAGCGGCCGCCGGGGCTGTCGAGCTGTGAGACACCTTTGAGCGGCAGCAGGATCGCCACCGGGCCCGTCGCGGCGTTGGCGGCCGCGGCGATCATCTGGCCCATCCGCTCGTTTTCCTCAGGCGTGGTGCGCAGCAGGGTCACGTTGGGGTTCCACTGGTAGAGGTTGCGGCCGTGGTACTTCTCGGGCACGGTCTCCATTCCCCAGAAGTTGCACATATCCACGCAGCCGGGGACGAGCACGGTGGGGATGCCGGCGCGGGCGGCCGCTAACATGCGGTCCGGCCCTGCGCTCATCACGCCGCCGCAGACGTAGTCGGCCAGCTCGGTGGTGGTGATGTCCAGGCTGGCGGTGATGAAGCCACTGGCGATCAGCGATTCCATGGTCTTGCCGCCGCTGCCGGTGGCGTGGAACACCAACACCTCGTAGCCCTGGGCTTCCAGCGCCCGTTGCGCCCGGCCCACGCACTGGGTGGTGTTGCCGAACATGCTGGCGGTGATCAGCGGCTTCGTCTCAGTCAGCGAGGGTGGCTCCTGGCCCACCATGCCGGCGATGGCCCCGGCCGCGTTGGCGTAGATTTGCCGGCTGATCGAGTTGATGCCGGCGACATCCACCACGGTCGGCAGCATGACGATGTCGGTCGCGCCCACGTAGGCCGCGACGTCGCCGCCGGCCACGGTGGAGGCCATCACCTTCGGCACGCCGATGGGCAGGCCGCGCATGGCGCGCGTGGCGATGGCGGTGCCGCCGCTGCCGGCCATGCCCAGGATGCCGCCCAGGCGGCCCGCGTCATACAACCCCTTGACCACCTGCGCCAGCCCGGCGGCCATGGTTTCCATCGCCAGGGTCTTGTCCTGGCTGGCCCGCAGCTCGGCCAGGCTGTGGCCGCCGGCCCGTGCCACGTCATCGGCCGTCACGTCGGGGGGGAGGGGCGGGTCGCCCAGCACGCCGAAGTCCACGAGGATGGTTTCCAGCCCGCGCGCCGCGATGAGATCGCGTACGAAGCGGAACTCTTCGCCCTTGGTGTCCAGGGCGCCCACGATCACGACAGGTTTTGGCATCGAGCACCTCCTTGTCTCGGTATGAGCTTGTGGCATTGCACCTGGGCCTATTTTATGCCGGCGCCTGTGCAGCTGCCATGACCGCTGTCATGCCCGCGGCGAAGCCGGCGCCGGCGCGTCCAGGCCGGGCACGGGTGCCCCCCGGCCCACGTGCGCCTTCAGGAACCGGGCGATGTCGTCCAGCGATGCGACGGCCTGCGGCAACGCGGGAAAGAGCTGCCACACGTGCCACATGCGCGGGTATGTCACCAGGCGCACGTCCACACCGGCCGCGACCGCCGCGGCAGCGCTGCGAACCGCGTCGTCGTGCAGGATCTCCTGTTCGCCGACGTGTACCAGCAGCGGCGGCAGGCCGCGCCAGTCGCCATAGACGGGCGAGATCAGGGGATCGCGGCCATTGTTTTGCGCGACGTAGGATGCACTGTAGAACCGCAGCGCCTGCGGCGGCAGCAGGGGGTCCTTGAACCCACCGGGAGGGCTGGGGCGTTCGGTCAGATCGGCCACGGGGGAGAGGCAGGCGGCCGCCGCGGGCAGCGGTTCACCGCTGGCGCGCAGCTTCATCATGGTCGTGATCGTCAGGTTGCCGCCTGCCGAATCGCCCGCCAGCACGATGTTCTGCGGGGCGATGCCCTGTTTCAGCAGCCAGTGATAGGCGGTCACGCAGTCGTGCAACGCCGCGGGGTGCGGGTGCTCCGGCGCCAGGCGATAGTCCACGATCAGGGCGCGGATGCCCATGGCGCGCGCCAGGCGCGCCACCATCCCGACGTGCTGCGGGGTCACGCCGAAAACGAAGCCGCCGCCGTGCAGGTAGAGCAGCGCCCGATCGGGCGTGCTGTCCTGGGGGATTAGCCATTCACACGGCACGCCGTCCGCAGACGCGGCCGCGCGCGTGATGTCGGTCGGCAGCCGGGCGCGAGCCGTGGCCTCTCTGAGCGGCCCCCTGGTCCAGCGGACCGGCAGGCGCGTTTGCAGGAAACGGATCAGGGGCAGCCCGGCCCGGATCCTGCGTTCAACGTCAGATGGTGTCATCGGGCCTCCCTGGCTTGTGTGATCGGGGCATCCAAACTTGCTCGTTGCATCATCGTCCCGCCCGCGGCCGCCGCAACGTGTGTGGCGGTCAGCTCAGCGGAGTGGGTCGGGCGACGCGAACCAATTCCGGCGCGGTGAGTCGCGGTTTGTGGTAACCGCGCACTTCACCGAAGCGGCGGCCGGCTGCCCAATCCGCCCGCGCCGCGGCGATCTCCTCCGGCGTGCGGGCGACGAAGTTCCACCACATCAGGATCTGCTCGTCAAACGGCGGCCCGCCGA
>DAOUAT010000166.1:0-8347 GCA_034433275.1 Anaerolineae bacterium
ATCGCCCTGGAGTTCGCAGCCGACGGCTCCGTTACGCGCCTGAACCACCTCCGCGATGCAGTGGGCGGTGCGGCATGATGCTGGAGGCTCGAAGTTGGATGTTAGTAGTTGGAAGCCGGAAGCTGGAAACTGGAAACTGGAAGCCGGAAGTTGGATTCTCCAACCTCCAATCTCCAACCTCCAACCTCCAACCTCCAACCTCCAATCTCCAACCCCTCCTCGCCATCGTCGGCCCCACTGCGGCCGTTAAAACCGCGCTGAGCCTGGCGCTGGCCGAGGCGCTGGGCGGTGAGATCGTGTCGGCCGACTCGCGACAGATCTACCGCGGCATGGACATCGGCACCGCGAAAGCGACCGCGGAGGAGCAGGCGCGTGCCCCGCATCATCTGCTGGATGTCGTTGACCCCAACCAAATCCTCACCCTGGCCGAGTACCAGCGCCTGGCCTGTGCGGCCATTGCCGACATTCACGCTCGCGGCCGGCTGCCGCTGCTGGTGGGCGGCACTGGGCAATACGTCCACGCGGTGCTGGAGGGCTGGCGCATCCCCGAGGTGGCCCCGCAGCCCGACCTGCGCGCCGCGCTGGAGGTGGAGGCTGCGGCCCACGGCCCGGCCGCGCTCCACGCCCGCCTGGCCGCGCTGGATCCCGTCGCCGCGGCCCGCATTGACCCGCGCAACATCCGCCGCGTGATCCGGGCGCTGGAGGTGTGCCTGGCGACCGGCCGGCCCATCTCCGAGCTGCAAACCAAGTCCCCGCCGCCATACACCGTCGTGCAGATCGGCGTCACCCGGCCGCGGCCGGAGCTATATGCGCGCATTGATGCGCGGGTGGATCGCATGATCGAGGCCGGCCTGGTGGCCGAGGTGCGTCGCCTGGCGGATGCAGGGTATGATTGGGAGCTGCCCGCCATGACCGGCCTGGGCTACCGGCAGATCGGCCAGCACTTGCGGGGCGAGGTCACGTTGGATGAGGCGATTGCGCTCATCAAAAAGGGGACGCGGCGCTTCGTGCAGCAGCAGTACAACTGGTTTCGGCCGGGCGACCCCGCCATCCATTGGGTGGATCCGGGCCTTACCACCCCCGAAACCGTGGCGCAGATGGCGCGGGCCGCGTTGCAGAGCGAGTGAGCCGCGCTGTGGCAGGCGCCTAGCGCCCCGGCGGCCACAACTGCCAGCCGTTCGCCTCACCGCACGACAGCCAAAGCGTGACCTGAGATGAGTAGGGCGGGCCGTTGTAGTCCAGGCCGCAGGCAAGAACGCGCTGAAAGCGCAGGGTCCACAGGCCGGGGTCAGAGCGGCGGACCTGCATGCCCAGCGCCAGCCCCCACAGGGATAACCCGACCAGCGCGCCGCACAGGATGGCGCCGAAGGTAATCAGACGTCGGCGAAACATGGCGCTATTGTACCATACCTTGTCCCTGTTTGGCGACAACGGCGAACGGTAGTAGAATCGCGCTGCCATCTCTTGCGAAAGGGGCATTGCTCATGAACCAAGACCTGCTGCTACTCCTGATCATCGTGCTGGTTCTGGCCGCGCTGCTGCGGGTTTGGACGCGGCGCCGTGCCGCCGCGCGGGCGAGCCGGCAGCCCCAGGCCCGGCCGGCCGGGGCGGAAGATACGTCATCCGTTGCTCTGCGCTCTGCCACATGGGCGCCCCCGCGCTACGAGGCGGCCCGTGACGCCCACGCCGGACCGTCGCTGCGCGTGGGCATCAACATCATCCGGCTGCGTGAGGATGGCCTGCTGGTGAGCTGGAACGCGACCAACAACGGCAGCCTGCCGGTGGCTGTGCAGTGGGGCGCGCCGGAGGTCACGGCCGACGATGATCTGTTGCAGTTGCGCTACACCCAGGAGCCGACGGCCCCATTCTCGCCCTCGGAGGTGCGCACCTATCAGCCCGGCGAGATCCTGAGCCGCAGCGCGACGGTCCCCAGGGACGCCATCGGCCGAGAGCCGGCCGGGATGCGCGTGACTGTGGCGGTGGGCTACGGCAATGCCGAGGAGCATGAGGCTGCCTGTGCGGATCAGGTCGCCTACCTGGATTGGCAGCGGGTCGCCGTCTCGCCCCCGCGCATCGTGCCGCGCGGATGAGCACCGGTCTTGTCATGTTGAGCGAGTCTACCACCCAATGTGCGTTGCGGCGAGTGACCAGCGAAGCATCTCTTACGCATAGGGCCATTCCCCATCCGCTATCCAGAACATGTCGGCTTGACGGAATCGAGCCTGTGCGTAGCCCCCTTTCAGGGTCAGGCGGTCTGACGCTCAGAGAGAGTGACCAGCTAAAGCCTCGATTCCAGCCTCTTGCCATGTTCTTAACCGGGCGCATCCTGCCGCTTCGCGCCGGGATGTGGAACTCAGGGTGACATAAAGAGGGCACACACGATGCAACCTAGCTTCTTTGACCGCGTCTACGCCGTGGTCCGCCAGATCCCCCGCGGCAAAGTCGCCAGCTATGGCCAGATCGCCGCGCTGCTGGGCCATCCCCAGGCCGCGCGCACGGTCGGCTGGGCGTTGAACGCGCTGCGCGGGAGCGAGGTCGCCGACGTGCCCTGGCAGCGAGTGATCAACAGCGCGGGCCGCATCAGCATCTCCCGCGCCGACCTGGGCGCCGACCTCCAACGCGCACTGCTGGAAGAGGAAGGGGTCGAGTTTGACGCCCGCGGCTACGTGGACTGGCGCCGCTTCGGCTGGGAGGGGATGGACTGGGCGGAGATCGAGGCGTTGTGGCAGTCGGAGAGTGCGGTAGTGCGATAGTCTGGTAGTCCGGTGGTTGCTCTTGTTCGCCATTCGGCATTTGCCATTCGCTCGGCTTTACACATCTGAACATTTGTGCTATCCTGGGGCTGCACGAATGATTCCGTTCTTACACAAGGAGTAACACCCATGGCCCAAGAAATCACCATCGCGCTGGCGCAGACCGCGCCGGTGCTCGATGATCCCGAAGAAAACCTGCGCCGGATGGGCGGCTTCATCCAGCGCATTTGCGGCGAGCAGCCCACGGACCTGATCGTCTTCCCCGAGCTGGCGGTCACCGGTTATGAGTGCGGGCTCAACTTCACGCGGCTGGCCGAGCGCATCCCCGGCCACGTGGTCTCCTACCTGGCCGGCAAAGCGGCCGAGTTCAGCGTCTACCTGGTCTTTGGCATGCCCGTGAAGGAGAAGGTGGAGAGCATCCTGTTCAACGCGGCCGTGGTGATCGGCCCGGACGGCGAGCTGCTGGGCGACTATCGCAAGCTGCACCTGCGCGGGGAGGAGCGGCTGGCGTTCCGGCCCGGCTACCGGATGCCCGTCTTCGAGACCGAGTTCGGGCTGCTGGGCGTGATGATCGGGTGGGACATGGCGTTCCCCGAGGTGGCGCGCAGCCTGACGTTGGACGGCGCAGACCTGATCGTGGCGAGCGCGGCATGGGAGGCTGACCGCATGGAGGAGTGGCGCGCCTACGCTGTGGCCCGCGCGTGCGAAAACGCGGTCTTCGTGGCCGCAGCGAACCGGGTGGGCAGCGAGCCGACCTACACCTTCGGCGGCGAGTCCATGTTGGTGGGGCCGCGTGGCACAGTTCACACCGCGCTGGACGAGGCGATCGAGGGCTACGCGGTGGCGACGGTGGACCTGGACGAAAACCGCAAGGCCCGCGAGGAGTCGCAGTTGTTGCAGTGCCGTCAGCCCGCGGCGTATCGGGCGGTGGTGCGGAAGTACTGAGAGAGGACGCCGTTTACCTTTCGGGCAACCAGATGATGGGGCTTGCTGTCTCAACCGACCGAAATTCCGGGTCTCCGGTGATTATTGTGGCGGCAAGCTCCTGTGCGAGTGCAACAGCAAAGGCATCCGCATAAGAGAGCAAATGGGTCGCCTTGATTTGCGCGGCCGCCATAATGCGGTCTTCTGTAGCAGCGCAAAGTGTGACCGGTAAGCGGCGCAGGTCGCCAATCATCTCGTTTGCTTGAGCGCTGCCGCGGCGGCGGTAGGCGATGTAGTACAGCTCGCCAACGTTGATGAGGCTCATGTAAAGGGTTGCTTTCTCATCCCTGACCGCCTCGATCAAGCCGCGAACAATTTCGCCGCCGGGCTCTGCCTGAAAGTACGCCAGCAGGGCGAAGCTGTCGAGAACATAGCTTGCAACGGCGTCAGGCATGGTCGCGCATTACCTTGGCATCTTCGCGCGCACGTTCTGCGGCTCGCTCTGCCAAAAGCGCCTGGGTGAGCGAGCCGCCTCCCGCATATTTGCCGTAAGTCGCGCGAATCGTCCGGTCAATTTTTGCTCGCGCGGATGGCTTGGTCTGCCGGGCCAGCAGATCCTGCACCTGCCGATAGATCTCGGGAGATAGTTCGATCGTTTTGCCGTATGGCGTGATCAAGCGAGCGGTTTCAAGCATACTGCGGCCCTCCATTTCCGGCTGTTATCATACCACAGAAAGGTTTCTCATGCACATCATCGATCTTCGTAGCGATACTATCACCAAACCCACCCCTGCGATGCGGCGCGCGATGGCCGAAGCAGAAGTCGGGGATGACGTTCTGGGCGACGACCCCACCGTGATCCGTCTGGAGGCGCTGGCGGCCGAACGGGTGGGCAAGGAAGCGGGGCTTTTCGTCGCCTCGGGCACCATGGGCAACCTGGTCAGCCTGCTGGCCCAGTGCGGCCGGGGCGACGAGGTCATCGTCGGCGACCAGGCGCACACCTTCTACTACGAGCAGGGCGGCATGGCCGCGCTGGGCGGCATCCAGCCTCGTACGCTGCGCAACCGGCCCGACGGCACCCTGGACCTGGACGAGATCGTGGCCGCGATCCGCGACGCCAGCAACCCCCACTTCCCGCGCACCCGGCTGATCACCGTGGAGAACACGCACAACCGGTGCAGCGGAACCCCATTGACGTCGGAATACATGGGTGCGCTGGGCCAGATGGCGCGCGCGCACGGCCTGCGCATCCACCTGGACGGCGCGCGGCTGTTCAACGCCGCGGTCGCGCTGGGCGTGGATGTGCGCAGCCTGGCCGCAGATGCCGACACATTGACCTTTTGCCTGAGCAAGGGGCTGGCCGCGCCGGTGGGATCGGTGGTGTGCGGCGACCGGGCGTTCATCGCAGAGGCGCGGCGCGCGCAAGGTGGTGGGCGGCGGGATGCGCCAGGCCGGGGTGATCGCGGCTGCGGGCATCGTGGCGCTGGAGCAGATGGTGGATCGCCTGGCCGAGGATCACGCCAACGCGGCCGCGCTGGCCGCGGGGCTGGCCGAGCTGCCCGGCCTGGAGCCGGAGCCGGTCGCGGTGCGCACCAACATCGTCTATTTAAAGGTGACGCGGCCCGATATGGATGCGCCGGGCCTGACGCGGCGGTTGGACGCGGCCGGCGTGCGGATGCTACCCCTTGATCCCCGCCGTGCGCGCGCCGTGACGCATTATCATGTCACTGCGGAGGATGTGCAGGCTGCGCTGGGGATCATGCGGGAAGTGTTGGCATAATCGGTGTTGACGAGCTTACAATTTTTGATTATGATGAAGCCGTAGTGCGCAGTGTGACGTGTCCGTATTCAGAGCCGTGCCTGAACTAAAGCGGAGGGAAGAAGATGGGTGTTCAGACGTTGACTCTAGAGATGAGTAATTTGATGGCGATGCCTGAGCCGGTCGTGGTTCGCAAGGGTATGATTGCGCTCATCGAGAAGGAGCTCCGCCTGGCCGAACAGGAAATCGCCATGATTCGAGAGCGTTACGACGTGTTTTCCCAGGGAGCCTTGTATCAGGCGATACGGGATGGCGTTGTGCCCGCGCACCCGGCCTGGGAAGACTATATCGTTTGGAAAAATAATGAGGCCCACATGGCAAGCCTGCGCCAGATGGCGGAGGCAGTGTAGGCGCTATGTTGGCGATATATCACTTGGTGACTACGCCTATCACTGGGAACAGCGCCGCCAGAGTGGACGTATGTATCGTTGGGACAACGCGCCGCATTATCCAGCGATCAGCACGTTTCCAGATCATTTCCATGTTGGCGACGAGAACGCAGTCGGCGAGAGCAGGTTAAGCGCCACGCCTGAGCATGCCTTGCGCGAGGTTTTGGCCTTCATTCGCAGTCAACTCTCAACTCAGTCGGGCAGTCGCGCTTGATGGGTTGATATTGGCAGCGTCATGGTAAACGTCGTCCCTTCTCCCGATGCACTGGCGACCGTGATCTGCCCGCCGTGGGCCAGGACGAGTTGTTGGGTGATCGCCAGGCCCAGCCCCGCGCCCCGGCCCCGCCGGCCGCCCCCTTGATCCCCCCGGTAGAAACGGTCAAACACGTGCGGCAGGTCCGCCGGCGTGATGCCCGTGCCGGTGTCGGCCACCTCTAGCCGCGCCTGGCCGCCGTCGCGCGCCACGCACACGGTCACCTGCCCGCCGGCCGGTGTGTGGCGCAGGGCGTTGCTGAGCAGGTTGCGCAGCACTTGCGCCAGGCGGTCGGCGTCCCCCACCACCGCGACTGCCTCGGTGACGTCGAGCGCCAGCTTCACCCCGGCGGCTTCGGCCAGCGGGCTGAACTGGCCGGCCGCGGCCTGGGCGAGCGCGGCCAAGTCAAGGGGGCCACGCTCCAGGCGCAACTGGCCCGCGTCCGCCAGCGCCAGGTCGTGCAGGTCTTCCACCAGGCGGGTCAGCAGGCGGGTTTCGTCGTACAGGCTGGCCACCTGCGCCATTTCCAGCGGGTAGACGCCGTCGAGGATGGCTTGCAAGTCGCCCTGGATCACGGTCAGGGGGGTGCGCAGTTCGTGGGAGATGTCGGCCAGTAGGTTTTTGCGCGCCGCTTCGGTGGTCGCCAGGCTGGCGGCCATGTCGTTGAAGGCCGCCCCCAACGCGCCGATCTCATCGCGAGCATGCACACGAACCTGCTGCGTGAGATCGCCCCCGGCGATGGCCTCCGCCGCGCGGGTGAGCCGCGCCAGCGGCGCGGTCAGCAGCCGGCTCACCAGCACGCCCAGGGCCAGCGACAGGAGCGCGGCCAGCAGCCCGGCCCAGGCCAGCGATGCCCGCACCTGGCGCAGGAAGGCCGCGGCCTGGGTATCGAGCTCAATCTCGGCCGGCCGGATGGTGACCACTGCACCGATGGGCCGGCCGTCCAGCGTCAGGGCCACGCCCTGGGCCAGCACGCCTTGAGGCAGCACTTCGCCCACCAGCTCCCCCGTTTTACTGGCGATCACACGGCCGTCGGTGTCGGTCACGGCCAGGTTGGGGCCGGGGCCGACCGTGGCCCGCCCCTGACCCCGGCCAGGGCCGCTCGGTCCGAGCTGCGCCAGCAACTCGGACACGCCCTCCCAACTGTTCCGCTCGGCGTAGTAGTCCGCCAGCGTTTGCGCCCAGGCAGATTGGCCGGTTGTGGTGCTGGTGTTGACATAGCGGCGAAACTGGTCGCCGGTGACGCGAGATGAAATCAGGGCCACGACCCCGATCGCGGTCAGCGCGATGGCCAGGAAGGCGAGGGTCAGCTTCACCCACAGCCGGTTCACAGTTCGGCCCCCAGCTTGTAGCCCACGCCGAACACGGTCTGGATGTAGCGCGGCCGCCGCGGGTCATCGCCCAGCTTGGCGCGCAGGTTCTTGATGTGCGCGTCGATCGTGCGCTCGTAGCCTTCATACGCGTCGCCCTGGACGCGGTCCAGCAGTTCCAGCCGGGTGAACGCGCGGCCGGGGTTGCGCAGCAGCACCCCGAGCAGTTCGAACTCGGTCGGCGTCAGGTCCAGCGGCCGGCCGTCCAGCGCCGCCTGATGCCCGCCCATGTCCAGCGTCAGGCCGCCGGCTCGCAGGGTCTCCGGGGCCGCGGCCGTCGTGGCGCCTGCGGTGCGACGCAGCACCGCGCGCACCCGGGCCACCAGCTCGCGCGGGTTGAAGGGCTTGGTCACGTAGTCGTCCGCGCCCAGCTCCAGCCCCACGATCTTATCGGTGTCCTCGATGCGCGCGGTCAGCATGATGATCGGCGTCTCGCGCTCGCGGCGTAGGGTGCGGGCGACCTCCAGGCCATCAATGCCAGGCAGCCCCAGGTCGAGCACCACCAGGTCGGGCCGCTCGCGGCGCGCCTGGATCAGCGCGGTCTGGCCGTCGCCGGCTTCCACGACCGCAAATCCGGCCTGCTCCAGATACGAGCGGACCAACCGGACGATTTTAGCTTCGTCATCTACCACCAGGATCTTTGCGCTTACCATCTCACCTCCGGGCCGTATTATGGCCCAGAACGTATCCTCGCGCAAAGATGTGGCGAAGTTGTGAAGAAGGTGTGCGGTTTCGATAAGAGAACCACCCGGCGAGGCCGGGTAGTTCTCTTGATGGTATCAGTGACCGGAGCCTCCGGGGCCGGGGCCGGGTGATGTTGGATTGGGGCCGGGGCCGGC
>DAOUAT010000167.1:0-14113 GCA_034433275.1 Anaerolineae bacterium
TCCGCGTCCGCGGTGGCACGGATCTCGTCCAACGGCCGGCCCTGGCGCTGCACCGGCACGCCCCGCAGGTGGATGGCGCGCTCGCCGTAGCGGTCGCCGGGGAACGCCTCGGCCAGCCGGCGATACGCCTGGCGGTAGCGCGGGCCGGCCAGGTGGATCACCACCACCTCGTCCACCGGTGCGCCCTGGGCCAGCAGCAGGTCCAGGCCGAAGGTCACGACCTGGGGCTGGCCGCCCAACGTAGCGACTAACACGGTGCTGGTCTGTGGTATCATAGCGTTGCGGTCTCGCTTGCTTTCACCAATCGCCTGCTCCCCTTCCCTCGCAGAGCCTGCCCTGAGCTTGTCGAAGGGGAGGGGGTAGGGGGGTAGGTCAGGAGCCAACATGATCACCAACCTTCTGCCCGCCATCCTGTTCGCCGGCCCACCGCACAGCGGTAAGTCGGTCCTGGCCTATCTGCTCTCGCGCCGCCTGCGGCAGGCGGACGTGCCGCACATCCTGCTGCGCGCCGCGCCCGACGGTGAAGGGGACTGGTCCTACGAAAGCCCCGAGGAGGTGCGCGTGCGCCAACGCCAGAAGGGACTCTACACCGCCGACCTCATCGGCGACCTGCTGGCGGCCATCCGCCACCGCAGCCTGCCCATGTTGGTGGACATCGGGGGGCGGCCGCGCGATGAGCAGTTTGAGCTGTTCGACGCCTGCACTCACGTCATCCACCTCTGGCGAGAGGAGCCGGATCGCCGCGCGTGGGAGGCCTGGCTGGAAGCGCGCAGCCTGATCCCCATCGCCAGCCTGCACACCCGACTCGAACCGCCGGACAGCCTGGCGCCGGGTGCTGGCCCACTACAAGGCACGATCACCGGGCTGGATCGAACCAACCCGCAAAGCGGACCTGCGTTCGAGCGCGTGTTCGAGTACGTGCGCGGCATCTGCACCTACCCGCCGGGCGCGTTGGAGGCTGAACATCTGCGCCACGCGCCGGCCGATGTTCCACTGTTCACGGTGCAACAGTTCGCCGAGCGGTTGGGCATCTGGCAGCCGGGTCAACGTCTGCGTTGGGAGCCAGAACATCTGCCCGACCTGTGCGGTCTTGTGCCACCGGCCGAACCGCTGGCGCTTTACGGCAGCGGCCCGGTCTGGCTCTACGCTGCGCTGGCGGCGCACATTGCGCCGGCGGCGTTCTATCTGTTCGATGCCCGTTACTATGGCTGGATGACGCCGCCCCCGGTCGTCCTGGATTCGCGCCGAACGAATGCCGAGTACGATCTCACGGCTCGACCAGGCGCCAGAGATGTCCGGCTCAAGTTCCGGCGGCGGCAGGCGCACTATGTGCTGACCCCCACCCCGGTTCACGTGCCGCGCTTGCCACCTGATCGCCGTATCGTGCTGGATGGTCCGATGCCGATCTGGCTCTTTGCCGCCCTGGCGCAAGGGCTGCGCCAGCAACCGGCCCTGGCGACCTATGAGCCTCGCTCCGGGCAGATTATTCCCTTCTGGGCCCGGCCGGGGTAATGCCATGAAAACGAGCAGCCGCCCCGGCGCGTATGCGCCGGCAGCGGCTGTGGTGCTGCTACCCCATTTGCAGTTTGACCTGACGATACAAGCATGCGGCCCCGCCTACAATGAGCGAGAACTAATGCGCCATCTTGCTCCTGCTTCATCTGTCATAGGTGAAGCGTTGCCGTCAGCGGGTCTCCGCCTTGAGCGCCTTCAGCCGTTTCATCACATCATTGGCCCCGCGGCCGAAGGTGTCGTGCAGTGTCACGTACTCGGCGAAGAGCCGATCGTAGACCGCCGTAGCTGCTGGGTGCGGGGTGTATGTTTCAGCGCGCAGGCGAGCCATGCGTCGCGCGGCCTCCACGATGCTGTCATAACCGCCCGCGGCCGCGCCGGCCGCCACCGCGCCGTGCATGGCCGCGCCCAGCGCCCCGCCCTGGCCGCTGGCCGCGATGCGGATGGGCCGCCCCGTCACATCGGCGTAGATTTGCATCAGCAGCTTGTTGCGATCGGGCAGGCCGCCGGTGGCGACGATCTCGTGGACCGGCACCCCGTGGGCCTGGAAGGTCTCGATGATCATGCGCGTGCCATAGGCCGTGGCCTCGATCAGGGCCCGGTAGATCTCCTCCGGTTTGGTCAGCAGGGTCGCGCCGAGCAACAGGCCGGTGAGGTCGGCGTCCACCAGCACGCTGCGGTTGCCGTTCCACCAATCCAGCGCCAGCAAGCCGCTCTCGCCGGGCTTGAGCGCGGCCGCCCGCTCCTCCAGCAGTTGGTGAACGGAAATCCCGCGCGCCTCGGCCGCGCGCTCGTAGGCTGCGGGCACACAGTTCTCGGTGAACCAGGCGAAATGATCGCCCACGCACGACTGGCCCGCCTCGTAGCCGAAAAAGCCGGGGATGATGCCGTCCTCCACATAGCCGCACATGCCGGGCACGACCCGTTCCTCGGTCCCTAGCACCATGTGGCAATTCGACGTCCCCATGATGATGACCATCCGGCCGGGCTCGACCACGGTCGCGGCCGGGACGGCGGCGTGCGCGTCCACGTTGGCCACGGCCACCGCCGTGCCGGGGCGCAGACCGGTCCAGCCGGCCGCCTCAGCGGTCAACCCGCCGGCCCGCGCGCCCAGCTCGCCGATGTTTTGCGACAGCTTGTCCGCGACGACGTCGGCCAGGCGGGGATCCAGCGCGGCGAAGTAGGCGCGGTCGGGGAAGCCATCACGCTTGGACCACATGGCCTTGTAGCCCGCGGTGGTCAGGTTGCGCGTTTCCACCCCGGTGAGCCGCCACACCACCCAGTCCGCCGCCTCGATGAGCCGGTCGGCGGCCGCATAGACCGCGGGCGCCTCGTCCACGATCTGCAGCGTCTTGGAGAAGAACCACTCCGACGAGATCTTGCCGCCGTAGCGATCCAGCCAGGCCTGGCCCAGCTGCCGCGCGGTCGCGTTGATCTTATCCGCTTCGGGCTGGGCCGCGTGGTGTTTCCACAGCTTCACCCAGGCGTGAGGCTGGTCGCGCCAGGCGGACAGCGTACACAGCGGTGTGCCGTCGGCCTTGACGGGCATCATGGTGCAGGCGGTGAAATCAACCCCCAGCCCGATGACCTCGCCGGCCGAAACGCCGCTTTGGGCCAGAACGGCCGGAATGGCCTGCTGGAACACCGCGATGTAATCATCGGGGTCCTGCAGCGCCCAGTCGGGGGGCAGGCGCGCACCGCCAGCATCGGCGGGCAGCCGCTCGTCTATGACCCCGTTGGCGTAGGGGTGGACGTAGGTCGCCACCTCGCGGCCGTCCGCCACATCCACCAGCAGCGCCCGGCCGGATTCGGTGCCGAAATCAACTCCGATGACGTAACTACTAGGCATATGAAGACCTCCGTGTACAGGATGACAAATCGGCGAATCAGCGGGGCGTTATCCGTGCCGATACACGTCCCACCCCAGGTGCTTGCCCAGCGCCTCTTGCACCGCGTCGGCGCAGCGGGTCAGGTTGATGGCGGTGTGGTGCTCAAAACCGTTCTCGCAGATGTAACGCAGGAGACCCTGCAGATCCGGGATGCGGGCCACGCCCCAGCCGCCGAAGGTGGCCAGCGGGTCAGCGGTCATCTCCCCTTCGCCCAGGTACGCGCTGATCCGGCCGTTCAGGTCATCGGTGGAGACCCGGCAATAGGTGAACGGCTCAGCCCGGACGCGGCCCACCACGGTGCCGAACGTGTTCTCCTTGCCGACCGTGCCCGCGATGATGGCCTGAAAATCCATCACCGGGATATCATCGGGGCGGATGGATTCGGTCATGAAGACATCTTTGGGCAGGTTGGAGCAGTGGAACAGCACGCACTTGTCGGGATCGTCACCGTAGTTGTTGTTCCAGTCCACCAGTGCGCTGGGCCGGCCCGAGGCCAACGCCATGGCGTACATGCCGATCACGCCGGTGATGTCAGTCTCGCACGCGGAGGGCAGCAGCTCGTTGCTCATCATGGACATCAACGTACACGGCACCACGCCATAGAACTCCTCCATCGCGGTCCAGCATTGCAGCGCGCTGGCCGCCAGGCGGTTCTCGGCCATCCAGTCGTTGATCACCACGCCCAGGCGAGCCATCTTCAACAACGCCTCGGCCGGCGTAGCGCGCGTGGAGACATAGGCCCGAATCTTGTCGGTCAGTGCGACGACCTTGGGATCGCGCTCGGCCAGCTTCAGCGCCCGGCCAAACATCTCGGACAGGTCAACGGTTTCCACCGAGATGCCCGCCCGCTCCAGCAGCTTCTCGGAGAAGCGCACGGTGTTAAACGCCGCCGGTCGCGCGCCGATCACCCCGACGCGTGCGTTGCGCAACCCCGCCACCACGCGGCAGGTGGCGACGAAGCGCCGCAAGTCGGCCCGGAAGCTGTCGCTGGTCGGATCCACGGTGTGCTGCGTCGTCAGCGAATACTTGATGCCGTACTGGCGCAGGTTGTTGCAGGCCGACATCTTGCCGCAGAAGGAATCGCGGCGGTCGGCCTGGGTCATCCTGGCCGGGTCATCGGGCGTGGCCTGCACCAGCACAGGCACGTCCAGCCCTGACCAGCGCAGCGCGTTGGCGATGGCCTTCTCCTCGCCGAAGTTCGGCAGCGTCACCAGCACGCCGCTGATCTCGTCGCGGTGCGCCCGAAACAGGTCGGCGCACTTCTGTGCATCCTCGTGGGACACGATGCTGCCGAACCTGGTGTCCTCCGGGCTCAGGCAGATCGCCCGGATGCCCTCCTCTTCAAGCACCTTGAGAATGGTCTTGCGGCCGGAATCAGCCAGGTGCGCGGGGAAGAAGCCACGGTTACCGACGACAACCCCTAACACGGGTTTTTTCATGATATCAACTCCTGTAGATGATCATCTGCGGGATCGTTCACAGGGCATGATAGCAGACGGCAGAGGCATTGTCAACAAACTTCTGAGCTTCGGGAACAGCCTGCGGCCACCGATGGCGTATGGGTTTGACACAAACGTGGCGCTCGACTTGACGAATACGGAACCCTCCTTTATAATATAGCTGACTTAACTATCAAGAAAGCTAATCCATGCCCCCTCCTTTGCCCCAAACCCTCAATGACTGGTTGCGCGTGATCGTGCAGCATTCGATGCACGATTTGATGCGCTACGCCAGGGAGCACAGCTATTCAGTGGCGCAGCTCAACGCGATGTTCCGCATCCACCACAGGGGCGCCTGTGGCATCTCGGACCTGGGGGACGAGATGGGCGTGACCAGCGCCGCGGTCAGCCAGGTGCTCGACCGGTTGGTGCAGCAGGGATTCATCACGCGCGCCGAAGACCCGCAGGATCGCCGTAACAAGGTGGTGATGCTGACGGCCGCGGGCCACCGGATTGTCCAGGAGAGCATGGCCGCGCGCCAGGCCTGGCTCGGTCGCCTGGCCGAGCGTCTGAATCCCGCCGAACAGGAGCAGGTCAACCTGGCGCTGCAACTGCTGCTGGAAAAGGCGGCCGCCCTGGACCGAGAAGGTCCTGGTGAGAACCCCTGAACCAGGATCCAGGCCGCGCAGCGGTCACCCAACATCGTCTCTTGTCCCAGAGGATTGAATCTTACATCGAGGATTCGGTATGCTAAGACTTTTCCGTTTCATCCGTCACTACACGCCGCTGATTCTGGGCGCCATTTTGTTGCTCTTCATCCAGGCGAACGCCGATCTGCTGCTGCCCGATTACCTCTCCAATATCGTCAACATCGGCCTGCAGCAGGGTGGCGTGGAGGGCGCCGTGCCGGACGCGCTGCGCGCCTCAACTTATGATCGTGCGCTGCTCTTTCTGACACCTGAAGAGAGCGCCCGGCTGCGGGATGCCTATACCCGCGTCGCTCCTGCCGCCGCCGACTACGCCGGCTATCTGGCGAAATACCCTGCACTGGACGGCGCGGCGGTCTACGTCCTGAAGCCAGTGGACCAGGCTGCGCGCGACGTCCTGGCCCCCATCGTGGGCCGGGCGCTGACCACGGTCTCCTTTGTCGAGCAGGCGCAGGCCGACCCGGCGAAAGCCGCCGCGCTGGGACAGGGGCTGGGCTTCGACCTATCCCGACTGCCGACCGGCATGAGCCTGTTCGACGTGATAGGCAACCTGCCTGCGGACCAGCGCACACCGGTCACCGCCGCCATCCAAGAGCGCTTTGTTGCGCTGGGCGCCAACATCGTGTCACAGATGGGCATCGCTGCGGCCAAGGCCGAATACCAGGCGTTGGGCGTGGACACCACGGCGCTGCAAAATCGCTACATCCTGCGCGCCGGCGGGCTGATGCTGCTGATCACCCTCATCTCGGTGGCCGCGACCATCCTGGTCGGCTTGATCTCGGCGCGGGTCGCGGCCGGCGTGGCGCGCGATCTGCGCGAGGCGGTCTTCGTGCGCGTCTCCAACTTCGCCAGCGCCGAGATCGAGAAGTTCTCCACCGCGTCGCTCATCACCCGGGCGACCAACGACATCACCCAACTCCAGATGGTGACGATGATGATCATCCGCATGGTGTTCTATGCGCCCATCATCGGCATCGGCGGCATGATCCGTGCGCTGGACAAGGCCCCCTCCATGTGGTGGATCATCGCCCTGATGGTGGCCGTGCTGCTGGCGATCATCATCAGCGTCTTCTCGGTCACGCTGCCGCGTTTCAAGCTGATCCAGACCCTGATTGACAACCTGAACCGCGTGGTGCGCGAGAACCTGGGCGGCATGATGGTGGTGCGCGCCTTCAACCAACAAGACTACGAGGAGCAGCGCTTCGACAAGGCCAACCGTGACCTGACCGGTAACAGCCTCTTCGTCAGCCGCGTCATGGTGATCATGATGCCGCTGATGATGTTTCTGATGAGCGGCGTGTCCATCCTGGTGGTGTGGGTGGGCGCGCACCAGGTGGACGCGACCCGTATGCAGGTCGGCGATATGATGGCGTTCATGCAGTACACCGTGCAGATCTTCTTCGCCTTCATGTTCATGTCCATGATGTTCATCATCCTGCCGCGCGCGTCGGTCTCGGCGGATCGCATCGCCGAGGTGCTGGAGGTGCAGCCCAGCATCAGCGAGCCGCCGCAGCCCAGGCGCTTCCCGGAGCCGTTTTTCGGTGAGGTGACGTTTCGCGGGGTCTCGTTCCACTATCCCGACGCGGAAGACGATGTCCTGCACGATCTCGATTTCGTCGCCCGGCCCGGCCAGACGACCGCCTTCATCGGCACCACCGGCTCCGGCAAATCCACCATCGTGCGCCTGATCCCGCGCTTCTACGATGTGACCCAGGGCGCGATCCTGATTGATGGCGTGGACATCCGCGATGTGTCGCAGAGCGCGCTGCGCGCCAGGATCGGCTATGTGCCGCAGCGGAGCAACCTGTTCACCGGCACAGTGGAGAGCAACCTGCGCTTCGGCGATGAGGGCGCCGCGCCTGACGACCTGCTGTTGGCCGCCGAGATCGCCCAGGTTGCCGAGTTCATCAACGCCAGCCCCGCCGGCCTGGAGGCAGAGATCTCACAAGGCGGGGCCAAC
Source organism: Anaerolineae bacterium (assembly GCA_034433275.1). Classification (GTDB taxonomy): domain Bacteria; phylum Chloroflexota; class Anaerolineae; order CG2-30-64-16; family CG2-30-64-16; genus DAOUAT01. The sequence continues at coordinate 7,508 of DAOUAT010000167.1, forward strand.
GTCTCCGGCGGACAGCGCCAGCGCCTGGCGATCGCCCGCGCCCTGGTGAAACGAGCGCCTATCTATATCTTCGATGACAGCTTCTCGGCGCTGGACTACAAGACCGACGCCGCGCTGCGCCGCGCCCTGAAGAAACACGTGGCCGATAGCGCGGTCTTCATCGTCTCTCAGCGCGTGGCGACCATCAAGGGCGCCGACCAGATCATCGTGTTGGATGAGGGCCGCATCGTGGGCAAGGGCACACACCGAGAATTGATGGCGAGCTGTGACGTGTATCGAGACATCGCGTTATCGCAATTGAGCGAGGAGGAATTGGCATGAGCGCGCCGAACGACAACAGGCCAGCGGCCGACGGCAACGGTAAAAACGTGGCGGCAGGGGTGAAACCGGTCCCGCAGGGGCCAGGGGGGCCGAGGCCGGGGCGGGGGGGGCCGATGGGCGGTCCCCTGCCAAGCCGCGGTGGACCTATGGGTGGCGGGCCCGGCCCCTTTGGTCGTGGCGGGCCGATGGCGCTGATGAAAGGCGAATCCGCGCGTGATTTCAAGGGCACCATGCGCAAGCTCATCGGCTACCTGGGCCCATACAAACTGGTCATCCTGCTAGTCATGGTGCTGGCGATAGCCTCCACCGTCTTTTCCATCTTCGGCCCCAAGATCCTCGGCCAGGCCACCACGAAGTTGTTCGAAGGCGTGATGGGGCAGATCGGCTCTGCACTCCCTTCGGTCGCGGGCACGACCACCGGGATTGACTTCCCCGCCATCGGCCGGATCTTGCTCACCGCGTTGGGCCTCTACGTGTTGTCGGCGCTGCTGGCCTATGCCCAGGGCTGGATCATGACCAGCGTCGCGGTGGACATCACCTACAGGCTGCGCCGCGACATCGCTGAGAAGATCAACCGGATGCCGTTGCGCTATTTCGATGGCGCCAACCACGGCGAAATCCTATCGCGCGTCACCAACGACGTGGATACGGTCAACCAGACGTTGAGCCAAAGTCTCTCGCAGATCATCACCTCGATCGTGACCGTGTTCGGCGTGCTGGCGATGATGCTCAGCATTTCGTGGCAGATGACCGTGGTGTCCCTACTCATCATCCCGCTCTCGCTGGTCATCGTGCAGTTCATCGTGCGCCGTTCCCAGCGGTATTTCCGCCAGCAGCAGGACTACCTCGGCCACGTCAACGGCCACATCGAGGAGATGTTCGGCGGTCATGTGGAGGTCAAAGCGTTCAACGCCGAGGCCCGCAGCGTCGAGACTTTCCGCGGACTGAACCAAACGCTTTACAACTCGGCCTGGAAATCGCAATTCCTTTCGGGGATCATGATGCCGATGATGAACTTTGTCGGCAACCTGGGCTATGTGGGCGTGGTGATCATAGGCGGCTACCTGGCAGTGCGCAACCTGATCACCGTGGGTGACATCCAGGCGTTCATCCAGTACGTGCGCTCGTTCACCCAGCCCATCACGCAATTGGCGAACATTTCCAACGTGTTACAGCAGACCGCGGCCGCGGCCGAACGCGTCTTTGAGTTCCTGGAAGAAGAGAACGAGGTCCCAGAAGCTGAGACACCGGTCGCGCTGACCCAGGTCAAGGGGCATGTGGTGTTTCGTAACGTGCGTTTCGGCTACAACCCGGAGAGGATCGTCATCAAGAATTTCTCGGCGACAGTCGAACCCGGCAAGCGCGTCGCCATCGTCGGGCCGACGGGTGCGGGCAAGACCACGCTGGTCAAGCTGCTGATGCGCTTCTACGATGTGAACGACGGCGCGATCCTGGTGGATGGCCACGATATCCGCGATCTCCGCCGCAAAGACGTGCGCTGCATGTTCGGCATGGTGCTACAAGACACCTGGCTCTTCAACGGCGCCATCCAGGAGAACATCCGCTACGGCCGCGAGGACGCCAGCGACGAGGAAGTCATCGCCGCCGCCAAAGCCGCCCATGCCGATCACTTCATCCGCGCCTTGCCCGGCGGTTATCAGATGATCTTGAATGAGGAGACCAGCAACATCTCGGCCGGCCAGAAGCAGCTGTTGACCATCGCCCGCGCGTTCCTGACCGACCCCAAAATGCTGATCCTGGACGAGGCGACCAGCTCGGTGGATACGCACACGGAGTTGCTCATCCAGGAGGCCATGCGCAACCTGATGGCCGGCCGCACCAGCTTCATCATCGCTCATCGCCTCTCCACCATCCGTGACGCGGATTGGATCCTGGTGGTGAACGAAGGGGACATCGTAGAGCAGGGCACGCACGATGACCTGCTGGCTCGCAACGGTTTCTACGCCGAACTATACAACAGCCAGTTCGCAGCGGCGGGCGCGAACGGATAGGAACCAGCGACGCGCTGTTGTTGCCCAGCTCGGTTCGTTCGCACCGAGGGGCGCGAACGCGGCGGAACCGCAGCAGCCGCCTGTGGGCTGGTCCAGGTTGGCTGCCAGCCTTGCTCATGTGGTAGAATAGAATGAGCTTTGGGGTCGCGCCCGACGCGGCCCTCACGGAGGTGTTATGATGGAGACAAACGATAAGAATCGCACGACAACGATCGCGCTAGTGACCGGCGTCATCGCACTGCTCTTCGGCCTGTGCCTGGGCGCGCTGGTGGGCGGCGCAGGCGGTTTTTTGCTCGGCCGGCAAACCGGCGCACAGTCCGGCGGCGAATACATGCCCGAACGCAGCCAGGTGCCCCCGCGGGTAGAGGTCACGCCGGTCGTCCCAGCGCTGCCGGGCATGCCCAACCTGTTGAACCAAACCGGTGCGCTGGTGCGTGAAGTGATCGCGGGCACGCCCGCGGCCGCGGCCGGGCTGCGCGTCGGCGATATCATTACCGCAGTGAATGACGTCCCGATTGACGCCAATCACCGGCTGGCGGATGTCCTCGCCCAGTACAGGCCCGGCGACAAGGTGACGCTGGAGGTGCAGCGAGGCATGCGCGGCCGGGCAGCCAGCATCAGCGTCACACTGGGCCAGAACCCCGAGAACAGCGCGCGGGCCTACCTGGGCGTCTATTACATCGAGCTGCCTGTAGATGACACTGACCTGGAGCCAGGGGACTGAGCGCCTGCTGGCTCACGCAGTAAGGCCCCACGGGTGCGCACCCGTGGGCCTTGCTGTTGTAGGGCACAAGCCGGCGGCTTGTGTTACGCTATGACGCAAGCCAGCGGCTTGTGTTACGCTATGACGCAAGCCGGCGGCTTACGTTACATTCAATACACTTCGCCGGTGAGGATCGCTTTCTTGACCTCCCCGATCGCACGGGTGATATCAATCTCGCGCGGACACGCTTCCACGCAGTTGTAGATCGTGCGGCAGCGCCAGACGCCGTCCGCCTCGGCCAGCAGCGCCAGGCGCACCTGCGCGCCGTGGTCGCGATCGTCGAAAATGAAGCGGTGGGCTTGCACGATGGCCGCCGGGCCGACGTAGCTGTCGCTGGCCCAGAACGAGGGGCACGAGGTGGTGCAGGCCGCACACAGGATGCACTTGGTGGTGTCGTCGAACCGCTCGCGCGCCGCCTCGCTTTGCAGGCGCTCGGTGTAGGGCGGCGGCTCATCGTTCATCAGGAACGGCTTGATGGCGCGATACTTGGCGAAGAACGGCGCCATGTCCACCGTCAAGTCCTTGATGACCGGCAGGCCGCGCAGCGGCTCCACCGTCACGTGCTTGCCGAAGTCCTTCACCAGCACCTTGCACGCCAGGCGGTTCCGGCCGTTGATCACCATGGCATCGGAGCCGCAGATACCGTGGGCGCAGGAGCGGCGGAAGGTCAGGGTGCCGTCCTGGTTCTCCTTGATGCTCACCAACAGGTCCAGCACCCGATCGGACGGCTGCGCGTCCAACGTGTACTCGGCCCAGTACGGCTTGCGATCTTTTTCCGGGTTGAAGCGGCGGATTTTGACCTTTACATTCATGGCTGCCCCCACGGCTTAGTAAACGCGTTTGGCCGGCGCATAAATGCCCAGGCGCACCGGCTTGTAATCCAGGCGGATCGAGCCATCGGGCTGGCGATACGCCAGGGAGTGTTTGAGCCATTTGACGTCGTCGCGCTCTGGGTAATCCTCGCGTGCGTGGGCGCCGCGGCTCTCGGTGCGCGCCAGCGCCGCCACGGTGGTCGCTTCGGCCAGGTCGAGCAAACACCCCAGCTCCCAGGCTTCCAGCAGCTCAGTATTCCAGCGCTGGCCCTTGTCCATGATCGCGATACGCTCGAAACGTTCCTTGAGGCCCTGCAGCTTCTCCAGCGCCTCGCTCAGCAACTCGTGCGTGCGAAACACGCCCACGTTGTCCATCATCATCGTCCGCAGGTCCTTGCGGATCTGGCCCGCGGTCTCGCTGCCCTGGTTGTGGCGGAGATGCTCAAGCTCCGCGCGGGCGTCGGCCTCCGGGTTGACCGGGAGCGCCGGCCACTCTGCGCCGTTGGCAAAGAGAGCCGCACTCTGGCCCGCACGGCGGCCAAAGACCAGGATATCCACCAGCGAGTTTGTGCCCAGGCGGTTGGCGCCGTGTACGGAGACGCACGCCACCTCACCGGCCGCGTAAAAGCCGGGCAGGCGCGTGTTCGCAGTGTCCACCACCACCGCCGCGTCGTTGTCGGTGGGGATGCCGCCCATCGCATAGTGCGCGGTGGGCTGGATCGGCATCGGCTGCTTGACGGGGTCCACGCCCAGATAGGTGCGGCAGAAGTCGGCGATATCGGGCAGTTTCTTCTCGATGTCGGCCGCGGTGATGCGCCGCGGGCTGCCATCCGCGTTCTTGGCGCCATCGTCGTCGAAATAGCGGTTCACGGTGTCGGGGCGCACGTCCAGGTAGACGTAGTCCTCCCCGTTGATCCCGCGTCCCTCGCGCAGCTCCAGATAGATCGCGCGCGAGACGACGTCGCGCGAAGCCAGATCCTTCACCGTGGGCGCGTACTTGGGCATGAAGCGCTCGCCCAGGCCGTTGATCAGCACGCCCCCTTCCCCGCGCACCCCCTCGGTGATCAGGATGCCCAGGCCCTTGATGCCGGTGGGGTGAAACTGGAAGAACTCCATGTCTTCCATGGGCACCCCACGGCGATAAGCCACGGCCGCGCCGTCGCCGGTGAGCGCGTACGCGTTGGAGGTGATCTTCCAGATGCGGCCGAAGCCGCCGGTCGCGAACACCGTAGCCTTGGCGTGGAAGGTGTGGATCTGGCCGCTGTCAATGTCAACCGTCACCACCCCGGCCGCCTGGCCCTGGTCGTTCACCAGCAGGTCCACCACCTGGTATTCGTCGAAGAAGGTGACGTTGTTCTTGATGCACTGCTGGTAGACCGTCTGCAGGATCATGTGGCCGGTGCGGTCGGCCGCATGGCAGGCGCGGCGCACCGGTTTCTTGGTCGCGTTGTTGGTGTGACCGCCGAAGGGGCGCTGCGAGATGCGGCCGTCGGGGGTGCGGTCGAACGGCAGGCCCATGTGCTCGAGCTCGTACACCATGCCGACCGCTTCCTCGCACAGGATCTTGACCGCGTCCTGGTCGGCCAGGTAGTCGGCCCCTTTGATGGTGTCGAAGACGTGCCACTCGGGATGGTCTTCTTCCAGGTTGCCCAACGCCGCGCCGATGCCGCCCTGGGCCGTGCCCGTGTGTGAGCGGGTGGGATAGAGCTTGCTGATCACGGCGGTCTTGGCGCCCATCGAGGCATACAGCGCCGCCATCAGCCCGGCGCCGCCCGCGCCGACGACGATAACGTCAAAACGATGAAGCATGGTTGCGTTTACGCTCCTTTCGCGGGCGCGTTGACTACTGGTTGCTGTAGACGAAGATCACGTAGATCGCGGCCACGAACATGAAAGCCCACAAGATCAACAACAGCCCTTGCAGCCAGTTCAACAGCAGCGGATGCCGCACGTAATCCTTCAGGATGGCGCGCAGGCCGTTGTAGGCATGGACGGCCGCGAAGCCGATCAGCAGGAAGGCGTAGGTCTGCCAGAAGGGATTCGAGAAGTTGGGGAACACCTCGACATCGCTCGACTGGACGTGAAACGAGATCGGGAAGAAGGACCAGCGCATCTGCGCGCCGGCGTCCAGCTTGCCGTAGCCGCCGGTCAGGTTGGCGTAGACCAGGCCGAGCGCGCCCAGCAGCAGCATGAGCACACCGCTGAGGCGCATGAAAAACCACATGGTCGCTTCGAATTTGCTACCGATCGGCACGCGGCGGGTGGCAGGTGTGTGTTTAGACATTGACCCCTCCCTTCATTTGACCGTCACGCCCAGGGCGATGAGCGCGGCCGGCAGCAGGAACCCGGGCACAAACAACGCCCACTGCACCCACATCGCTTCCTTGTTGTACCGGTGCAGCGCGGGCCACATGTCCAGGAGCGCGATGCGCAGGCCGTTGATGGCATGATACAGCACGCAGAACAGCACCACGATCTGCACCGGCGCCAGGGCGTAAAACGTGGTCAGCGCGTTGGCCACGGTGTTTGTGACGCCGCCGGTGGTCGCGTAGACCAGGAACGCCATGGTCAGGTGCATGCCGACAAAGACGATGATGCCCAGCGCGGTAATCCGGTGCAGCAGCCAGACCAGCATCGGCTGGCCCCCGCGATAGGCCAACGCCTGGGGAAGGGTTACGCGTGCGAGTTTGCTCATAGA
>DAOUAT010000168.1:0-1749 GCA_034433275.1 Anaerolineae bacterium
AACATCCACGAAGGCGCCGATCCATTCGGCCCGACGGTGCGATCAGGCTTGAGCTTCGCCCACAAGCTGCCGCTCTACAAAAAGCTGGGCTTCGACGCTGTCCAGTTTCACGATGACGACGCGGTGCCCGACCTGAACGACCTCACGCCGGCGCAGATTCGTGAGCGCGCGCGTGCGGTTCGCAGACAACTCGAAGAGCATGGGCTAATCGCCGAGTTTGTGGCGCCGCGCCTGTGGGAACACCCGCTGACGATCGACGGCGCCTATACCTCAAATGACGCGGCCGCGCGCGCGTATGCCATCGAGCGCTCCAAGCGGGCTGCCGACATCGCCCAGGAGTTGGGCTGTGACCTGATGGTGCTGTGGCTGGCGCGCGAGGGCACCTACATGCGGGAGTCTAAGAACGTTGGCGCCGCAGCCCGTCAATTGCTGGAGGCCGTCAACTCGCTGCTGGCATACGACAAAAACCTGCGCATTGCGATCGAGCCGAAGCCCAACGAGCCGATGGATCTGGCCTATGTCCCGACGATGGGCCACGCGTTGGCGCTCGGCTTTCAGGCCGATGACCCCGGCCGCGTCGGCGTACTGATGGAATCAGCCCACTCGATCTTGGCCGGGCTGGATCCGGCGGACGAGATCGGCTTTGCGATGGCATTCGGCAAGCTCTGGAGTGTCCACCTGAATGACCAGAACGGGCTGAAGTTCGACCAGGATCGCTCGTTCGCTTCCGTTGACCTGCGCCGTGCTTTCAACCAGGTGCGCGTGCTGGACGAAAACCACTTCTGGAAAGTGGGCATCGTCGGTTTGGATGTCAAGGCCATCCGCACCCAGCCGGCAGAGCTGGCCACCAAACACCTATCGAATTCGCTGCGGATGTTCCTACGTCTGGTGGAGCTAAGCCGGTCGCTGGATCGTGACGCCGTACGACAACTCATCGCCACCCGCGACTACGAGGAGCTCGATTGGCTGATTCTCAGCCACCTAATGGGTAAGTGACACCTCCGAAAAAGCCATCCGGTCACTCATCAGGTGCGCCATCGAGGCCCATGGCAGGATCCATGGGCCTCGTGCTGTCTACCCGCGCACTGAGTGATATGGCGGGCGCACTTATGTGGGATAGCGCAATAAGTCAGCGGCCGAAACTCAACCCATAGAGAGACCTCCTGTGGTAAGGTGAGAACTCCAGTTCTTACCCCACCACCAGGAGGTATTTCATGTCCAGTGTACACCGTGTGGCCCCGGAAGAGCCAAAGCTCTACGCCTGGGCGCAGTCCGGCTGCCAGGCGTGTGTCGAACGCCTATTGCGCCAGCACGCCGGTCTGGTACACTGGGTCATCCGCCGCGACTGTGGTAGTGCCCTGCCGTATGGCGAGTTGCTGCACGCGGGGCAAATCGCCTTGTGGCACGCCATCCGGCACTATGATGCGGGCCGGGACGTGGCCTTTTCGACTTACGCCGTGCCCGCCATCCGCCATCGGCTGTGGGCTGTGGTGGCCGAGGCGCAGCGGCCGCAGGGCCAGCAGCCGTTGACGGCGGCGCCCGATCCGGCCGAGTGGGCCGCCCAAGCCTGGCAGCGCCACGCCGTGCGGGCGGCCTTGCGCACAGCGCTGGCTTACCTGCCGGAGCGCTCCTATCATATACTGCGCGCGGGCACAACTTGCGTTTTACCTTTCGTCATATAATGCGAGCATCCTGGTAATATGAGATCGTGCGTGCAGTCGCCACGATTCGCCCAGTTTGGCATAATAG
>DAOUAT010000169.1:0-6557 GCA_034433275.1 Anaerolineae bacterium
CGCTTCAACTCCCTGGTTGATATGGCTGACGATCTCCAGTGGTTCAAGTATGTCATCAAGAATGTCGCCAATCGTAACGGCAAGACCGTAACTTTCATGCCCAAGCCTCTGTACGGCGACAACGGTTCCGGCATGCACTGCCATCAGAGCATCTGGAAGGGCGGCAAGAACGCGTTTTATGACGAGGCGGGCTACGCGCAGCTTTCGGACAGTGCAAAATACTACATCGGCGGGCTGCTGAAGCACGCGCCGGCGCTGCTGGCCCTGGCCGCGCCGGGCACCAACTCCTACCGCCGCCTGGTCCCTGGCTTCGAGGCCCCGGTCAACCTGGCCTACTCGCAGCGCAACCGGTCGGCCATCTGCCGCATCCCGGTGGGGTCCAAGAGCGCCAATGCCAAGCGCGTCGAGTTCCGCGCGCCCGATCCGTCGTGCAACCCCTATCTTTGCTTCGCCGCGCTGCTGATGGCCGGTCTGGATGGCATCCAGAACCGCATTGACCCCGGCGAGCCCATGGACAAGGACCTCTACGGCCTGCCGCCGGAGGAGGCCAAACTGGTGAAGCAGGTGCCCGGCTCGCTGGATGCGGTGCTGAAGGCGCTGGAGGCGGATCACGAGTTCCTGCTGAAAGGCGACGTGTTCACCAGCGACATGCTGGAGACCTACATCGCGTACAAGCGAGAAACCGAGGTGGACCCCATCCGTATGCGGCCGCACCCGTATGAGTTCACGCTGTATTATGATGCGTAACCCGTAGGGGCGCCCTTTCGACCGCGTTCCAGACAGACACGGCCCATCAAAACGAACGTCGCAGCTTGCTGCGTTCCGGGGCAAGCCCCGGCGTCCGGACTTTTAGAGCAGTGTCCATGTCGCGGGCGACACAAGCGGCGATGAAAACACAGTCATCCGCGTTTATCCGCGCTCGTCCGCGTCTCATTTTCGGGTTAGTTTTTCATGCCGCGCGCGGCGCCACGGCGCGTGGCCGTGTAGCACAATCCGCCGGATTGTGGCCGCACCGCCACGCGCAATCCAGCGGCTTGCGGTACAGCCCCATTTCCAGGGCAGGCGCCCACTGGGCAGGCTCCGGCGTACGCCGTTCGGCTGAACGTTCGACTGAGCTCAGCCGAACGGCGCAAGGCCATGCCCCTAACTCGGATTATCGCGAAGGCCCAATCCTGAATACAATAAAAGCCGGATCTCGCTGTGAGGCCCGGCTTTTACTGTACTTGGGAGATGAAGATGAACGATATCATGGTGCGGGTAATCGCAAAGGAAGCCGGCCTGCGCGGCCTGGCGTGCAGCACCACCGGGTTGGCGCAGGCGGTGGCGCGGCGCCACGCTGCCTACCCGGTCGCCGCGGCCGCGTTGGGTTATGGCCTGACGGCCGGCGTGCTGCTGGGCGGGCTGCTCAAGGTGCAGGAATGGGTGGCGCTCAAGGTCGAAGGAGGTGGCCGGCTGCGCAAGCTGGTGATCGAGGCGGACGCCTACGGTCATGTGCGCGGCTACGTGGCCGTGCCCGACGTCCCTTCGCCGCCGATGGTTGACCGCGCCGCGGTCGGCGAAGCTATCGGCAGTCAAGGTGAATTCACCGTCGTCAAAGACCTGCGCCTCAAGGACCTATATCGCAGCGTCGTCGCGCTGACCAGCGGCGAAGTGGACAAGGAACTGACGCACTACCTCAACACTTCCGAGCAGGTCCCTTCGGTGGCGCAGATCGGCGTGCAGATGGCGGAGGGGAACCTGGCTGCGGCCGGCGGCCTGCTGGTGCAAGTGATGCCAGGCCACGGCCCCGCAGCCCTGGCGCAAGTGGCCGACCGCCTGGCCGCGCTGCCGCCCCTGGAGGCGCGCCTGGCCGAGGGCCTGGCGCCAGAGGCTATGCTGGCGCAGGCCTTAGCCCCCAACCCCTATGACATCCTGGAGACGCAGCCGCTGACATTCCGCTGCTCGTGCAGCCGCCAGCGCTCGCGCCAGGCGCTGGAAATGCTGGCGTACGACGACATCCTGGCGCTGCTGCTGGAAGGCCAGGCCACCGTGGACTGTCACTTCTGCTACGCTCGCTATGAGTTCGACCGGGACGAGCTGGAGGAGATCCTGCACAAGGTCGAAGGCGCTGAATAGGATAGCATGACGCCAGCCACCGAGGACACCCGCCTGCTACGAGAGGCCTTGAGCCGCCTCAAGGATATCGGGCTGCACATCAACCAGCTCAACCTGGGCGCGCCGGCCGCACTGGATGCTGTCCTCCATCTGATTGTCGAGAGCGCCACCACCATCGTGCCGGGCGCGACCGCGATCATCTACACCTGCGACGCCGAGCGCCAGGCGCTTGACCCGGTCTCGCGCGTGGCCGCGGGCGCACACGTCACGCCGCTGATCGAAGACCAGCCGCGGCCCGCGGGGCTGGGCGCGCGAGCCATCGCGCTGCGTCGGCCCGTGTTGAGCTACGCCGAGCCCGACCTGGCGATCCACCCGGCCAAACGGGCCGCGGGCGCGCAAGTCGTCGCCTGCCTGCCCCTGGTGATCGCCGACGAGCCCCTCGGCGTGCTGTACATCTACCTGCTGGAACAGCGCCGGCTGACCGATCTCGAGCTGCTGCTCTTGGCGAACCTGGTCAACCAGGCCGCCACCGCCATCCATCACGCGGGCCAGTTCAGCGACGTGCGCCGCAACCTGGCCCGCAAAGAGGATGAACTGGCCCTGCTGCGCCACGCCGGCCTGCTCATCTCCTCGCGCACCCGGCTGGATGACACGCTCGAAGCGATCCTGCAAATGGCGCTGGAGGTCACCGGCGCGCGCTACGGCATCTTCCGGCTGGTAGACCCCACAGGGAAGAAACTGGTCATGCGCGCCATCGCGGGCGATCGCCTGGGCCAGCCCGCGATCGAAGCGCTGCCGCTCAACACCACCAGCATCATGGGCTGGGTGGCCGTCACGCGCCAGCCCCTCAACGTCCCCGATGTGTGGCAGCCCCCCTGGTCCCGCATCTACTACCCGCTCGACCATGCCCTGCAGATGCGCGCCGACCTGGCCGTGCCGCTGATCGGCGCGGGCGGCCGGCTGGAGGGGGTGCTCAACCTGGAAAGCCCCCAGGTCGCCGCGTTCAGCGAGGCCGACAGCCACCTGCTGCAAGCCCTGGCCAGCCAGGCTGTCATCGCGATCCAGGAGGTGCGCCTGCTGGACGGTTTGCGCGAAACCGCCGAGCGCCTGCTGACGCAAGATGTCCAGGCTGTGCTGGCCCACCTGGTCGAGCTGGCCTGCAGCCTGCTGAACGCGACGTCGGGGGCCGTCTGGACCGTGCAGCAAGGCGCGCTGGCGGTGCGGGCAGCCACCGCGGCTCACGCACCCGCGGCCGACGCTGCGGAAGAGGGAACGCTGGCGCAGCGCGCCCTGATCACCGGCACGGCGCTGGCCTATGATCAAGGCGCCACTGGCGATCGGATTCTCGTTATGCCGGTGCTGAGCGCCGATGACCGCCGGCCTATCGCTGCGTTCATCGTGCGCCAGGCTGGGAAGGGCGGGGCCATCTCTCAAACGGCAAAAACGCTGTCGGACACAGAGAATTATCCGAGTTCATCCGCGCCCGTCCGCGTCCCCTCATCCCCCACCCTGGCCGAAAGCGGCCCGTCGGAGTGGGACAATAAGGTGCTGGGCATCCTGGCCCATTACGCGGCCCTGACCCTGGCCAACGCCGACCGCCAGGCCGCGCTGGCCGAAGCCCAGCAAGCCCGCGCCGTCGCTGAGACCTTCGCGGCCCTGGGCGACATCGCGGCCAATCTGCTCCATCACCTGAACAACCAGGTCGGCGCCATCCCGGTGCGCATCGAAGGCATCCAGGACAAGTGCGCACCCGCGCTGGCCGCCAGCCCCTACCTGGCCGCCAATCTGGCCGAGATCGAACGCGCGGCCCAGGATGCGCTGGCCACCGTGCGCGAACGCCTGTCACTGCTGCGGCCCATCGAGGTCGGCCCGGTGGCCGTGGCCGACTGCGTGGCCGACGCCCTGGCCCGCACCCGGCTGCCGGCCGGCGTCCGCGTGACCGCCGAGGGCGTGCGCCAGCTTCCGCCTGTGCTGGCCGGCCGCGAAAGCCTGGCCCTGGTGATCGCCAACCTGCTGGAGAACGCGGCCGAGGCGTTGAACGGCCGCGGCGCCATCGTGATCTCCGGCAGCGTCCAGGCCGGTTGGGTCATCGTCACGGTGCGCGACGACGGCCCAGGCATCCCGCCGGAGCTGCAAACCCGCATCTTCGAGTTCAACTTCTCCGGCGCCCGGCGCAGCGACCGGCCCCTGGCGCGCAACAAGCTGGGCTTCGGCCTGTGGTGGGTGAAGACCGTCATGGCGCGCCTCGGAGGTGGGGTCAGCGTAACGAGCGACGGCCAGGGTGGCGCCACTTTCCTGCTGCGCCTGCCCCGCGCAGGTGCGCCATGACCGGCCAGCCCCGCGCCCTGGTGGTCGAAGACAGCCCGGCCTGGCAGGAGATCCTGGCCGAGCTGCTGGCCGACCTGGGGCTGGCCGTTGACCTGGCGGCCGACCTGCCCGCTGCCGTTGCGCAGTTACGCGCTGCGCCGCACCGGGTGGCCGTAGTGGACCTCTCGCTGCGCGGGGACGACGAGGCCAACCGCGATGGCCTGGCTGTGCTGGATGCCGTACGGCGCTATGATCCCGGCTGCGCGGCGCTGCTGCTGACCGGCTTCGCCACGGTGGAGATCGCGGTCAGCGCCCTCACCGCGCACGGCGCGCACACCTGCCTGCGCAAGGAAGCGTTCCGCCGGGCCGAGTTCCGCCAGGTGATCCGCCAACTGTTGGCCTTGCCGCCCCCGGCCGCGCCCGGCGAGGGGGCTGCGCCCCCGCATGCAGCCGGCGAGCCACGGACCGCGGAGGCTGGACCCAGCCTGGGCCACATCCTCCTGGTGGAAGATGACGCCGGCTGGCGCAGCATCCTGACGGAACTACTGCACGAGCGCGGTTACAGCGTGCAAGCCTGCCTCAGCTTCGGCGAGGCACTGGGGTATCTGCGCCGCCAGCGATTCGCCCTGGCCGTGGCCGACCTCTCACTGGCGAGCTCGGCCGCGCCCGGCGGAAATCGGGATGGGTTCCAGGTGCTGCAGGAGGCCAGGACCGCGGGCATCCCGGCGGTGGTGGTCAGCGGGCTGGCGACGGCCCTCGACACCGATCGGCTCTACAGCGAGTTCGCGGTGTACGCGTGCCTGGAAAAGCAGGGGTTCGACCGTGCGGGGTTCATGGCGACCGTCAGCGCGGCGGTTGCGGTCGGCCGGCCCGGGGGCGATAGCCTGTCTCGCCTCACCCGCCGTGAGCACGACGTGCTGGCGCTGGTGGTGCGGGGACTGACCAACAAGGGGATCGCGCGGGAGCTGGTGATCTCCGAAAACACGGTGAAGCGTTACCTGAAGTCCATCTTCGAGAAGCTGGACGTGGACAGCCGGGCCGCGGCCGTGGCGCTGGCGTTGACTCGCCCTACCCCACCACCACAAACGGCGCCCAGTTAAATACCGGCTCACCTTCGTCATACAACATCCGTTGGGCAGCAGCCAGCGCCTCGGCCGGGCGCGCCCCCGTCAGCAGCCGGGCGTAGAAGTGCGTCATCAGCCGGCCCGTTGCCGCGTCATCCACCTGCCACAGGCTGACCAGCAGCGCCCGCGCGCCGGCAAAGAGCAGCGCCTCCCGCAGGCCCAACAGCTCGTCCCCTGGCTCCAGCCGGCTCAGCGCGGTCTGGCAGGCGGAGAGGGTCACCAGCCTGGCGTTCAGGCGCAGGCGAAACAGATCGGGCACGGTCAGCGCTGCGTCGGCCAGGAGGATGCCGCTTTGCAGCGGGTGCGCGCCGTCGAATAGGGCGTGCGTGGCCAGGTGGATGATGTCATAGCCGGCCAGCGTGCCGTCCCCGGCCCAGTGGAGCAGTTGCGCACGAGTGGCGGCTTGGCCGAACAGGGTTCGCGTGCGCGGCCCCAGGCGCCCGGCCACATCGTGCGCTTCGGCCTGGGCGAAGGCCAACCCCGGCGCCCGGCCGCTGAACTCGCTGATCCCCACCACCAGTGCATGGCCGTCGGTTCGCTCCACCGCGGCGGCCATGTCCGCCGTAGCCAACGCCTCCCAGGTGCGCAGGCTCGGCGCATAGCTGAGGGTGACGCGCGTGAGCAGCGGCGGCCCGCCGCCCGGCCGCAGGGCGTGGAACGGCAGGTAGTGCAACAGTCCGTGGGGCGCGATCAGCACCCGGCGGCCGGCGGTCAGTTCGGGCAGCACATCTTCCGGGAGTAACAAATGCGCCAGGTCGGCCATAAGCCGCGGGCCCGGCGGCTGCGGCTGCGGCACACCGCGCAACCGGCCTGCATACGTTACCTCTCGCTGTTCGGGGTCGGGGTTCACGGCGCGGCCCAACTTGGCCCGGTCCAGGCGGGAGAGTGGCCGAACGTAGACGCGCGCAGCAGAGCGGCTGAGCCAAAAGATCGTAATGTTGTCTCTGCGCAAGTAGTAGGCCAGGGCGCGCCAGTCCGGTCCCCAGGTCGCGTCTGCAACCGCGCGCAGGCGTTCCAGAGATCGGAAGAGCA
>DAOUAT010000170.1:0-4036 GCA_034433275.1 Anaerolineae bacterium
AAGGGCCGTCGGTGATCCGAGATTATGCTGTGCTAGACAACCGCGCGCGAGTACACCACAGCATCGTATGGCGCAACTGCTACATCGGCGAAGATGCCACGCTCCACGGCGCAGTCGTGGGGCGGCAGTGCACCGTAAAATCACGCGCCATCATCTTTGAGGGCGCCGTGGTCGGTGATGGCACGGTGATCGGCGAGGACGCGATCATCCAGGCCGGCGTCAAACTGTGGCCCAACAAGGAAGTGGAAAACGGCGCGACGGTCAATCACAGCATCATCTGGGGTGCGCAGGGACGCCGGGTGCTGTTCGGACGTTACGGCGTCACGGGCATGATCAACGTGGAGTTGACCCCGGAATTCGCCGCGCGCCTGGGCGCGGCGTTCGGCTCGATCCTGCCGCGCGGCTCAGTGGTCACCATCAATCGCGATCCACATCGCAGCCCGCGCATGATCAAGCGCGCGCTCATCTCGGGCCTGCCCTCGGCCGGCAATCATGTGCTCGACCTGCGTTCGGTGCCGATCCCGGTCGCGCGATACTACACCCGGACCTCAAACGCGGCAGGCGGCGTCCACATCCGCCTGGCGCCCTACAACCCGCGCGTGGTGGATATCCGCTTCATGGATAGCGAGGGCCTGAACCTGACGCGCGATCGCGAGCGCGCGATCGAGCGTGTCTTCTTCCGCGAAGATTATCGCCGCGCATATCTGGAGGATATTGGCACCATCGAGTATGCGCCAGATGCCGGCGACACCTATGGCCGCGGCTATCTTAAGGAGCTAGATGCGGCCGCCATCCGGGCCGCGCATTTCAAGATGGTGGTGGATTACGCGCACGCGCCGGCCAGCGATATCCTGCCCGATTTGCTGCGCCAGCTCGAAGTGGAGGTCGTCCCACTCAATGCTCGCGTGGAACCCACCAAAGTCGCCCCAACACAAGAGGAGTTCCGCGCCAGCCGCGCCCAGTTAGCCCGCATCACCGCCGCGCTGGACAACATCAGCCTGGGAGTGCGCCTGGACGTGGGCGGCGAGAAGATCTTTGTCGCGGACGACACCGGCGCCACCGTGCCCGACCCGGTCATGTGCGCCGCGATGGCATCCCTGGTTTTCCAGACCTACCCTGGCAGTGTCGTGGCAGTCACCTCCGACCAGCCCTTGGTCTATGAGAAGCTCGCCCGGCGTTACGGCGGGCAAGTGCTCCGCTGCCCGGTCGATTCTCAGGCGCTGATGCACGCGGCCACACAGCCGGCCGTTGTCATGGCCGGTGATGGCACGGGCAACTTCGTCTTTCCAGCGTTGCACCCGGTGATAGATGGCCTGTTTGCGGTGGGCAAGCTGCTGGAGCTGTTGGCGCGGCGCAAGACCAGGCTCTCCCAGGTGATCGCCGGCTTGCCGCCTTTCTACATCGCCACGGGCGACGTGGAAGGCCAATGGGACAGCAAAGGCCGCGTCATGCGTTGTCTGATCGGGCAATTCTCTCGCTTGCGCCACGAAACCATGGATGGCATCAAAGTTTATGTAGACGACGACGAGTGGGTGCTCATCCGGCCCGATAACGACACCGCCGTGTTTCACCTCACGGCAGAAGCCCGGTCGGAACTGGGCGCCCAGAAACTGGTCGCCGATTACGGCGGCATTGTACACGCCTTCGTGTGCGAGCCGTGCGCGGACGATTTGTGAGGCTGGCCCCTATCACCACGCTGGCTCGTCGGCCCTCAGCGGGCGCAGCGGCCGGCTGATCCTCATCCTTCAGGAAGGCTTCATCAGTTATGACAATCAGCTTCGGGACTGACGGCTGGCGCGCCGTCATCAGTGATGAGTTCACCTTCGCCAACGTGCGTCATGTCGCCCAGGCCATCGGCGAGGTGCTGTTGGAGAACGCTGCTGCGCAGACGGGCGCGGCGACGCCACCTCACCCCCTGGTAGTCGTAGGCTTCGACACGCGCTTTCTCTCCGACCGCTATGCCATCGCGGTCAGCGAGGTGCTCGCTGCGCTCGGCCTGCACGTTGCCCTGGCGAAATCTGACGCGCCGACCCCGGCCGTTTCCTTCGCGATCCCGCACATGGCCGCCATCGGCGGCGTCATGATCACAGCCAGCCACAACCCGCCGCGCTACAACGGCATCAAGCTCAAATCGGCCTTTGGCGGCAGCGCGACGGTGGCAGATACGCGGCGCGTTGAGGCCAGGCTGGCGGCGAACCTGGCCGCCGGCCGCCAGCCGCGCCCCCTGGCGATCGAAGACGCGCTGGCGCAGGGGCTGGTCACCCGGTTTGATCCGTTCCCTGTCTACGCGGCGCACCTCCACACGCTGATTGACTTTCGGGCCATCGCCCGCGCCAAATTGCGCGTCGCCGTGGATAGCATGTACGGTTCTGGCCGGGGGTACCTGCGCCGGTTGCTCACCGAGGCCGACGCGCAGGTGGCTGAGATTCGCGGGGAGATGAACCCGGGCTTCAACGGCATCCACCCGGAACCCATCGCCAAACATCTGCAGCCGCTGATGGATCTGATCACCGAAGGCCATTTCGACCTGGGCCTGGCCACCGACGGCGACGCGGACCGCACCGGCGCGGTCGGGCCGTCGGGCCGGTTTATTGATCCGCACTGCATCATGACCCTGGCGCTGCGTTACCTGGTCGAAAGCCGGGGCCTGCGCGGCGCTGTGGTGAAAACGGTTTCCACCACCCAGATGCTGAACCGGTTAGCTGGCCGCTATGGCCTGGCGTTGCACGAAACGCCGGTCGGCTTCAACTACATCGGCGACCTGATGATGACGGAGAACGTCTTGATCGGCGGGGAGGAATCGGGCGGCATCAGCATCAAGGGGCATATTCCCGAAGGAGATGGCGTGCTGATGGGCTTGTTGCTGGCCGAAGTGGTGGCGCACTATGGTCAATCGCCTGAGGCACTGCTGGCTGACATCATGAACGCGATCGGCCAGTTCGAGTATGCGCGCAACGACTTCAAAGTGAAGCCCTTTGACAAGAAGACGTTGGTGAAGACGCTGGTTGATCTGGCCCCCACGCAGTTGGCCGGCATCCCGGTGGCCACCATCAACACCCGTGATGGCGTGAAGTATCTGCTGACCGACGATAGCTGGCTGTTGATCCGCCCCTCGGGCACCGAGCCCGTGCTGCGCGTCTACGCCGAAGGACACTCGGCCGATACGGTGCAGGCGTTGCTGGCCACTGGTCGCACCCTGGCCGACGCGGCCGGGGTGTGACCGATACAAACTCGCCCCAGGAAAAGCCAAGGCCGGATTTCGTATGGAAATCCGGCCTCAGGGTTAAGGGTGCGGCTTTGTCAGGTTATTAGTACTCGACGATGCGGCCCAGTTCCTTGGCCTGCTTCACCCAGTCTCCCACCTGCGCCAGCGTCGGCGCGCGCCGGGCATGACCCGCCTGGGTGAGATCAATCAGCTTTGCCAATAAGTTCGCAGGGACGCGGCGAGACAACTCGACCACGGTATCCACCCCCGCTTCCTCCAAAAGGTTGCTGTAGATCTCACCGATCCCACGCACGCGGGCCAGGTCGGCCCGGTTCACCAGTTCAAGGACTTCTTTCGTGTCGGCGCCGATCTTGGCAGCCAACTCCTTGCGCCCGGCGGTGGTTTTGCCAGCCTCCAACAATAGATCGGATGTGCTGATGCCGGCAGCGGCCAACTTCTCAGCCGTGCTCACCTGAATACCACGGATTTCATTGATGCGCATTGTGCCTCCTTCATCATATTTAGAGAATTGCGGATCGAGTCGCCTGCTTCTGGTCGTTACACAACCAGCATAAGCATAACATAGGAACGCGTTTTTGACAATAGCCTTTCGACATCCAAGGGGCGTCTAACAGAACGCTAATACACAACTCACGGAAATCTAACATCGCTGCATTACACTCAATATTACGTAACGAGCACAAATTGTGTGACGATATCAATACCCTCGCCAAAATGGCGGTGAGTCGGATATGAGCTAACCGGGCTTTCGTGGTAGAGTTGTGGTAAAGACACACCATAACTCAAGGACATACGAAAGCCCATGATCGA
>DAOUAT010000171.1:0-17453 GCA_034433275.1 Anaerolineae bacterium
CGCGGTCTTGGCGGCTTCCACCGCGATCGCGTAGTGCTTCGCCCCGTTCGTGCCGCAGCAGGCGACAATGGTGTGGCTGATGTTGAACCGCCGGATGACCAGGCCATCGGTGGAGCTGCACGCAACATCATCCCGATCCGACGGGCCGAGTGGGAACCACCAGCAGATGGGATTGAGCACCATGCTGGGCGTGCGCGTGGGGGTGGGTGACGGGGTTGCTGTCACCGTCGGGGTCAGGGTCGGGGTTGGGGTAGCGGTGGGCGTGGGCGTCGGCGGCACCGGGCCCATGATTGCAGGCAGGAAGGCATATCTCGTCGCCTGCGGCGTTGCCGTGTCGGCCAGGGGCGCCAGGCGGTCAGTTGCGGACGTAACCGCAGCCGTCGCACCGGGCGCAGTCGGGAATGAAGAGGGCGCCGCACAGCAAGCCTGTGAGTGCGCAGCCGGCGGCCAACCATAACAGCCCTTGTGAGCGCATGTTCCCCAAGTTCTCCTTCTCTCCGCGCCTGGCATCGGCTTACCCGCGCCCGCGCGCCGGCCGGCTGAAGTAGTAGTGCGTGCTCGCGCCCACCGGCCCATCGTAGACCCCCGCCGCCGCGGGCCGCTCGATCACCTGCACCAGCCGCCAGCCGGCCGTGCCCAACTGCTTGAAGCCCTGGTAGTGGCTGTCGAGCTGCTCCGAGTGCGGAACCCCCTGGTCGTCCAGCCAGTCGAGATACCAGATGATGGCCGAGCCGGCCGTTCCCTCGCCGGACTCCTGGCTCACCATCAAACAGTGACGTTGCGCGTGGTCCTCGTTCATTGTGTCATCTCCTGAAAGTGGCGTTGGGTTAATCGAGGTGTGGGGCTGGAACACGGGCGCTTCCGCCAGGAACGCCACCAGCGCCGGCCATTCCCGGAAGTGCCGCGTCTCCCCGCTGAGAACGTGCGTCACTTCCCCGCGCCAGGTCATCGGCTCGTTGGCCCGCGATTGCGGCCACAGGCGGAGGGTGAAGAGGTGCGAGTCGTGGCGCGTCTGATTCATGTTACGTGTGCCGACCTCAATCCGCTCGTTCATTCACGGCGGCGGGAGCGTGCGCACCGGGAACGGCGTGTTGCCCGCGCGAGGAAGCGGTGCCGGATAGCCTGGATCGAAAAACGGCCTGGTGGGACTCGGCGCAAAAGGTCCCACCGGCCACGGCGATAGCGTCGGGCTAGTGAACGGTGACCCCGGCACGAAGCCTCGAAGCGACTGCGGGATGTCCTGTAGCCAGGTATTCCTTTGCTGCTCGGTCATCAGGAAGTAGGCGAAGATGGCGTCGCTCATCCCCTTGACACCGGGCCCGTTAGGATCACAACTCGCCTGGATGGTTGTAAACGGCAGTTCGCCACCCACACCGCGGCCGGCCGGCGTCACATCCAGCAGAATGCGCTCCGCGCTGGCGATAGCAGTCAGGTCCAGCGCAATGCTGGCGCGTTCGGCGTAATCCTGGATGAAGGCGTGATCCTGGCCCAGCAACTCGGCAACCAGCCCGTTGGTGCAGCCGCCCCCGCCCTGAATGACGACAGCGCCGGCAGCGGTCGCCCCCGCACCCCCGCTGCTGGGCAGGGTGGCGCCGGCCGGATTACAGCGCGGCATCTGGCTGCTGATCCTGTCCCACTCCGCCTTGCCGCGGCGATAGCTTGCGGACCCGGCCGGCGCCAGGACAAGGAGCGCCTCTGCCACGTCCTGGGCCTGGCGCAGCGACCGGCAATCCTTCGTCGTTTCATACGCCTGCCTGAGCGAGACCGCGTTGCTTTCGAGCACGTCCAGGGTGATCCGCAGCCGCTCGGCATCGCCGGCCGCCGTGCTGCCCGTTTGCGCTGAGACCCATATCCCCCCGGATGTTGTGCCCTGCCCTGCGCCGTTCCAGCCTGCCAGCACGAGCAGCGCAAGGCAGGCCACCAGCAAGCTGCGCCGCGCCAGGTGTTTACTTCTCATGGCAGAGCCTCCCTCATTTCTGCAGGTGCACGGGCAACTCCGTCGCAGGCAGCGCCAGCGCCACGCACTGCTCCGGCAGGGAGATTCCCTCATCCCGCACCTCGACCTTGTCATCAAGCAACACGACCGCCATAATGATAATTGCGCTCAGCACGACTACCACCATGCCAGGCGAACTGGTGACCAGGCGAATCCTGGCCTTGTTTTCGGCCGAGGCCTCCGCCTCGAACGGGGCATCGCGCACCCCGCGGATCACGATGATGCAACCCAACATGAAGCCGATCATGCCGATCAGGAACGCCAGGCTGCGCCGCACCGCGTTGGTGGCCGTGGCGATACGGGCCTGGTCGTAGCGCAGCGCGCTGGTGGTCACCTGCGCCTTGATGTAGTCCAGGCACAGGTCATCCCCTGCCGGCGCCAGCCACCCGGCCGCCAACGGCGCGGTCGCCTCCGGCCGCACGGTGGTGACGTAGTGCTGGTAGAAGAAGAGCGCAAAGATCACCAGCGTCAGCAGCGAGAAGACGTAGAGGATCAGGTCCTCGACGTTGAAGCCGCGGAGGAAGGCGGGTGGGGTGGCGCGTTTGGGCGGGGTGGGTGAAGGTGATTCGGTCATAGGTTGCCCTCCCTGGATGGACGATCAAGAGCTTCAACGATCTCTATGCGCTTGCTGCCGCTGGCGTTGAATCACATCTGATGCAGCGATGGCGGCGTCATCAACCGTCAACCAGTGCTCGCCAACCAGATTTGTACGGCGCGATCAAGTACGAACCCAATGACGCCTATCCGTCTACGTGCAACCGCTGCACTTCCTTCACAGCAGCGGCCGCATTAATCTTGCCGAAGCCAAACCAGTCGCAACGACCCGCATCGTCATATTGACCTCGATTGGCGCCGCTGACAATGTCCGGATCGGTGTCGAGGATCTTATCGGCGGTCTTTTGTAAGATGCTCCGCACTTCCAGTGCAGTCAAATCTGGATTAGCCGACAAGACCAGGGCTGCCACACCGGCGGCTAAAGGCGTCGCGCTAGATGTGCCGCCGAAGCCACCGGTGAACCGACTGCCCGGCTGGAAGTCCAAGCCGAAAGCCTCGTTGTCAGTTGTCCAAATGCCTCGACCAGGAACGAACGCACCAGGAAGCAATGGATGGAAATTGTCGCTAGGTGCGCACACACTGATTTCTGGTCCCCAGTTGCTGTAGGCGGCGTGTTTGTTGAGGCTGGTTGATGCAGCTACCGCAATGACGTCGGGATGCGCGGCCAAGCCGTTTAGGATTGGCCCCACCGTTGCTCGGTGGATCCCATTGCCGGCATCCAACCAGGCGAAGTTTGTTGGATTTACCATGTCTGCAATGGGTGCGTTGAAGTTGCCAGCAGCGAAACAAATTACGCACCCTTTCCCGCGCGGACCGCCCTTTGCCGCCAGCTGTTCAAGCAGGAAATAGAAGTCGCTTTGTAGTGGTGCAAACACGGGGGGTGGTCCCCAACTGCAGGAGATTACGTCTGCTTTGGAGCCGACCTCTGTGAATAGGTCGATTAAGAAGTCGTCGTCCGCGGCTAGAGGAAAACGCACGGGCATGAAAGCGCACCCGTGAGCGATGCCCACCACGCCTACACCGTTGCTCTCAGCCACTGCCACACCGGCCGTGGGTGTTCCATGATAGTCCTGGTTGCGAGTGTCAGGAAACGGGTTAGCATCACCGTCCACATAATCCTTCGGATGAACCACTTTGTCCGGTCCAGTGAAATCCGGGTGACTGAGATCGAAGCCATCATCAATCACGGCGATCACAACACCTCGCTGGCCACGGGTGATCTCCCATGCCTCTGGCGCGCTGACAGAAGCGGCCCCCAATACCTGAGGTCCGTCCTCGGCATGCAGATGCCACTGATGGACAAAGAGCGGATCGGAGGGGAGATACATCGGCTGAAAGCGATTGACCATGTTCGGCTCGGCGGTCCGCACTTCGCGTTCTGCGGCTAGCCGATTGGCGATCTTGACAGGATTGGCGCCGCTGGTATCAGTCACCTGAACCAGGAAGGTATTTGGACGGAATGGGTAGGCCTTGAGCAGCCGCAGAGCGTACTTGTTCAGCAGAGTGTCGATGGCTGCCGACTTGACTTGACGTTTGAAACTGACCAGAATGCGATCTGTGACGTAGTAGATCGTGCCATCAGATCCGGCAGGCTTATATGCATGATGCACTACGGTTCGGAATGCCGGCGATCGTAGTTGTTTCATCACCCCGTCTCGTTGAGTGGCTGCGGTTTCGACTCTGAACACTTGATTGGTGACCGGTTCGATGGCGCGTGCACCGGCGATAGATCGGATGCGCTCTAGCTGTCGGTTATCGCTAGGCATCACTGTGAAGCGATCTTCCATCTTTTCGAGCAGGATCTTGCGTCCTCCTCGCCAGGTGTAACTTCCTTCGCTTGTAGAAGGTGGGGCCATGGTGAGTTCTCCTTCGTGGTTTCGGAACGGCTGCGTTTGCGGTTACCTTCGGCGAATTGGCAGTCGAAGCTGCGAATTACGACGATGGAAACAGGCCCTGACCTGATCCTGGCCGCAACCCAAGGGCTGACGAGAGATAAGCCAGGGCCATAGTGCAATTGGCCCGATGCTATAGCACCTTTGCTAGCCTTAGCAGGGACGGCAGGCCGAAGCTCGCGGTCAATAGGTCCATGAATCGATTGAAGTCTGGGTCACCGGGTAGCGGCGTGAAGTCGTCTCTAAGCTTGGAGGGATTCCAGTCCGCGCCCAGATCCAAGATCGAGTCCGCACTGCGACGCACCAGTTCAATCAGTACTTCCGCGACGATGGTGCCGCCCACGGGGCCAAGATGCCTGCCGTCCTCCAGCAGCTCAGCCTCTGCCAGAATGTAGAACCACAGAGGTGTCCGTTCGTCGAAACGTGATTCCTTAAGCTTGTTCCTGTCGTCCAAATCCATGTGAGCTGCACCATCAGCCTTAGCTTCGATAAGATCCTGTATCTCCTGGTTGCTCAGTCTGTTCTTGCCTGGCCCTACAGCAGTATTGGTGAAGCCCATTGCGTCGGCCACAGCCTGACCAGTGGGCATGCGCAGCATGTAGCCGCGCAGTAAGTTGCGAACAGCCAAACGTGCCGCAACGCCGGGCAGTTGGACACCGTGCTCTTTGAGCTGAAATAGCGGCTCGACAAGCTGAGTATCAATCTTCCGCGTCGGGTTTTCTGCCGAGATTACGTTGCCATTCTGATCCACCCGGTTAACAAAGTTCTCCCATTGGATCACCCAGTTTTGAGGCAGGGTTGGGAACTCCGGAGCTCCAAATTCCGGGGCGTCGATCTCACCACTAAGCGCAGTAAATGAGAAGAGCTGACCGAGGGTAGCGTTGGGAAAGTTGATATTGTGGTTGTAATTGGCGCGCACCATGCTGTGGCCGAAGCGATAGGCTGCCACCGAGAACTCAAGTGGCATGAAGAACTCCGCATCGCTGGGTCTATAGAAACGGTTGCTGCCCCTGTCCAGGATGTCTTTCACAATGTCATTACCAACGATTTTGGGCAGGAAGTCTTTGATCACGATCCACTGGTAAAGCTGGCGGAGGATCCGGCGCGCACTGTCCCAGGATTGTCCGCGGTTGACGATCTCATTGTGTGCGCTTAAAAAGGCCACGTGCAGTTGCGCAACAACCAGATTCTCGTCGTTGCGGGCATCCCCGATCAAGGCGAAACGATCGAATTTAGGGTTAGGATCTGGATCTGACCGAGGCAGGTCATTGTCCTTATCTTTGCCAGGTACATGATTCCCTACTGGGAACACCTCACCCAGCTTCATGCGTTCTCCATCAAACGGGGCAGGCGGATCGTAAACGCTATCAAGATCCAGCGTAGCCGTCCGCTGATTTTTGATCCGTTGCAGCACTTGTTCGGAGGAGAAGATCTTTGGGTTGTCGAGAGCTCCGAAAGCGTCGGATATGGTTTCCAGCGTGATGTCGTGATCGATAAACTGACCCAAATAGGTGTAGGCGGCGGGGATGTCACCGTTATCGCCGATTGAGGTATCAGGCTCGGTGTCTCTCATCGTCTCACCAAGTCTGATCAGGTTAGCCACTGTGCCTGGGTCTGAGTCCGGATTTGGAACGGGGTTTCCGGCTTCATCCATCTCTGGCCTTTTGGGAAGCAGATTCTCGGGGTCGGCCTGCAGATCTGCAAGCATGTAGCCGAACTCAGTCAGACGCCGCGGCGCGGCGAGTACGATGGGGCTAGACACGCCGTTATTGAGGGCGTTGATCGCGTTAATGGTGGCCTGGACAGTTTCCAGGGACACCGTCGATCCGTGTGTCATGCGAGGCATGGTTCATTTCTCCTTGTTCTTGGATTTGGTGGATTTGGTGGGCTTCTATTCAAACGCAAATTGAGACTGCGGTGTGCCCTATCTGTTCAATGTTCATTGCGCGCACCAGGGACCCCAAATGGATGATCACGACCTGCTACTCTTCTTCACCAGCCGGTTCGTTGGTGCTGGTGCCGAAGAACGCCGACACCTCGCCGCCATCTGACCGGAACCCGCGAATGTGCAACGGCTGTTCATGCCGCAGGATGTCGAGGATCATGTGCCACTGAGCAGTCGAGACTGCCATCACGACATACGGGTGCTTACTGTGTTCCGCGCCAAAGCGCGGAATGTCTGCAATCTCATCAGTAACGTAGATATAGCCTGCAACTTGATCGCCGTCGTTGAGCTTGATCCAGCCCCATCCTCCCGACTGCACGGTAATTGAGTAGCCTGTGACAGGCCAGCGATGTTCAACTGCCATGACTAATTCCTCCTAAACCCTGAGATGCATCGGTGTTTCCATTACACCAAGTTCCTATGCACCGTTGACGCACTCAATGGAACGGAAACTTGTGATACCCTGACCCTGGCTCCAGCGTGGCGCCCTCCGGGCCGTTGCCGGTCAACACGATCTCCAGGTCAATCCGTTCCGGTTCGCCGGCAAACAGCGTACCATCTGCGAGTGCCTCAAAAACGGGCACAGGATCAAAGTCGAAGTGCATAACCCGGGACTTTCCGTCAACCAGGGAAGCGGCATTGGCGCGTTCGAACGCCAGCACCTTTTCCAGGTATGGGATCTCCAGGCGCCGCGCGGCGAGATAGGCAGCGAAAGCCTCTGCCTCGGCCGACGCGTATCCTTGCGGAGGAACTTGCGTCCAGCAATCCCCCATCAAGGCACGTACCGTGTCTGTGCCGAGCGTCAGGAGGAGCAGCCGCATGGACATGGGCAACACCCGGACGAGCATGGAAGCCCGAAACTCGCGGATCATCGCGGCGACCAGCGGCACACCGCGGTCGCCGGCCAACTCACGACTCAGTGTTTCGGCGCCAGGCGTCCTGCCGATGACCAGGTCGCCCAGCGCGCGCTCCCACATCTCCGGAGAGGGGCCTTCATCAAGAGATACCGGCGCCGCTATGCGACTGGGCCGCACAGGCAGCGGCTCGCCTACGGCTGTGCCGCGCAGCGACCAGAGCTCGCGCAACCGTTCCATTTGGGCGTAGATCACAGCGGCGCCCGCGGTTTCCACAAAGGAAGGGAAGATCTCGAAGATGATCGCTTTGAGATTGGGTAGACGAGAGACGATGATCCGTGAGGCTTCGAACAGCGGGTCGGGGATGGCTCCTGAGTGTGCATCTACCCAGAAGCCATCCAACTCCATGCCGCCGGCCAGGTGAATTTCCCAGACCCGTTCCAACGGGATCTCGGCCAGGAACTCAGCGACGGTTTGGCGACCGTTTAAAGCATTAGCGAAGATGTTGTGCAGATCAAGCAGCAGCCCACAGCCTGCGCTGCGCACCACAGAACCGACGAACCGGCCGTCGGGCATCTCATCAGAACGCCTTTGCAGGTAGTTCACGCCCGTCTCGACGGCGACCGGCACGCCCAGGCCCATCTGCAGATCCTGAATTGATGTGCAGGCAACTGCCACCCCTGCAGGGGTCTGTCGGGGTGGCAGGAAGAAGCCCGTGCGAAACTCGGGTGTTGAGTTGAAGCTGAGATGATCGCTCGCCCACGGCGACTTTAGTTTCTCGATGGCTGCACGCAGCAGGGCCAGTTGATCCGGATCAGGCCGGACCGTGCCCCCGACGGGAGTCCCGACGCTATGCACGAGCTTCCGCATCGGATAATCTACCAGCCGCGCCAGGGTGCGCTCGTCGGGCCGGTAGGCTGCCGACTCTCCCGGCACTTCGACCCAGCTCGTTTGCGGCTCGAATTCGAGCACATCGAAGAGCTCGGGCCTGGCATCCAGGAGTGGCTCGATCTCTGGCGCGAAGGTGATACCCACTCCCAACTCAGGGAGTTGCGCGTCAGCGTGCTGGTAAGATCGCGACATGTTGTCCTCACTGCGTGCAAGATGAGATTGCCGGCTCAGGTGATCAACGGGTCGTTGGTTCGCAGCACCAGCGGGAACTCGGCAAAGCCGATGGCGTCGAACGAACCCAACTTCTCTCTAAATTGCGGGCTTTCAGCAAGTTTTCGCAGGCTTGGTTCCAGAGTCTCTAGCCTGCTCATCACCCCTTCTCGACCCACGAGTAGGGCTGCGTGGACGGGTTCGTCATTGGGTCGTGCAAACGACTCTATATCAATAGTCTCGCCGGGCGATAGCTTTCCGATGTTGATAGCGACACCGTTACCGCCTTCTGCCAGCACGAAGTCATCGGTAATTCCCATTACCTTCTTCAGCTTGAACCCATTACCGATAATCGTGCCGCCGCCCTCTAAGTCTGCGCTTTCCTTGACGAAGGTCAGCGGAAAGCCACTACAGCATTCCGGGCAGCCCAGTTCAGTGACTCTTTCCTTCAGGGCTTCCAGAATGCTGGCTACAGGATCCGGCGCCGAATCCGGCAACCGAGATGAGAAGCGAGGGTTGGTTGAAAGTGATAGTTCGAAGTCCATGTTAGCCTCCTGTAAGTGTGTTTGTGGATTTTTGAAATCAGATCGGCCCTTCTACGAGGGCAGTCGTGAGCAATGTGTCCCGCAGTCGCATCAGTTGCGGAAGCAGTTCCTCGATCTGCCCAGGCGTCATATCCCCATCGCCGTTGTGCGCGTCCCCTGCCTGCCGATGGCAGCAGTAGAGCGTGATGGCGGCATGCATGGCCATCATGCGAACCTGTGCCTTGAATAGTTCTGTGTCTGACATCTCAGCAGTCTCCTTTTGATAGAATTGAAACGTCCTTGTTGGCCGTTACCTACCTCTTGGTCAGTAAGCCCAAGTGATGCTGTGCATCCTTCCTTCGTTGGTTGATTTCTCATGGTCTCATAGCGTCGCGCCTTGGCAAGAAAAGTACATGCCGGGCAGGGCCTGATCGCCCTGCACATCACCCCACCGGCGCCTTCAACCGCGTGACCAGATGCGGCGCCACGCTCACCTCACTCGATCGGAACCGCGAGCACACGTTCCGCCGCATGGCCTTGTTGTTGTGGGGTAGGTGGTCACCCGCCCCAGTATGGTCAGCGGGCCGGGCCCTGCGCCCAAACCTGGACTTCAACGGGATTCTGGCTCATGGCCTGGTCATTTCCTTATCAGTGTACTTAACTTGCACGATTACAGGACAAATATAGCACATCCATCGTTTAAAAAATCGTTTAACGTAAAACTTCACGAAGAATTCGTTTCATGCCGTGCGCAGGTGAAGCCAGCGCGCCGTCGTTTTCCCTTCTTCCCGCTACCCGCGCCCGCGCGCCGGCCGGCTGAAGTAGTAGTGCGTGCTGGCGCCCACCGGCCCATCGAAAACCCCCGCCGCCGCGGGCCGCTCGATCACCTGCACCAGCCGCCAGCCGGCCGTGCCCAACTGCTTGAAGCCCTGGTAATGGCTGTCGAGCTGCTCCGAGTGCGGGACCCCCTGGTCGTCCAGCCAGTCGAGATACCAGATGATGGCCGAGCCCGGCGTCCCTTCATCGGCCTCCTGGCTCACCATCAAACAATGCCGGCGTGCCCGTTTGTCGCTCATGGGCATCTCCTCTGAAGTTAAAGTCGGTTGTTTCAGATCGGCTTCCGCCAGCGCGGCCGCCAGGAACCCCAGCAGCGCCGGCCACTCCCGGAAGTAGCGCGTCTCCCCGCTCAGCACGTGCGTGACCTTCCCACGCCACTCGAACTGACCGGCGGCCAGCTGCTCGGCCCACAGCCGGACGGTGAAAAGGTGCGATTCGGTTTGTCGGGCCGGTGGATCGGCGGCGCTTCGGGTCATAGACGTTTCTCTTCCAATGCGACGTACAAGTTCATCACAAGAATAACACGACTATCGTTTCAAAATCGTTTCATGGAAATTTACACGTGTTGCTCGGGAAAATCCAGGGGGTGCGAGAGATTCTTCGCTCCCGGTGGTCGCTCAGAATGACATGAGGAGCAAAGGGCAGCAGGAATGAAGGTTACGCAGGATTGATGAGGACGTCTTGCCAGAACCAGGGGCGGAGGCCGGAGATGGGGTAGCGTGTGATGCGCGGTTTCACCAGGAAGTATGCTCGCCGGTAATTCAGCGGCGCGATGACGGCTTGCGCTAACAGCCGGTGCTCGGCTTGCGCATAGGTCGCCAGTCGGGAGCTTGGATCCGTGAGGTCTTGCGCACGCCGGATCAGCGCGGCAAACTCAGCGTCGTGCCACCGCGTCTTGCGCCATTCCAGCGCCACCCGCAGGAAGTTGTCGGGGTCGGGGTAATCGGCCCGCCAGGCGGAGTAGTAGATAGGGAGGCGTTCCCCCTCCATGCGGCGCACGAAGGTTGGCCAGTCAACGGCCTCTAATGTCAGGTTGACGCCGAGATTGTCCTGCCACTGAGCCTGGAGGAAACTGGCTTGATCGGCAACGGTCCGCTCGCACACAAAGGTGAACGTGGGAAAGCCGCGGCCGTCCGGGTAACCTGCCTCGGCCAGCAGGCGTCGTCCGGCCCTCGGGTCGTAGGGCAACCCGATGCCGGCGACATGACCGGGCATACCGGGGGGCGTGAAGCCGCCGGTGGCCGGGGTCGCAAAGCCGTGCAGCACCGCACCGGCCATGTATTCGCGGTCCACGGCCAGTGTCAACGCCTGGCGCACGCGCAGATCGTGCAGCGGCGGCCGATCAGTGTCAAAGCCCAGGAACCAGGTGGTGAAGCGGGGCGCTGAGACCAGATCACCGACGTGTCGCTCTCGAATGGCGTGCCGCTCTGCCACTGAGAAGCGATAATCAAGTTGTATGACATCTAGGGCATCCGCCTCGTAGGCTGCCATCACGGTGGCGGCATCATTCTCCAGTGCGAGGTCGACGCGTTGGATGTTTCCGCTGAAGGGCGCGCTGGTGCGCGGATTTCGGCCCAGGATCATACGCTCCCCGCGCCGCCACTTCTCCAGCACAAACGGGCCGTTCGATACGATATGCTCAGGATCGGTCCATGCCGCGCCATACGCCGCCACCACGTGGCGCGGGATCGGATAGGTCACGGGGTTGGCCAACAGGTGGGGAAAATAGCTGGCAGATTGTTCCAACTCCACCACCAGGGTCCGATCATCCACCGCCAGCACCCCCAGGGCGCTTGGATCGGCTATTTCGCCGTTGTGGTAGGCTCTGGCGCCCCGCACATCATACAAGAAATTAGCGCAACTGGCCTTCGTTTCCGGGTGGAGCACGCGCCGCCAGCCGGCCTCAAAGTCCTGGGCCACCAGCGGCGCGCCGTCACTCCAGCACAAATTCCGGCGCAAATGGAACACATAGCGCCTGCCGCCTTCCTCCACATCCCAAGAGGCGGCTAACGCAGGCGCCACCTCCGCATCGGGGCCGTGATCGGCCAGGCCGGCAAAAAGCTCCTCAACGATCACCACGGTATTGAAGTCACCCACCAGGCCGGGATCCAGTGTCGTCAGCGAGCCCCAATGGCTGCGCAGGGTTTGGGAGGTGGTGGGGATCCTGCCGGGTCGGGCAGCGGACGCATGTAGCCACAGGTCAAAGCCAGTTTCGTAGGCCTGGCGCGCGCGGGGGAAGTCGAGGGCATGATGGTAGGTAAGGCCGAGTTTCATCAAGGTGCGGGCCGCGGCATCGAGCCGGTTAAGGCGGCGTTGCAGCGCGATGGCGCGCTCGTAGTAGCCGATCGCCTCCTGATGCGCATGCATCACCCGCGTATGATCCCCGGCCTGGATGAGGTAACCCAGCGCCTTTTGCTCATCGCCGGCGGCCAGGTGATGGTGGGCCAACTGGGCAGCGAGTTCGCCGGCTCCGTCGGCCGTTGAGGCGAGCGCAGCCAGCGTCTCAGCGGCGCGGCGGTGCAGCACCCGGCGCTGCACGGGGCTGAGGCCCGCATAGGCCACGGCTCGCAACTTGTCATGGCTGAAATCGTAGGCGGTCGCGCCCTGCTCGCGGATGATCCGGCGCCGCCACAGCTCGTCCAGTCCGTGCAGCAACGCGTCCTCGTTCAATCGGCTGATGCCCGCCAGCACGTCTACCGTGAAGGTGCGGCCGATTATGGCCGCGGTTTGCGCCAGCTCGCGCGAGGCTGGGGACAGCTCAGCCAGGCGGCGGCGGATCGCGGCCTCGACTCTGGGGGGCAGGGGATCGTCGTCGGGCCGCGTGGTGTGCGCCGCGGCAGCCTCCCGCGGCCGGCGCCCCGGATCAGCCAGGTCAAGGCCCGCGCGCACCATCTCGATGATGAAGAGCGGATTGCCCTCGGCCTCCCGGTCCAGATAGGCCAACTCAACCGGGCTGAGGTCACGGCCGGCAGCGGCGACCGCCAGTTCGGCCGCAGCCGGCCCCGGCAGCAGAGACAGCTCGATGCGGCTCGCCTGGCCGCGGCGTTCCAGGTTCAGGTACAGCGTCTCCACCGGGTTGTCGCTCGCCAGCTCGCAGCAGCACGCGGTTGCCAGCACCAGCAGGGGCGCGGCCGCGGCGTGCTCCAACAGGTAGCGGAGCCAATCCAACGTGTCGGGATCGCACCATTGCAGGTCATCCACCATCAGCAGGATGGCCGCTTGGGCGGCGCCTGCGTTTGTTTTCGGAGGCAGGATGGCATGGGTCAGAGCCTGGAAGAGGCGCTGGCGCTGCCAGGGCTCGGTCATGGGGCCGGGCTCGGTCAGTTCAGGGCGGATCGCGTGCAGCTCCGGCAGCAGCCGGCTGATCTCGGTCAGCCACGCTGGCTCAAGCTGCAGCAGTCGCGACTGGAGCGCAGGGGTGCGGAGCAGGGCGGCCACGGGTGCATAAGCCAGGGTCTGCTCGGTGGCCAGGCAGCGCGCCACCGCCGTGATCTGCAGTCGCCGATTTACCAGCGCGATCAACTCCTCGGCCAGCCGGGTTTTGCCGCTGCCGGTCTCGCCGACCAGGAGCGCGAACTGGGCATGGCCGGCCGTCGCGCGACGCCAGAGAGCTTGCAACTGCGCCCATTCGGCCTGGCGGCCCACCAGGGCGGGCAGCGCAGGCATCGGCGCAACCTGCGGGGCAGGGAGGTCGCCCGCCTGCAGCGCCTGCAGGTGCAGGGTCTGGGTGGCGGGGCCGGGATCCACCCCGAGCTCGCGGCGGAGTTGGCTGGCGCAAGCGTGGTAGATCCGCAAGGCGCTGGCGCGATCGCCGTTGGCCAGGTGCAGGCGCATCAGTTCACGGTAGGTCGCCTCGTTCAACGGGTCGTCGCGCAGCAGTCGCTGGATGTAGTTGATGGCAGCCTGAAAATCGCCTGTCGCTTCCATGAGCGCGGCCAACTGTGCGGTCGCGGCACGCGCGGCCTGGCTCAGTTGTTCGCGCAGCGGTGCAACCCAGTCATCGTAACAGTCGGACAGCAGATCACCAGCGTGCAGGGCGACCGCGTTTGCCAGCGCTTCGATCTCGGGCCCGCGTTTCCCCTCTTCATGGGCCTGCTGGGCCTGCGCCAGGGCTGCCTCGAACTCGGCTACATCTGACGAACAAGCTGGATCGGATCGCCATCGGATCGTTTGCCGATCCAGTATGATCCAACGTTCGCTTTCGGGGAGCGTCTCGCGCAGCCGGTGCAGCAGGTTGCGCAGGTTGTTGCGCGCCTGCGCATCAGAAGTATCCGGCCAGAACGCAAAGGCGAGCTGCTGGCGCGAAATGGGTTGGTCGCGGTGCAGCAGGAGATAGGCCAACAGGAATTGCAGGCGCGGCTGCACGATGGCGGGTGGCGCTTCGCCCTCAGCCTCGAGGCGAAAGCCGCCGAGCAAATGGACTCGCAGGGTCGCGGGTGCTGTTGCCTGGGCGGGTTCCACGGTTGCACTGCTTCTACGAAGTGTGCGCTAGAGTGTGACAAGATTATAACGCAAGCTGTGCGTGGAAGCAATCCTTTCATCTACGGGTTCAAATAGCGCCCGAACGACGCACAAATTGACACCCCTCCCCCTGCCAGATATAATCTCACGCATACAGTACCGTAAGCCGCCGGCTTGCGCCAGGAGCGAATCCGATGACCCAGAATCGCCACGACCCCTTCAGCGCCCGCGCCCTCTTGCCCGGCGCCGGTGAGCCGATCGCCTACTACCGCCTGGCCGCGCTGGAAGAAGCCGGCCTGGGGCAGATCTCCCGCTTGCCGTTTTCGATCAAGATCCTCCTGGAGGCCCTGCTGCGCCAGGTGGATGGCTTCGCCGTGACCGAAGAAGACGTGCGCCGCCTGGCCGCGTGGGACGCGGCCAACCCGGCCCCGATGGAGCTGCCGTTCAAGCCCGCGCGCGTCGTGATGCAAGACTTCACCGGCGTGCCCGCGGTGGTGGACCTGGCCGCGATGCGCTCGGCCATGGCTCGCGCGGGCGGCGACCCGACGCGCGTCAACCCGCTCATCCCCGTGGATCTGGTCATTGACCACTCGGTGCTGGTGGACGATTTCGGCTCCAAGAACGCGCTGTTCTACAACGCCGAGCGCGAGTTCGAGCGCAACCGCGAGCGGTACGAATTCCTGAAATGGGGCCAGAACGCGTTCGCCAACTTTCGCGTCGTGCCCCCGGCGACTGGCATCGTGCATCAGGTGAATTTGGAGTATCTCGCGAGTGTGGTGCGGGTTGGCAGGGGTCAGGGGTCAGGGGTCAGGGGTCAGGACGGCGAGATTGTGGCGTTTCCCGATACCCTCGTCGGCACCGACAGCCACACCACCATGATCAACGGCCTGGGCGTGTTGGGCTGGGGTGTGGGCGGCATCGAGGCCGAGGCGGTGATGCTGGGCCAGCCGATCTACATGCTAACGCCGCAGGTGATCGGCTTCCGGCTGACCGGCGCGCTCCCGGAAGGCGCGACGGCCACCGATCTGGTGCTCACCGTGACGCAGATGCTGCGCGCCCGCGGCGTGGTGGACAAGTTCGTGGAGTTCTTCGGGCCGGGCGTGGGCAAGCTCAGCCTGCCCGACCGCGCGACCATTGCGAACATGGCCCCCGAATACGGCGCGACCATGGGCTTCTTCCCGGTGGATGATGAAACACTCCGGTATCTGCGCCTTTCGGGCCGCAGCGAGGCGCTGGTGGATCTGGTGGAGCATTACAGCAAGGCCCAGGGCCTCTTCCGCACGGATGACACGCCCGATCCCGTCTTCACCGACGTGCTGGCGCTGAATATGGCGACGGTCGTCCCCAGCCTGGCCGGCCCTAAACGGCCGCAGGATCGCGTGGCGCTGGCGGGTGGCGTGCAGGCGAGCTTCCGCAAAGCGTTCCCGGATCACGCATCACGCATCACGCATCACGCATCACGCAATCCACAAGCCGGACCAGCCGACCTGGAACACGGAGCTGTCGTCATCGCCTCCATCACCTCCTGCACCAACACCTCTAACCCCAGCGTGATGGTGGCCGCGGGGCTGCTGGCGAAGCGGGCCGCCGGGCGCGGGTTGGCCGCCAAACCGTGGGTGAAGACCAGCCTGGCGCCCGGCTCCAAGGTCGTCACCCGCTACCTGGACGCGGCCGGGCTGACGCCGCACCTGGAGCAGGTCGGCTTCTACACCGTGGGCTATGGCTGCACCACCTGCATCGGCAATTCCGGCCCGCTGCCGGAAGAGGTTTCGAGCGCGATCCAGGCGCAGGATTTGGTTGTTTCGGCGGTCATTTCGGGCAACCGCAACTTCGAGGGCCGCGTGCATCCGCTGGTGAAGGCGAACTACCTGGCCAGCCCGCCGCTGGTGGTGGCCTACGCGCTGGCCGGCACGGTGGATATTGACCTGACGCAGGAGCCGCTGGGCGTGGACGGGGCCGGACAGCCGGTCTACCTGCGCGACCTCTGGCCGAGCCAGGAGGAGATCCAGGCCGCCATCGCCGCCAGCCTGCAGCCGGAGATGTTCCAGCAGGCGTATGGCGACGTGTTCACCGGCAACCCCATGTGGAACGCGGTGGCCGTGCCGCAGGACGCGGCATATCGCTTCGACCCGGCCAGCACCTACATTCAGGAGCCGCCCTATTTCGCTGACCTGACGCCCGAACCCGCCCCGCGCGGGGACATCGTGGGTGCGCGGGCGTTGGCCGTGTTGGGCGACAGCGTCACCACTGACCACATCTCGCCCGCCGGGTCCATCGCGGCCAAGAGCCCGGCTGGCCGCTACCTGCTGGAACGTAGCGTGCCCGAGATTGACTTCAACCAGTACGGCACGCGCCGTGGCAACCACGAAGTGATGATGCGCGGCACCTTCGCGAATATCCGCATCAGGAACAAGCTGGTTCCGGGCGTGGAAGGCGGGTATACGGTGTATCTGGGGGCTGGAATCGGTGAATCAGCGAATAGCGAATCAGCGGATCACGCAACACGCAGCACGCAGCACGTGTCCATCTACGACGCGGCTGTGCAATACCAGGCGGCCGGCATCCCGACCATCATCCTGGCCGGCAAGGAATACGGCACCGGGTCGAGCCGCGACTGGGCGGCCAAGGGGCCGTTCCTGCAGGGGGTGAAGGCGGTGATCGCTGAGAGCTTCGAGCGCATCCACCGCTCCAACCTGGTAGGCATGGGCATCCTGCCGCTGGTGTTCCTGCCCGGCCAGAACGCCGAGAGCCTGGGGCTGACGGGGTTCGAGACATTTGATATCGTGGGGATTAGCGAATCGGCGAATGGCGAATCAGCGAATGGGCGAATGGCGCCGAAGCAGCGCTACACCGTGCGGGCGACCGATGCGCAGGGCAACGTCAAGGAGTTCCAGGTCCAGTCACGCATTGATACGCCGGTGGAGGTCGAGTACTACCGCAACGGCGGGATCTTGCAGACGGTGTTGCGGCAGATGATGAAGGCGTGAAGCGTGCTGCGTGAGAGAAGTGGCAGGACGGGGATGACCGTATGACGACTGAAGAGCAGGTGGTATCCGAGTTGGATGCCCTTGGGATCAGTTATCTCTCGCGACGGGACGCTTTGTCCGTGGAGCGGGTTCGCCCACCCGAACAACTGTTGGCTGACCTCATGCAGCAACCTAGCGCACGCGTGCGGCAGGCTGTCATCGCACTGCTATTGTCTCATCCTGAATATGCCGAGTCTGTGCCTGTTGCCTTGAAGACCCTTACACCAGATCAGCAGTTAACGTTGAAGATCTTCTATACAGC
>DAOUAT010000172.1:0-2444 GCA_034433275.1 Anaerolineae bacterium
CAGCGTGAGCGCATTCGGGCGCGGCTGGCGGGGTACATGGATAACGACGGCGTGCTGCACCTCTTCTCGTCGGCCACGCGCAGCCAGCTGGAGAACCGGGCCGACGTCACCGAGCGCTTCCGGGCGCTGCTGGCCGCGGCGCTGCGGCCGCGCAAGCGCCGGGTGGCTACGCGGCCGAGCGCAGCCGCGCGCGAGCGCCGCATCGCCGAAAAACGCGTCCGTGCCCAGGTGAAGCAGACCCGCCGCCAGGTGGATCGGCGCAGTGAGGATTGAACTGTCCGCGTTTATCCGCGCTCGTCCGCGTCCCACCCCAGCGTCAGCAGCTACCCCAGCAGCCGCGCGGCCAGCCGCTGCACCCACGCGCTGTGATCGCTCAGCGCGGCGGCCAGGCGGCCGGGGTCGGGGCCGTGGCCCAGGCGGCGGGCCAGGAACGCGTATTCTTCGCTGCCCTCGGGCGGCACGGTCAGGTCCTTGCTGTTGCCGCGCACCACGCGCAGCGCATTGATGAGCTGCTGCAGGAACAGGTGCGCCTGCCCCAGCCGGCTGGCGTTCTCCTGCGAGAGGATGCCGTGGCTGGCCAGCGCGGCGATGGCCGCGCGGGTGTTGGTCAGCCGCAGGCCGGGATGGGCCGCGCCGTGCCGCATCTGTAGGCCCTGCACGGTGTATTCCACGTCCACCATGCCGCCCAGGCTGTACTTGGCGTTGAACGCGCCGGGCGTGGCCAGGTGGCGGAGCTGGCGCTCGCGCATGGCGCGCATGGCCGCCAGGTCAAAGCTCTCCGCAGTGTAGACATAAGCATCGCGCAGCGCTTCAATCCGGCGGCCCAGCTCGCCGTCCCCCGCGATCGCGCGCAGCTTGATCAGCGCCTGCCGCTCGTAGGGCCAGGCCGGGCCGCCGGGCGCAAAGTAGCGTTGGAATGCCTCCAACGATACTGCCAGGCCCCCGGCCTTGCCGTAGGGCCGCAGGTCCAGGTCAATCTCGAAGATGCCCTCGCGCCGCGCCCAGATCGCGCGGTTGAACTCGGCCACCAGCTTCTCGAAGAACGCGTGCGCGCTCACGACCTGCGGCCCGGCCGTCTCGCCGCCCCCCGCGTAGATGAACATCACCTCGATGTCGGATGCGTAGCCCAGCTCGAAGCCGCCGCACTTGCCCAGCACGCAGGCGGCCAACGGGATCGGCCGGCCGTCGGCCGTGCGCGGGCTGCCGTGCTGCGCGGCCAGCTCAGCCAGCACCATGTGGGTCGCCGCGGCCACCACGGTCTCCACCAGGTCGGTGAGCTCGGCCGAGAACTGGTCGAAGTCGCGCAGACGGCCCAGGATGTCGCGCATGTCCACCCGGAACATCTCGCGGTCTTTGAACGCGTTCAGCGCCGCGCGGCGGGCCTGCGCGTCCGGCGCGGCGGCCAGCAGCGCGGCCAGGTCTGCAGCCAGCTCCACCTTGCGCCGAGGCTGCGCCAGCCCCGCCACATCGGCCACCACGGGGAACAGGTTGGCGTGCTGCATGCGCAGGAAGTCGTCCCACAGGAACTCGCTGACCCCCAGCAGCCGGGCCAACGCATCCAGCACCTCGGGCCGCTCCAGCGACGCCAGGTCATCGGGCCACGAGGGCCGGCCGAACAGCTCGCCCAGGTATTCGTGGAAGTGCAGCAGCGCGGCCTCGGGGTTGGGCGAGCGGGGCAGCAGGTGGGTGAAGTGCTTGATCAGCACCGTGGCCGCGCGCAACTCGCGCTGCCGCTCGGCCGCGGTGATCTTTTGGCCGCGCGTGTCGGTGACCAGCAGAGTGTCTTGCACCCGGTTGGCGGTCGAGACCACGAACACCTGGCTGATGTGGATGCCGCTCAGCGCCAGGGCGTTGGTGAACTCGTACAGGAAGCCCGGCGTGTCGGCCGCGCTGATGCGGAGCACGGTGTAATCCGGCGACGCGTCGTTGTCAATCTCAATGTCCACCGGCGGTAGGGTCGGCGTGTCTGCGCTCCCTGGCCGCACGGCCGCGGCCACCCGTTTCGCCAGCTCCCCCTGGGCCGCGCGATACTCCCGCGCCTGCAGCAGCCGCACCTGCCCGGCCAGGTCGGCCGCGTAGCGCTCCCAAACATCCGCCCCCGGCTCCCCGCCCACCGCCCGCACCTGGAACACATCCACGATCTTTCGCCGCGTATCCGCGAGCTCAGAAACCAGGTTTCTCCGAGAAACCTGGTTTCTGGGCCCCGGCTCATACGTGTACACATGCCCGTCCATGATGCTGAAGCCGTGCGCAAACAGCAGCCCGCAGATGGCCGACAGCTCACCCAGGTAGTCGTAGCCGATGATGGTCACTTCCCACAGGCCGCTCTCCAGCGCGCACGGCCACACGATCACCGGGTCGTCGGGGGTCAGCCGGGCTGCGAGCACCGCGTGCCGGCCGATGGCGGCCGCGTCGAAGGTGGCGGCATACGTCGGCGACAGCCG
>DAOUAT010000173.1:0-6721 GCA_034433275.1 Anaerolineae bacterium
GTAGAGGCACACCTCGGGCACGGGATGCTCGGTCGCGATGACCATGCTGGTGATCAGGTTGGCACGGCCGTCGTTGCGAATCTCGCACAGCGGGATCTGCGAGCCGGTGAGGATGACCGGCTTGCGCAGGCCGCGCAACAGAAACGGCAGCGCCGAGGCCGTGTAGGCCATCGTATCGGTGCCGTGCAGCACGATGAAGCCATCGTAGGCGTCGTAGTGCGCCACGATGTCCTGCCCGATGCGGATCCAGTCGGCCGGGGTCATGTTGGATGAGTCCAGCAGCGGCGCGTACTCGTGGATGTCGTAGGCGGGCATGCGCGGGTCGCGCAGCTCCGGCATCTCGGCCATCTGCGCCGCCAGGTAGCCGGGCGCGGGCGCATAGCCATCGGCTGTCCGGCACATGCCGATGGTGCCGCCGGTGTAAGCGATGTAGAGACGTTTACGCACAGGGCTATTCTAACCCACCGCGTCTCAGTTGCCAAAGACCAATTTCGGGAATCCCACATGCAATCGTTAGAGGCGTCTGGAATGGAGGCTTCAGCCGGTTGCCTGGCACATGAATGTCAATGCAATAGACCGGCTAAAGCCTCGATTCCGGGTGCATCTGGAATTCCTGGGCTAATTGACAGCCGATGGAACCAAAGGTACAATCCCGGTTTAGAAACCTGGTTTCTCGGAGAAACCAGGTTTCTAAACCGGGACAGGAGACCCGCATGGATAGTGCGCTGACGCAATCAGACCCCAGATACGCCCAGCTTGAAGCATCCCTGGCCGCGCACAAATCGCTCGCCCAAACCCCTCCCGTGACCCCGCTGCGCTCGCGCCTGCTCGAAATCCTGCACGACGCGCAGGAGATTTTCGGCGGCTGGCTGCCGCGGCCCGCGGGCGAGCACATCGCCGAGTTCCTGCGCATGCCCACAGCCGACGTCTACGGCGTCACCGAGTTCTACGAGATGTTCCACACCGAGCCGGTGGGCCGCCAGGTGATCCGGGTCTGCCAGGACGGGCCGTGCGCGGTGGCCGGGGCCGACCGGGTGCTGGCGGAAGTCTGCGGCCGCCTGGGCGTGGGGCCGGGCGAGACGACCGCGGACGGCGCGTTCACCGTGGAGCCGGTGCGCTGCCTGGGGCTGTGTGACCGCGGCCCGGCCGCGCTGGTCAACCTGGAGCGCCACGCGCCCGCGACCGCCGAAACCCTGCTGGACGGCAGCCCGGTCCCGGCCAGGCTGCGCATCGGCGGCATGGTCAAGGTGGCGCTGTCCAACGTCGGCGTGGTGGACCCGGCCAGCCTGGAGGATTACCGGGCGCAGGGCGGCATGGCCGCGCTGCACAAGGCGCTGCGGGAGCTGACCCCCGCCCAAGTGATCGCCGAGGTGAAGGCCAGCAAGCTGCTGGGCCGCGGGGGCGCGGCGTTCTCGGCCGGGCTGAAGTGGGAGTTCACCGTGCGGAACCCCGGGCCGCGCTACATCATCTGCAACGCGGACGAGAGCGAGCCGGGCGCGTTCAAGGATCGGGTGCTGATGGACGGCGACCCGTTCCGGGTGGTGGAGGGGCTGCTGATCGCGGCCTACGCCATCGGCGCGGGGCACGCGTTCATCTACGTGCGCGGCGAGCACCGGTCGGGCTACGAGCGCTTCACCAACGCCGTGCGCCAACTCGACGAAGCCGGCTACCTGTGCGGCGAATCGGCCGAAGGGCCCTTCGCCTGCCGCATCGAGGTGCGCCGGGGCGCGGGCGCGTACGTGTGCGGCGAAGAGACCGCGCTCATCGAGAGCATCGAGGGCAAGCGCGGCTTCCCCCGGCTGCGGCCGCCCTACCCCGCCCAGGCCGGGCTGTGGGGCCGGCCGACGGTGATCAACAACGTGGAAACGCTGGCGAAGGTGCCGTCCATCATCATGCACGGCGCGCGCTGGTACAACGCGCTGGGCACGCCCGAATCAGCCGGCACCAAGCTGTTCGCGGTCAGCGGCTCGGTGCTGCGGCCCGGCGTCTACGAGGTCCCCTTCGGCGTGCCGCTGCGCCACCTGATCTTCGACCTGGCCGGCGGCCTGCGGGCGGGCCGGTGGGTGCAAGCGGTGCTCACCGGCGGCGCGGCCGGCACCTTCCTCACCGCGGAGCACCTGGACACGCCCCTCACCTTCGAGGACTTTCGGGTGGTCGGCGGCACCATCGGCGCGGGCACGCTGATGGTCTTCGATGACAGCGTTGACCTGCGCGACGTGCTGGCGCGCATCGGCGCGTTCTTCAGCCACGAGAGCTGCGGCAAGTGCTACCCGTGCCAGATGGGCGCCCAGCGCCAGGCTGAGATCCTGGCCCGCATCGCGGCCGGGCACGCGCGGCCGGACGACGCGGCCGATCTGTTGGAACTGGCCGGCGTGCTGACCGACACCAGCATCTGCGGGCTGGGCCAGGCCGCGCCGTGGGCCATCGTCAGCGCGCACGGTCGCTGGCCAGAGCTATTCGTGCCACGATCCTCTGGATTGTGGCCGGCGCAATCCGGCGGATTGCGGTACAGATGAAACCCGGAACCCTGGCGGCCCTGGCCGCGTACATTTTTTGGGGCCTGCTCCCCGTTTATTGGAAAGCCATCGAGCACGTCCCCGCGCAAGAGATCCTCGGCCACCGGATCGTCTGGTCGCTGGTCGTCACGCTGGGCCTGCTGGTCTTGCGCCGCCAGTGGGCGTGGTTGAAACAGGCCGCCCGGCAGCCCAAGTCGCTGCTACCCTACGTCGGCGCAGCGGCGCTGTTGACGATCAACTGGTTCGTCTACATCTGGGCCAACAACAACGGCCATATCGTGGAGGCCAGCCTGGGCTACTTCATGAACCCGCTGGTGAACGTGCTGCTGGGCGTCCTGTTCCTGCGCGAACGGATGCGATCCTGGCAGTGGGCGGCGGTCGGACTGGCGTTCATCGGAGTAAGTTATCTCGCGCTCAACTTCGGCCAGCCGCCCTGGATCGCCCTGACCCTGGCGTTCAGCTTCGGCTTCTACGGGCTGATCCACAAGACGGGGACGCTGGAATCGGTGCAAGGGCTGAACGTGGAGACGGCCTTGATGTTCCTGCCTGCGTTCGGCTACCTGGTCCACCTGGGCAACCGGGGCACGGGAGCGTTCGGCCAGGCAGGGGTGCAAACAACCCTGCTCCTGGGGCTGGCCGGGTTCGTCACCGCGATCCCGCTGATCCTGTTCGCTTACGGCGCGCGGCGGGTGCAGCTCACCACGCTGGGCGTGCTCCAGTATGTCGCGCCGACCCTACAATTCCTGCTGGGTGTCGTCGTCTACGGCGAGAGC
This sequence comes from Anaerolineae bacterium, assembly GCA_034433275.1. Lineage (GTDB taxonomy): Bacteria > Chloroflexota > Anaerolineae > CG2-30-64-16 > CG2-30-64-16 > DAOUAT01. The sequence goes on from DAOUAT010000173.1 coordinate 3,290, forward strand.
TTCACCCAGGCCCGGCTGATCGGGTTCAGCCTGATCTGGGTCGCGCTGCTGCTATACACCGCAGAGGGCATTATCACGCAGCGCCGCAACCACGCAGCAGTGGTTTTGTGATGCGTGAAACGTGTTGCGTGTTGCATGTTGCGTGATTCATGACGCGTAGTGCGTGATGCGTGTTGCGCGATTCCTGGTGCGTGATTTGCGCTTCCAGCCGGTCTTTGACCGGCGGTCGAGGGCCACAGACCCTTTTAAGCCTGAACCCATGCACGTTCGCTGATTCGTTGATTCGCCATTCGCTGATTCGCTCATTCGGAGACCCGTCATGACCAACGCCATCCCCCTGATCGTCAACGGCCGCACCGTGCGCGCGGCGCCGGACGCCACCATCCTGCAGGCGGCGGCCAGCATCGGCGTGGCGATCCCCACCCTGTGCTATCACCCCAACCTGACGGCCAACGGCCTGTGCCGGCTGTGCGTGGTGGAGGTGGTGGGTGCGCGCAACCTCCAGCCCGCGTGCGTGGCGAAGGTCACGAAGGACATGATGGTCAACACGGAGACGGAACGCGTCCAGGCCGCGCGCCGCGTCATCCTGGAGCTGCTGGCCTCCATCGTGGACCTGAGCCAGGCGCCGGAGGTGTTGGCGCTGGCTGAACGCTACGGCGCGAACCTCAGTCGCTTCGCGGGCGGCGTCCGCCGCGCGTTCCCGGTCTACGACGATAACCCGTTCTACATCCGGGACTACGCCAAGTGCATCATGTGCTGGCGCTGCATCCAGGTCTGCGCCGAAGATGTGCAAAACACCTACGCCCTCACCTGGGGCGGCCGCGGCATCGGCAGCCACGTCGCCACCGCGTTCGGCGAGGACATGCCCGACACCACCTGCGTCTTCTGCGGCAACTGCGTGGGGGTGTGTCCGACGGGCGCGTTGCAGGGGCGAGTCGAATGGCGGATGGCGAATGTGGAATGTGGAATGTAGAATGTGGAATGTGGAATGTGGAATCGGGAATGTAGAATGGATGATGGACGATGTAAGATGTGTGCTACTCGGCTGATTTTCTGGAGTCGAGGCTTTAGCCGGTTACTCGCATTTGCCACAAAAACCGGCTGAAGCCTCGATTCCGGAGTGGTAAAGCTACATCAAAGCGCGGAGCCACGCCCATGAACCCAGACCAAATCGTCCGCTCCACCTGCCCCTACTGCGGAGTCGGGTGCCAGATATTGCTGAACGTCAAGGATGACCGCATCACCCGCGTGGACGCGCCGTTCGACGCGGCGCCGAACTATGGCCGGCTGTGCGTCAAGGGGCGCTTCGGCAGCGACTTCGTACACCATCCCAGCCGGCTGACCGCGCCGCTGATCCGCCGCACGCCGCAGGCGCCGGGCAGCCGGACTGCCGCCGGGCCGGGCGACTGGCGAACGGCCACGTGGGACGAGGCGCTGGACCTGACTGCGCGGCGGCTGCTGGATCTGCGGCGGCGCTACGGGCCGGACAGCATCACCGCCAACGCCTCGGCGAAAGCCACCAACGAGGACAGCTACCTGCTGCAGAAGTACCTGCGCGCCGTGATCGGCGCCAACAATGTGGATCACTGCGCGCGGCTGTGCCACGCGGGCAGCGTCGCCGGGTTGCAGCTCGCCATCGGTTCCAGCGCCATGAGCAATTCCATCGCCGAAATGATGGAACTGGAATGCTTCATGGTGATCGGCTCCAACACTACCGAGACCCACCCGGTCATCGCCACCTTCCTGAAGCAGGCGGTGCAGCGCAACGGCGCGCGGCTCATCGTGTGCGACCCGCGGCAGACCGAGATGACGGGCTTCGCCGAGCTCTGGCTGCGCCACCGGCCCGGCACCGACACCGCGCTGTTCAACGCCATGGCGCACGTGATCGTGTCCGAGAAGCTGTACAACGCAGCCTTCATCGCCGAGCGCACCGAGGGCTTCGACGCCTACATCGCCAGCCTGGAGGGGAAAACCCCCGAGTGGGCCGAGGCGATCACCGGCGTGCCCGCAGAAGACATCCACCGCGCGGCGCGCATCTATGCGGGCGCGGGGGCCGCGGCCATGTACTGGGGCATGGGCATCAGCCAGAGCACCCACGGCACCGACAACACGCTGACCCTAACCAACCTGGCGCTGCTGTGCGGTCACGTGGGCCGGCCGGGCACGGGACTCAACCCGCTGCGGGGCCAGAACAACGTCCAGGGCTGCTCCGACGTGGGCGGCGTGCCGAGCTTTTACACTGCCTACCAGCCGGTCACCGATCCGGCCGTCCGGGCCAAGTTCGAGGCCGCCTGGGGCGCACGGCTGCCCGCCGTGCCCGGTCTCACCACCACCGAGATGGTGGACGGCATCCTGACCGGCAAGGTCAAGGGCTGGTATGTGATGGGCGAGGACCCGTTGATGAGCGAGCCGAACCTGGCCCACGCGCGTCACGCGGTCGAGCAGCTCGAGTTCTTCGTGGCGCAAGACATCTTCTTCAACGCCAGCAACGTCTACGCCGACGTGATCCTGCCCGCGGCCAGCTTTGCCGAGAAGGACGGCACCTTCACCAACTCAGACCGCCGCGTGCAGCGCGTGCGCCGCGCCGTGCCCCCGCCCGGCCTGGCCCGCGCCGATTGGGAGATCATCGCTGACCTGGCAAGACGGACACTGGCGCTGATGGCCCTTGACGAACGACCCGCGGACGAACGACCAAAGACGAACGACGAAGGGTCCAACCAAAGCACACCGCTTTCGTCCTTCGTCCCCCGTCCTTCGTCCTGGTCCTACGCCGGCCCGGCCGACATCTGGCGGGAGATGCGCGAACTCACGCCCGACTTCAGCGGCATCACCTACGCGCGGCTGGAGCGGGAGGGCGGCGTCCACTGGCCGTGCCCGACGGCCGATCACCCCGGTACGCCCTTCTTGTTCGCCGACGAATTCCCCAGCGGCCGCGGCAAGTTTTGGCCGGTGGCTTACGGCACCGAGAGCGAGCAGCCGGATGCCGAGTATTCGTTCGTGCTCTCCACCGGCCGCGTGCTCTATCACTGGCACGGCGGCGCGCTGACACGCGTCTCCGCGCTGGACGTCGCGTGGCCGGAGTGTACGGTGGAGCTGCACCCCAAAGACGCGGAGGAGCTGGGACTGGGGACCGGGGATTGGGTCGAGGTCGCCAGCCGCCGCGGCCGCATCACCGCGCGCGCCCTGGTCACCGGCCGCTCGCCGCGGGGCCTGGCCTTCATCCCCTTCCACTTCGCCGAGGCCGCGGCCAACGTGCTCACCGACAACCGGCTGGACCGGCGGGCCAAGATCCCGGATTACAAAGTCTGCGCCGTCGCCGTCCGCCCGGCCCCCGCGCCCGACCGCCCCGGCGCCGACGTGCCGCTCACCGACCGCGGGGCGATCAAGGATCCCACGCGACGGTGAGACACGGTGCACTGGAATCGAGGCTTC
>DAOUAT010000174.1:0-7397 GCA_034433275.1 Anaerolineae bacterium
CCCAAAGCGCCGGCTGGCCTTTTGGAACGTCTCGATGTAGTCGGTGGCCACCTGGTGGCCCAGCCCGCGGCTGCCGCAGTGGATCTGCACCACGGCCTGGCCGGGGCGCAGGCCGAACGCGTCGGCCGCTTCGGCGTCGAACACCTCTGCTACGACGTCAATCTCGGCGAAATGGTTGCCTGAGCCCAGGGTGCCCACCTGCTCCAGGCCGCGCTTCTTGGCCTCGTTGCTCACCTTCGCCGGGTCGGCGCCGGCCATCCGGCCGCTCTGCTCGGTGTGGTCCACGTCCGCGCGGGTGGCGTAGCCTTCGCGCAGCGCCCACAGGCTGCCGTCGGCCAGGATGCGATCCAGCTCGGCACGGTTAAGGTGCAGGTTGCCCTTCACCCCGACCCCGCTGGGCACGTGGCGGTAGAGCGCATCGGCCAGGGTTTGCATATGGGGCCCAAGCTCAATAGCATTTATATTTGCCGAAAGTAATCTGATCCCGCAATTAATATCGTAGCCTACGCCCCCAGGCGAGATCACCCCGCTGGGTGCGCGCGTCGCCACCACCCCCCCGATGGGAAAGCCGTAGCCCTGGTGGATGTCGGGCATGGCCATGGCCTGGCCGACCACGCCAGGGAGCGTCGCGGTGTTGACTAACTGTTCCAGCGAGCGGTCTTCCAGCGCCTTGTCCAGGATGTGGTCGTCGGCATAGAAATGGGCGGGGACGCGCATGTCCGGCCGGAACGACTCCGGCACTTCGTACAGGTAGTCGCCGATCTGGTTCAGGTCATAGCGCGTCACCGGTTTCATTTCAGCCCTCCATCACCCGCAGCCGCTGCACCCGCCGCTGCTGCAGCTCGAAACAACATTCGGGTTCTCGATGTGGAACCCGCCGCCCATCGGCCCCTCGACGTAATCAATGCTGGCGCCTTCCATGTAGCGCAGGCTTTGCGGGTCAATAATGACGCGCAGGCCGTGCTGTTCGAAGGTGGTGTCAACCTCGCGCGGGTTGTTGTCGAACGCCATACCGTATTGCAGGCCACTGCAGCCGCCCCCGCTGACAAACACGCGCAGGCTGTGCGTTTCCAGCACACCTTTCTCGGTCATGATCTCGGCCAGCTTGCCGGCCGCAGCCTGGCTCAACGTGATAGCCACGGTTTCTTCGATGGTGGCAACAGACATGAAGTCCTCCGTAATGATTGGTAGATTAGTAGATTGGTGAGCAGGTGCGTTCGCACTCCCACACTCTCATACACTCATACATCTTTACCCGCCGATCTGGCTCATTTCTCTCGAACGGGCGACATCGTTTTCTTCTAACCGATGGCCCCACGGCTTGCGATAGGCGGCCTCGGCCATGATCTGCCGCAAGGTGGCGAAGTCAGCGCCGTTGCGCAGCGGTGTTAACAGATCTGCCTCGTCGTCGCGCAGCAGGCACAGCCGCAGCCGACCATCCGCGGTCAGGCGCAGGCGATTGCAGCCGGAGCAGAACGGCTCGGTGACGCTGCTGATGAAGCCGAGTCGCCCGCGCGCGCCCGCTAACCGGTAATGCTTGGCCGGATCATGACCGTTGTGCCCCGGTTCCAAGATCAAGGGACCCAGTTCGGCCTCGATGCGCGATCGGGTCTCCCGCACGGGGACGATCTGATCTTGTTGGAAATCGGCCACACTCCCCAGGGGCATCAGCTCGATAAAGCGGATTTCCCAGGGGTTAGCCAGGGTCAGCCTTGCCAGGTCCGATACCTCATCGTCGTTGAAGCCGCGCGTCACGACGCAGTTCAGCTTGATCGGATCCATGCCAACAACCTGGGCTGCCTCGATCCCGCGCCAGACATCCGCCAGGTTGCCGCGCCGCGTGATCCGTTGAAAGCGCTCTGGCTTAAGGCTGTCTATGCTGATGTTAACCTGGCCCAACCCTGCCTCGGCGAGCGGCCCGGCCAGCTCGGCCAGCTTGATGCCGTTGGTGGTCATGGCCACCTTCTGGATGCCCGGGATCGCTTTGATCGCCCGGACAAGCTCCACCACGCCGCGACGCACGGTCGGCTCACCGCCGGTCAGGCGCACTTTGTCTACGCCCAGGCTGGCCGCCACGCGGATCAGGGTCAGGATTTCGTCGTCCTGCACTAACGCCGCGGCGGGCCGGAAAACGATGTCATCCGGCATACAGTAAACGCAGCGCAGGTTGCACGCGTCGGTCAACGACACCCGCAGGTAGTGCAGGTGTCTGCCATACGCGTCGTGCAGCGCGCCAGGGGGGTCCAGGTGTGTGGTGATCCTGGTCATTGGATGCTCGTTTGCGTTCTCAGGTTTCGCGTGCTGGCTCGAGCGGCGGGTTGAGCACATATGTGCAATGGTGTGCGCCGTCCAAGGCCTGCGTTTGCAGGCGCACCGCCTCAGGCACCAGGTGGTGCAGCATGACCTGGTCCATCCAGCACAGTTCAGGATGACGCTCGGCCACCCCCGCATACGGGCAGTTGCAGGCGTGAAGCTCGTAGTGGCCGTTTCTGGCTTCCCAACGGGCGTTGTAGCCCTTTTGCGTCAGGAAATCGGCAACTTCGTCAAGCCGGTCTTCGATAGATTGATCCAGCGCGGCCGCGGGTGCTTCTGCGGCCGCGCGTTCGGCGACGCGCGCCAGCAGATGACGGACCTCTTGGCCCGGCAACGAAGCTTTCATTTCGGTGAGCAAGTTGCTCGCCAGGATGTCATGGCGCTGGGGGAAGATTTTCAAAGCCTGGGCAGTGAGCGTGTACACCTGACTCGGCCGTCCCGCGCCATCGCGGCGGCGCACGCCAACCAGCGTGACCAGATCTTCGCCCACCAAGATATCCAGGTGGTGCCGGACAGAGACCTGCGCCATGTCTAGAATCCTGGCGAGCTCAGCCACGGTGGCGGAGCCTTGCTCCTTGAGTATTTCAGTGATGCGCTGTCGTACCGCTTGCACCGTCCCGTTCTCCTTGGCTCGATCAATTTTCGTTTCGCTCTCGCACCATGAAGTCATGATAACACAGGGCAGGGCTTCTGTCAATTACTATGATTTTGATGAGATATATTCTGTCCTCAGTCGTATCCTGTTGTGAGTAACTTAATGAACTGTCAAACGTCATCATAGCTAGTAGGGCATGGCTTCACACGTTTTCCCCCGTCAGTCTTCTATACACTGCTTTAGGCTCTTTACCATGAGGCGCAAAGGGCCAGGAGGCAAAAATGGCTGCTCATCGCCGAGGCTGGCTGATCCTACGGACATTGTTGGTTGTCTGGCTTGGTTTGGCTCAGGTGCTCACCCCGGCAGCAGCGAGCGCGTTCTCGGCTGCTGCTCCCACCACCCCTGTCACCCGTGCCAACCCCGCGCCTACATTGACGCGCCTGCCCACCGAAAGCCGCGAGGCCTATCTGACCCGCATGGCGCAGGCCGCGCCCGCGCGTTTTCAGGCCGCGGCGCTGCGCGCGCTGCAAGATTACCTGAACATGGATCAGGTCGGGCCGATGGCGGATATCGCTTTCGAGGAGGCCATCGAGCGTTACCTGACCATGCCGCCGGACCTGCTGAGGGCTGTCTCTGGCGTGTCCGACACGCCACAAGCGCCTGATATGCGGCGCCCCGCTTCTGCCCCTGTCGCCCGTGACCCTGCGGCGGAACCCGACGCCTGTCCGCCTTCGGTGCTGCAAACCATCGCGCCGGTGAGCGGGCCGAAGGGCCTGGCCGTGAATCAGGCCGCTAACCTGATCTATGTGGCCCAGTACAGCGACAACAGCCTGGCGGTGGTGGACGGGGCCACTCATGCGGTCGTGCGCACCGTCAGGTCAATCCCGTCACCGAACCAGGTGGCGCACAACCCCGTGCTCGGCCGGATCTACGTCACCAACCGGGACGCGGGCACGCTGACCGTGTTGGACGACGCCAGTTACGTCGTCATCGCCACGATCCCCGTGGAGTCGCTGCCGTTTGGGGTGGGGGTGAATCCCAACAACGGCCGGGTGTATGTAGCCAACTTCAAGAGCAACAGCGTCAATGTCATAGACGGTTACACGAATAAGGTGATCGCGCGGCTGGGCCTGCCGAACCTGCCCACGTTCATCGCGGTGGACACGGTTCACAACCTGGTCTACACCCTGAGCAACTGGGCCGGCACGGTCTATGTGATTGATCAGGCGAACACGTTAACCGAATTTGCCCGGGTCGGCGATGATGGTCTGGTGGGCCTCGCCGTGAATCCGGCGCTGAACCGGCTGTATGTCTCCAGTGTCGGCAAAAAGGTCTACGCGTACGATACGGAGACACAGCAACGGGTCGCGGTGATCGGTCTGCCCGGCGAACCCCATGCGCTGGCGCTCAACCCCAACGGCAACGGCGTATACGCTGCGGCTATGGGCAGTGCGCTGTATCTGATTGATGGCAACAACGCCACCTACACCGGCGCGACGGCGGTGGGCAGCGGCGATGGCGATGGCGTGGTTGTCAACCCGCGCACCAATCGCGTGTATGTCAGCAACTACTACGCCAACTCGGTCACCGCGCTCCTCGACACGTGCGCGCCCGCGCCGCCGCCCGTCACCATCACGCCGCCGACCTTCACGCCGACGGCGACCGCCACGGCCAGCCCTACACCGGGCACGCCGCAGCCCAAAATCACGGACAAGTGCGGCGACATCGTGGTGGCGGCCGAGCAGATTGTCCAGAGCACCGATGGTTGGATCGCAAAGGCTGGCATCGAGTTCGGCGGGGTCGGCGGGCTGCTGCTGATGACCGGCGCGGCCGATGAGCTGATCTGCCAGAACGGTCTGCTCTCAGGCATCGGCACGTTGGCCCTGCGCGAGGCCGACCGGGCGAACGACCTGGTGCGCGGCGCGTTCTCGGTCGCAGGCAATGGCGGAGTCACCCTGGCCTCGGGCGCTGTGCCCCTGCTGGGCCGGGTGGCGGGCTATGCGACGCAGGGCGGAGTTTCGGTTGAGGGAATCAACGTGGTAAGCGCCGTGGTCAAGGGCAGCGCCGGCCTCTTGCTGGCGCCACTGCACCTACAGGCGTTGGCGACGATCAGCTTTCAGACACGGGTTGAGAATGGCCAAATCCTGTACAGTGGCACGTTGGCCCTGGCGGACGTCCACATCGGCGGCAACGCAGTGGTGCTGAGCGGCGCACAGGCGACCCTGGAACGCGATGCCAGCGGCTACGGCCTGGCGCTGACCGGCTCGCTGCGGGTGCGCCTGCCCGGCACCAGCGTGGACGTGCGAGACCTGCTCATCACCATCCACAGCACCGGCGTCTGGCAGGCGTCGGTCGCCGCGCTGGACCTGAACATCGCCACTGCCAAGTTGAAGCTGCGGGACGTCCGGGTTGGCAGTGATGGCCTGCACGTGGATTCGGCCGATCTCGTGCTGCCGGAGGTCTTCAAAGGCTCGCAGGTGACGTTCACCGGTGTACACATCACCAAAGATGGGCTTGTGATCGATCAGGGCTACGCGCACGTGAACGAGATCACCCTGCTCGGCTATTTCACCATGACCAACGTGACCCTGCGCATCGCTGTGAACACGGGCCAGCAAGCGTATCGCTTCAGCCTGGATTTCACCGCGGCCAAGCTCAAGGTCGGGTCCCTGGTGGTTGACATCGAGGGCGGCGCGTTAAGCGTGGTCAGCGACCGCGCGACCACCGTAGTGACCGGCCAGGTCAACCGTTTCCAGTTGAAGGTGGCCGGCCTGACGGTCGAGATCAAGCAGGCGGCGCTCAACGCGGATCGGTCGTTCACGGTGGCGTCGGCCTCGCTGCAACTGGTGAAGAAGCAAACGGGCAACCAGCAGCCGACCACCATCTTTTCGGCCGCGGTCTACAACGTGGTGATCGCGCCGGAAGCAAAGAAGTGGTTCAGCATCGGCAGCGGCTATTTCGATGTGCCAGAGTTCAAGATCGGCGGTTTTGCGTTGGGCAGCCTGCGCGGCGAGCTGGTGCAATTGCCGGACGGCGAATATGAGATCAGCGCCCGCGGCGTCTTCAAGGTGCCCAGCCTGGGCAAAGCCATCGGCTGCGAGGGGATCAGCGTCGGCGTCACCATCTACACCACTCCGGACGCGGCCACCGTGGTCGCGCTGGAGCCGTTGACCGAGGCCAATGTCAGCAGCTACCCGGCCGCGGTCAGTGGGGTCGCGCTCAAGGAGGCCGAGCTGACCCTCAAGTGCCAGATCCCCATCGGCACGACCGGGTTCAACCTGATCAGCGCCAGCGGCAAAGTGACCCTGGGCGAGGGCAGCACACGGGTCGAGGTGGCTGTCGAGGTGATTTCCGCCAAGAAGATCGCCGACCTGACCGTCGTCAGCGCCACCGCCGGCGCCTACGTGCTCGTGAACCCACCGACCACCCCGTTCGAGATGGGGCTGAGCGGCGCGATCTCCATCTTCGCGTTCCAGGTCGGCGGCGCCAGCGCCACCCTCAAGCCGGGCGACTTCCGGGCCAAACTGTGGATCGAGGCCATCGTTATGCGCGGCAATGTGGAGGTGCGGGCCTGGAGCGACACCGGCAAGTTCCACCTGACCGGCAGCGCCGTGCTGGAGGTGGGGGTGCGCCGCGGTTCGATCTACCGCGGGTGCGTTTCGCTGCCTTGTTGTCCGGCCGGTAAGAAAACCTGTTGGCCGTGGGAACTGAAGACCTGTCCCTCGTGCATCGAGGTGCCGTGGTCCGATGTGAAGCTGGGCCGGGTCGGCGCCGAGGTCGGCGAGTTCAACGTGCCGGGCGGGGGCACGGCCTGGGGCTTCAAAGGCTGGCTGGAGATCGGTGTGCCCGGCTTTGAGCGGGTCGCGTTCTACATTGACCACCGCGGGACCCTGGCCCTGGGCGGCAACGTGGAGCGCTACCGGCCGGTGACCAGCGCTCAGGTAGCGCAGGCGCGGCAGGCGTGGGCCCAGGCGCGCGCGGCGGGCCTGGCGGACACGGCCGGCCTGTGGGCGGCGGACGACCGGCTGGCGGTGGCCCCGAACGGCGATGTTATCTTCTACCAGCCGTTGGCCGCGGCCGACCAGGCCATCTTCGCCCTCACCCGCCAGGGCGATGCCCCGGCGCTCAGCCTGATCACGCCCGACGGGATCGAGATCGCCGGCAACGTGACCGACACCATCCGCTACCTGGAGGTGACCACATACACGGTCGGTTCGGCGCTGCCGGTGGTCGCGGGCGCGGGCGGGGAGCTCCCGGCCCTACTGGGCGTGGCGGCGGGTGTGGGCGGGGAGACCCCGCCCCTACTGGGGGTGGCGGCGGCCGTGCCGGTGGCTACCGGCCTGTGGTCAGCAGGCCCTTACCCCTCGCGGCTGGGCACGGCGCCGGTCATGCAGTCGGCCATCTGCGACCAGGTGACAGCCGATGGGCAGGTGGCTGCAATAACTGCCGCGGCGGCCGACCTGGCCCGGCTGCGCTTCGTAAATGCGTT
>DAOUAT010000175.1:0-8170 GCA_034433275.1 Anaerolineae bacterium
GCGAGAACGCCGGGAAAGATGCTACCCACAAAGAAGTCGAGCGTGCCGCTGGCTGCGCCGGGGATGTACCGCAAAATCGGGCGATCCGGCCAGCTCGGGTCCACGGCGGCCCACCGGTCGGCGGTGGTGAAGATCTGCTGCAACTGCGCGCGCGTCACGTCCTGCAAGAACTCGTTCTTGGCGCTGGCGACCACCGCCAGCCCATCGGTGCCCACCCGAAACTCCACCAGCTCGCGCCCGGCCCGGCGGCAGGCCAGGAGCTCCTCGCGCGTGCGGCGGCGGCTGGCGTTGGCCAGATCGGCCTCGCCCGCGCAGAACGCCTCGAAGCCCGCGCCGGTGCCCATGCTCTGCACGTCCACACTGCCCGCGAAACCTGCCGCCTGGAAGTCAGCGGCTGCCTGGGCGGTCAGCGGCGCCACGGTGGAGCTGCCGGCCGCCACGATGTTGCCCGTCACTGCTCCAGGCGCGGGCGCGGCATCGGCGGAGAGGCCCGCAGCCTGCTCCCAGCGCTGGAGCGCCGCGCTCAACGCATCGGTCGGGGGCGGGAAATAACCGACGCGCGCCAGCGCGCCCTGCGCTTCGTTGAGGTAAAAGTAGATGAACGCGGCGACTTGCGGCTTTTCCCGCAGCACGCTGGCCGCGGTGTAGATGTAGAGGGGCCGCACCAGCCCGTATTGGCCGGAAGAGACCGATGCGGCATCAGGCAGCACGCCGTCCACGCTGAGCAGCCGCAAGTCGCTGCGGTTTTCGGTATAATACGAATAACCAAAGAAGCCGATGGCCGTGGGGTGCCCGCGCACGCCCTCGACCAGCACGTCATCATCTTCACTAATCACCTTGCGCGGGGCCTCCAGCATCTGGCCCTTATAATGCTCCAGCAGCAGGGTGTCCGGGTCCACCTGGTTTTGATAGGCCACATAGCCGAAGGACTCCGTAATGATGTTGTAAAGGAGCGCCACCAACGCAATGATGCCGACCATTGTGGCTGCGAGGAACACGGTGCGCCACACTTGCCCGAGGCGCTGGCGCCGCGTGACGAAGGTCTGAAGCTGCTCACCTTCGGGGTAGGTCCCGCCGGCCGAATCTTTACCTGCAATCATTGTTATCCTCTTGCGCCATGTTAGTACTTCATCCGATAGCGGCGCACGATCCATTGGCTGATGATGTTGAGCGCCAACGTGATGACAAAGAGCATCAGCGCGATGGAGAAGATGCTGTCGTAGTCAATGGAGTCATAGCTCAGGTCACCGCCGCTGATGCGCACGATGTGGCCGGTCATCGTCTCGCCCGAAGTGAACGGGTTGAACGCAGCCAGCCCACGCAGCGCGTCCCCCCAGGTGTCGAAGTTGCGCGGCCCCGCGCCGGCGGCGATCGCCACCACCATGGTCTCGCCCACCGCGCGCGAGATCGCCACGATGAACGCGGCGCTCAGGCCCGACAGCGCGGCCGGCACCACGATCTTGAGTGCGGTCTCCAGCCGCGTCGCGCCGATGCCGTACGCGGCTTCGCGCAGGGCGCGCGGGACGGCGCTCAGCGCATCCTCGCTCATCGAGGCCACCAACGGCAGGATCAGGATGCCGATCACGATGCCGGCCGAGGCAACGTTGAAGATGTCAACCACGTCCCGGCCCAGGATCCCCCGCAGGATCGGCGTCATGAAGTTGAGGGCGAAGTAGCCGTAGACCACAGTGGGTACGCCGGCCAGAACCTCGAGGATCGGCTTCAGGATGGCCCGGGTGCGCGGGGTGGCGTATTCGCTCAGGTAGATCGCGATGCCCAGGCCAACAGGCAGCGCTACGATCATGGCGATCAGGCTCGACAGCAGCGTGGCGTTGAGCAGCGGGAAGATGCCGAACTGGCCGATGACCGGCTGCCAAGCGGTTGTGGTGAAGAACTCGACCAAGCTGACCTCCGGCAAGCGGAAGAAACGCACCGCCTCCTCGAGCAGCACGATCACGATGCCGGCCGTGGTCAGGATCGAGACGATCCCGCAGAAGAAGAGAAAGCCCTGGATCAGGGTTTCCCCGAACCTGTGCCGTTTGCGCAGGTCGAACATCTCCTGAACAGCATCCCGGGGCCGGGCGCCGCCGTGGGCGATTTCAGCCGTCGTGTTAACCATGTGCTTCCTCTAGCCACGCCAGCAGGCGCGCCGTGATCTGATCGCGCACGGCGCGAAACTTTGCCAGCTTCTCCTCATCGCTGCCTTCGATTGCGGCCGGATCCTCGAAGGGCCAGTGCAGCCGCACCCCAACGCCAGGGAAGACCGGGCAGCGTTCCTCCGCGTTGCCGCAGACGGTGATGAGATAGCCGAAGTGTACCTTGCCCAGGTAGACAGTGAGATCCTTGGAGCTGTGGCCCACCATATCAATGCCGACCTCGGCCAGGGCGCGGCGCGTATAGGGGCTAATGCCCTTGGACTCCAACCCGGCGCTGTGCGCCTCGAAGCGGTCGCCGCCGTGTTGACGCAGGAGCGCCTCCGCCATCTGACTGCGGGCCGAGTTACCGGTGCATAGAAAGAGGACTCGTGTTTTGTCCGCCATGATGTGACCTTTCGCTGATAGCAAAGGAGCAGGAATCTGCCGTTCCTTCCCACGCATCGTATACGCAAGGAATCGAGCCTTCAGGCGGTCTGGCGCTCGGACCGAGAAACCGGCTAAAGCCTCGATTCCCGAAGGCGAATGTTGCGGTGCTATGTTACTTCATCGCATTCAGCCAGTTCTGCACGGCCTGTTCGAGGGCCGCCTCGGGCGCCGGGAAGTAGCCCACGCCGGTGATGACGTCATTGACGTTGCTCAGGTAGAAGGCGATGAATGCCGCCACCTGCGGCTTCGCCGCCATGATCTTGGCGTCCGAATAGATGAACAGCGGCCGCGCCAGCTTGTACTGGCCCGCATCCACGCTCGCCACCGTCGGCGCAACACCTTCCACCGCCACGTCCTTCAGCTTGCCCTCGTTCTCCACGTAGTACGCAAACCCGAAGTAGCCGATCGCATATTTGTCGCCCGAGACACCCTGCACCAGCACGTTGTCATCCTCGCTGAGCTGCAGATTGCCGGCCGCCAGCAGCGCTTCCTCGCCCTTCTTCTCGAAGGCCGGATCCATCACTGCCTCGATGAAGTAGTCGAACGTCCCGCTGTCCGTCCCAGGGCTGAACCGCTTGATCGGCTGCGCCGGCCATGCCGGGTTCACATCCGACCAGTTCACCGCATCCTTCGAGAACAGCTTCGCCAGCTCCGCCAGCGTCACACCCTCCTTGCCCAACCAATCAGCCGCCGGATTCACCACCACTGCCAACGCATCCGTGCCCACCCGGAACTCGAGCGCCTCGCGGCCGATCCCCCGGCAGCTCTCCCGCTCACTGTCCTTGATCGCCCGGCTGGCGTTCGACACGTCCGTCTCCCCAGTCTTGCAGAACCGCTCGAATCCCGCACCCGTGCCGATGGAATCTATGGTGATGTTCCCGCCATACCCCTCATCGCGGAATTGCTCGGCCACCACCTCGGTCAACGGAAACACCGTCGAACTCCCTGCCGTGATAATGTCGCCCTTCACCTCCAACGGGTTCACTTCGGGCAACATCAGGCCGGTCGCGGGCTCCTTCTCTGGGGCCATGGTCGGCTGGGCCTGGGCCGCGGGCGCGGCCGTAGGCTGCGGCGCCGGGGTGGCCTGACCACCGCACGCGGCGACCGTCAACAAGACAATAAGCAACAGGACTGCAAACTTGAAACGCATTTCTCCCCCTTGTTTGGGCTATAGGCTCTTGGTTTTCAACCAAACGTGCCCAGGATGCCACAGGGGAGTTAACCGCGCTTCAAGGTGAGCTTAAGCGGGGGCTAAGGTTGTGTAAAGAGTTCTTCATAAAAGGGAACTGAGGGAACTCAGGGAAACAAGGGAACTGAGCTCAGGCTTTGGGCAGGGTGAAGCAGAAGGTGGCGCCCTGACCGGGCTGGCTGACGACCCAGATGCGGCCACCGTGGCCTTCGACGATGTGTTTCGCGATGGCCAGGCCCAGGCCGGTGCCGCCTTTGCTGCGCGCCCGGTCCGCCTTGTAGAAGCGCTCGAAGATGCGGATCTGCTCGTCCTTGGGAATGCCCGGCCCCGTATCCGCCACGCAGATGGATACGTCCTCGCCCGCCTCGACTGCTTCGATGGTGATCGCACCGTTTTCGGGCGTGAACTTGATGGCGTTGTGTACCAGGTTGGCGATCACGCGGCCGACCTGCTGCTCATCCATCAGCGCGGTGAGGCCGTGCGCGACGGCGATGGTGAGGCGCTGGCACTTGACCTCCGCCTGGGGCAGCAGGTGGGCCACACTGCGGCGCACCATCGGCTCAACCGGCACCGTCACCAACTGCAACAGCACCTGGCCCGATTCGATCTGCGCCAGCTCCATCATCTCCTGGCTGAGCTGGCTGAGGGTCTGCACCTGGATCTGGATCTGCGCTAACATGCGCTGAGCCAGATCCAGGTCGGCCAGTCCGCTTTGGCTGAGGGTTTGCGCGGCCAGGTCAATGTTGGCGAGCGGGGTGCGCAGCTCGTGCGAGATGTTCGCCACAAAATCCCGGCGTGCGCGGCCCAGGCGCTGAAGCTCCGTGACATCCTCGATGCTGACCGCGGCGCCGGCCGAGCCGGTCACCGGGCTGGCCCAGATGCGCAGCGTGCGCCCCTCGGTGGCGGCCTGGCGCACCATAGGCCGGTGTCCGGCCACGGCGTCGGCCACCACCTGGTTCAACTCGAAATCACGCACCAGCGCGATAAAGGTCTGGCCGATGGCCGGCGTGTCCACGCCGAACATCTCCCACGCCGCCTCGTTGCCCCACAGGATTTGCCGGTTGCCGTCCAACAGCAGCAGCGCGTCTGAACTGGCCTCGCCAAGGGCTTCCAGATAGGCCCGCCCTTGCTGGAGCCGCGCTTCCAGGGCCGCGCGCTCAGCGAACGCCTCCGCACGCTCAGCCGACGCACGGGCCACCAGGTTCTGGTAGTGCTGTAGATGCAGATAAAGCCAGACGCACAGGGCGAGGGCCAGCAGCAACAAGACCAACAAGGCAATCATCGTGGGATCCATGAAACATCCCGAAGAGGCTCAGCCTTCAAAGCGATAGCCGATGCCGCGCACGGTGACGATGCGCGCCGGCTGCGACGGATCCGCCTCAATCTTTTCCCGCAGCCAGCGCACGTGAACGTCCACCGTGCGGCTGTCGCCATAGAAATCATAGCCCCAGATGCGGGTCAGCAGCAGGTCGCGCGACAGCACCGCGCCCTGGTGCCGCATCAGCTCGGCCAGCAGGCTGAACTCCTTCGGGCTGAGCACCAGCTCGCGGTCGGCCAGGAACGCGCGGCGGCTGACCAGGTTCAGCGTCAAGACTGAGCCGGCCAAAGGGTCGCCGGAGCGGATCTCGTCCCCCAGCCGCCGCGGGCCGGCCCGGCGGAGCAGCGCACGGATGCGCGCCTGCAGCTCGCCCAGGCTGAACGGCTTGGTGAGATAGTCGTCTGCGCCGCTTTCCAGGCCGATAATCTTGTCAAGCTCGCCGGTGCGCGCGGTCAGGATCAGGATGGGCGTTTCGGCCTTTTGGCGCAAGCTGCGGCACACGGTCAGCCCGTCAATCTCGGGCAGCATGAGGTCGAGGATGATCAGATCGGGCGCCTCGGCGTGCGCCATTTCCAGCGCAGCCGCGCCGTCAGCCGCCGTGACCACCTCGTAGCCGCTGGCGCGCAGGTTCAGCGCGAGGGTGTCGCGCAGGGTGGGTTCGTCGTCAACCAGGAGAATCTTGTCGGTCATGGGTTATCCAAATGGCGAATGGCCCCTTTGGGTGGCGAATGGCGAATGGCGAATGGCGAATGGCGAATGGCGAAAAAGATGGTAGCACGGTGTTATTGGGCGTGTCAAACGCGGCCCACTCGCTGGATGAGATTGACGCTCTAAGCCCAACCCCTCCTTATGTCATGCTGAGCGAGTCCACCACACACGACACACTGCCAGCCAAGACCAGCGAAGCATCTCCGTCGCGCCTGGCCTTCGCCAGGAACCGCCACGAGATTCTTCGCTCAATCCCTGGCGGCGGCTGCGTCCCTGCGACGGGCTTGGATCCCACCAGACCACAGAAAATGTGTCAGGATATTCGCTCAGAATGACAAACAGCGCAAGACTCTCTCCTGCCCCATTCACTGCCGCGCGCTGACCTCCCAAACCTTGACCGCATCGTGTCCGCCGGTGGCGAGGCGCTTCCCGTCGGGGCTGAAGGCGACGGCCAGCACCTGGCCGGCGTGGGGTAGGCGTGCGACCAGCTTCCCGGCGCCCACGTCCCAAAGCTGCGCCTCGTACACGGCGGAGTGCTCGACCCCCTGGCCCAGACCAACCGCCAACCACCGGCCATCGGGGCTCAACGCGATGTCCCAGCCGACATCATCAAGGTTGAGCTGCGCCACCTGTCCCCAGTCAGCCGTCTCCCACACCACCACCTGGCTCCGCTGATCAGCGCCCAGCTTCCCGCCCAGCGTTGCCAGGCGCCGGCCGTCGGGGCTTACGATCAGCCGGCTGACACCGGCCGGAGTGCGCAGGCGGGCGATCTCCTCCCAGGTCCCCGTGCGCCAGATGACGATCTCGCCGACATAGCCCAGGGGCGCGGCCAGCCAGCGCGTGTCGGGGCAGAAGGCCAGGACGTCAGAATATCCGACCGTGTCTACTCTCGCCAACACCCGCTCCTCGAAGGTGCGGATGTCACGCACGATGACCCGCATCGGGCCATAGGAACCGGAAGTGATGACAGCGACCCACGGGCCGTTCGGCGCCAGGTCCAGGTCAACCACCTTCAGGTCGTTCTTGAACGCCATCACGGTCTCACCTGAGCCCGCGTCGGCGACGACCACCCCGCCATCCAGTGCGCCGGATGCCCACCATCCGCCCCCCGCGCTGAAATCCAGGCCGTACACCCAGTAGCCGAACTTCTTCTCGGCCACGATGGCCCCGGTCGCTGCATCCCATAGTCGCGCAGTCCCATCGGCGGCGGCGCTGCCGACGCGGGCACCGTCGGGGCTGAACGCCACTTCGTGCAGCCACTCGGCCTGCGCGCCTCGCCAACGCAGCCGCCCTGTAGCCAGATCCCACAGCTCCACCGCGTATTGAGGCGCACCGGCGTTGTAGCTGGCGCTGCCCACGGCCAACAGCTTGCCATCCGGGCTGAACGCCAAGTCATCGGCCCCCGTGGGCAGCTCGGCCAGCAAGCGCACGGACGAAGCGGCGCTACGCGTCGCCGTGGGGGACCGCGTCGCGATCGGCGGCGGGGTGTTGGTTGTGACGGGCATCGCGGTGGGAGAGGCTGCCGTGGCCGCCGGGGCCGGCGCCTCCGCCATCGTGGGCGCGGGAGATGGCAGCGCGGCCGGCGTCGAGGTCGGCAGCACAGTTGGCGTCGGGGTTGGCGCGGGCGTGAACGGCGCGAGGGTCGCTGTCGGCGGCGCGGTCGAGGTCGCGGGCGCGGCCGGCGTCTCCACCTGGACCGGGGCCGGCGGCGCGGTCGCCGGGGCCATCTCGGTCGCCCAGCTGGGTGGAGACCCCACCGTGGTGCTCACCCCCAGGCAGGCAGACGCCAGCAGGGCGCAGGCCAACAATGCCAGGCCCAACGAGATGTACGAACGTTCCTTAATCATAGGGTTCAGACCCCCATAGTTGTCCGTCCGGAGTCGAGGCTTCAGCCGGTTTCTCGCATCAGGTATCAAACCGGCTCAAGCCTCGACTCCAGCATCCATCCGCGTTCATCTGCGCTCGTCCGCGTCCCCTACCCGGGCCAGCACATCCGCGCCGGCCGGCAAACCGCCCGCGGCGGTTGCGTTCCGGGCCGCGGCCACGATCGCCTCCGCCACCACCTCGGCCGCGTACGCGCCCACCAGCGTCGGGCTCGCGCGCACCTTGCCGGTGGCCAGCGCGAAAATGGTGTCGCCGTCGAACATGGTGTGCGCGGGCCGGATCGTGCGGGCCAGACCATCGTGCGCCATCTGCGCCACCTTGTTGGCCTGCTCTTTGTTCAGCCGGGCGTTGGTCGCCACCACACCGATCACGGTCGCGCCGGCCACGGTCAGCGCCAGCCGGCCGGTGAGGCTGCGCAGCAAGACCAACGAGTCGGCAAACCCGTTCCCACGCAGCGGCCGCGTGCCCGCGATGATCTGCCCCTGGCCG
>DAOUAT010000176.1:0-17752 GCA_034433275.1 Anaerolineae bacterium
CCCGCGCTCCTTGCGCAGATCGCGCACCATCTCGTAGACCGTGGCGCCGTAGAGCATGTCGCGCAACGCCCGGCCGGAAGACCTCATGCGCGGCAGCAACTCTTGCCGCAGCAGCAGCTTAAGCCTGGGCATCGCTGCGCTCGCTGCGGCCCCTACGCCTTCACTTTGCATTGGTGCTTGCTCCGGCCCGTACCAAGGCCTGTTCCAGGGCCGCGTCATTCCAGCCGACCACTCGGTCATGACCGGCCACCACGAAGGTCGGATAGCGCCGGGCGCGATGGCGCACCGCCTTCACCAGCCCTTGCAGCGAGCGCGGGTCATAAACCCGGATCAGGATCCGATCCCGGTAGCGGCCGGCCAGGTCGAAGATCAGGGCGGACAGGCGCTGAAAGTCGGCCTGCCATTCCGGCGGCAGCTCATCCAGCCCGCGCTCAGGCGGGGCCTGGTCCAGGTCAGCGCGCGCCATCAGCAGCTCGCACGCCTGACACAGGCCCCACCCTTCCGGAACGGGCGCGATGACATCCACACGAATCGGCGGCATAGGCTTTCAGGCTAAGGTTAAGGCTAAGGTTAAGGCTAAGGTTGAGGTTGAGGTTGAGGCTTGGCCTTAACCTTAGCCTCAACCTCAGCCTTAACCTCGTCAGCGATCACACTTTCGCGCCCGCCTTAGCCGACGCCTTGGCCGCGTAACCGCGCAGCGCCTTGATGCCATCCCAGGCCAGGATAAAAGCGGCCACAATCAGGATCAAACAAATCGCGCCGATGAGCACCTGCGCCGCAGTGTACTCGCCCACATTCGCAATCTTCCACTTCGCCGGGTCGGCCGTCCGGGGCAAGAAGATGAAGAACGCCTCATAAGCCTTGTACAGCAGCGCCGCGATGGTGGTCACGAACATGAAGATGAAGGGGATCAGCGTCCACATGTACTGCTTGCCCTTAGACATCAGCCAGGCCGTCACCAGCAGCAGCGCCAGGGAGGCCATGAGCTGGTTCGCCGCGCCGAACACCGCCCAGATCTGCAGGAACGGCACCAGCCAGATCAGCGCCAGCGTCAGCGCCAGGGCGATGATCGTGCCGACGTGGACGTTCTTGATGGCCGGGAAGCGGTCGCCCAATGCCTCGGCAGAGGCCACGCGCATGAAGCGCACCACCAGGTACATAATGGTCAGCGCCATCAGGGTCAGAAAGACTGCGCCGTAGGCGGTGCCGAACGTGACCGGCAGCCCCCACTTGTTCATGAAGGTCGCCAGGCCGATGGAGAAGACCTTGGCTGCCGCCGCGCCGCCGCCCGCGTCCACATAGCCCTGGTAGCTGCCGAACGCCACGGTCGCGGTCAGGAACGCCACGGTGGCGAACACCATCTCCAGGAACATGGCGCCGCCGCCGACGTAGAGCGCGTCCGTTTCCTTCTCAAGCTGGCGCGCCGTGCCCGACGAAGACACCAGGCTGTGCCAGCCGGAGATCGCGCCGCACGCGATGGTCACGAACAGCATGGGCCACAGCGGGCCGATGCCGATGGTGAACTTGGTGAACGCCGGGAAGTCACCCATGCCGGGCCGCCAGATCAGCAGGCCCAGGATGCCGCCCAGGATGCCGGCGAACACGATCCAGAACGCCACGTAGTTGATGGGCTGCGCCCAGCGCCAGATGGGCAGCACCGCGCCGAAGTAGCAGATGATCACCACCAGCAAGCTGCCCACGAACTTCGCCTGCGTCACTTGCAGGAAGAGCACCGGGCTGGCCTGCCCGCCGGAGATGCCCAGGATCGCCTTGAACAGGTTTTGCGCCGCCGGCGTGGTGCCGAGCCAAATGCCCAGGAACGACAACACCACTGTGATCACCGACGTGAGGATGATATCCTGCCGCCACTTATAAGTCATCTGGCCCGCCAGGACGCCCACCAGCACCACGATGATCACGCCCAACGGGACAGCCGGGTTGGTGAACAGGTTGAAACCGACCTGGACGCCAAATGCGCCCATGATGAGCCAGAGATAGAAATAGATGAAAGTGATCAGAATGGCCCGCGAGCGGGGGGAGATCAGGCGATAGCTGAGGGCGCCGAAGGATTGGCCTTCCTCGCGCACGCCCATGATGATGCTGCTATAGTCCTGCACCCAACCGATGAAGAAGGTTCCGAGGACGATCCACAACAGGGCCGGCAGCCAGCCCCATTGCACCGCGATGATGGGCCCGAGGATCGGCCCAAGGGCCGCGATGGACTTGAACTGATAACCGAAGAGGACGTTACGATTCGCCGGGGTAAAATCCACACCGTCCATGTACATCTTGGCCGGGGTGGCCTTCTTGTCGTCGGGCTGGATCACCGCACGGTTAATGCTCCTGGCATACAGCCAGTAACCCGCCACGAGCGACAAGATGCTGATGAGAAGAACACCAAGCGCATTCATTGTTTAGCCCCTCCTGAGAGCCGTGTCCGAGCAGTTTGGACTGACCAAATGAAAACAACGATGCTGGGGAAAAACAGGCAAGGCTTGATTCGCCAGAAACGACCACCCCCCTTCTTCAATGAAGCCGCACAACCGCCATGATCGCGCTGTCCGTAGCTGGCATTACAATCTTAGCACCAATGTGCAGCGCAAGTCAAACTTGCAAATTGACCAAAGTACTTAGTAGACGGTATACTCTCCGCGATATCTCAGAGCGTGGGAGGCCTGTATGGCGCCGCATCTACTGATAGCCCTGGTGGGTCTGCTGTACGTGCTCTTTTTCGGTGTGCTCTCGTTCTTCAGGCGGGAGGGCATCTCGATGCGCTTCACTGGCGAGGCGATCCTGCTGACCGCGCTCTTCGCAGGCATCTCCGCGCTCACCGGCGCCGATTTCAACCCAGCATTGTTCGTCGCCGTGCTCTATCTGATCACCATGCGCGTGCGGTTGCTGGTGGACCTGGGCAACCTCCTCGCACGTCGCGGCAATCACTCGCTGGCCGAGCGGGTGTACACCCTGGCCCTGCGCCTGGGACCCGACGAGACCGGCCGCCTGATGGTGCAGCTGAACCAGGGCGTGCTGGCGCTGCACGCTGGCCGACCTGAAGCAGCCGTCGCCACGCTGCGCCAGGTGCTGGCCGCGGCCGAAGGCGGCTACCTGGGCGTCAAATCGCTGGCTGCCTGCCACTACAACCTGGGGGTCGCCTATCTGCGCCAGGGGCAGGATGCGCAGGCCAGCCTGGCGTTCAATGCCGTGCTCGACACCTGGCCGGCGACCGAGTATGCCCGGTACGCGCGCATCGCGCTGGAGAAACGGAAGCGCAAGGGCGAAAGCCAGCCATAAACCAGACAAAAACGTGAGAGATACAATCTGGAATCGAGGCTTCAGCCGATTTCTCTGTCCGAGCGCCAAACCGCCTGACCCTGAAATGGGGCTGCGCACAGGCTCGATTCCGGCCGTAATGAGGGTATTGAGGGGAGAGGAGACCAATTGTGCGCATCGCAATCATGGGCAGCGGCGGGGTGGGCGGCTACTTCGGCGGCCTGCTAGCCCACGCCGGCTACGATGTCACGTTCATCGCGCGCGGGGAACACCTGCGCGCCGTGCAGACGCACGGCCTGCGGGTCGAGAGCGTCCACGGCAACTTCGAGGTGACGCCCGCGCAGGCCACCGGCGACCCGGCGGCCGTGGGGCCGGTGGACGTCGTGCTGTTCGCCACCAAGACCTATCAGCTCGAACAAGCGGCCGAGGCCATACGCCCCCTGCTGGGGCCAGGGACGGTCGTGCTGCCGCTGCACAACGGCATTGATGCGGCCGAGCGCACCGCGGCCGTTTTAGGCGCGGGCCCGGTGTTGGGTGGGCTGTGCTACGTCGGCAGCATGATCGCCGCGCCCGGCCGGGTCAAACAGGTGAGTCAGTTTCGCCGCGTCATCGCCGGCGAGCTGCGCGGCGGGATCAGCCAGCGCGTCGAGGCTATCATCGCCGCGCTGGCCGCGGCCGGCGCGCAGGCCGAAGCCACCGCCGACATTCAAAAGGCCCGCTGGACCAAGTTCACCTTCATCGCGCCCTTCAGCGGCGTCTGCTCGGTGGCGCGCGTCCCGGCCGGCGGGATCGTGGGCTGCCCCGAGACCCGGTCTCTGCTGCAAGACGCCATGCTGGAGGTGGAAGCCGTGGCCCGCGCGGCCGGCATCGGGCTAGACCCCGACATCGTGGCGAAGACCATGGCCTTCTGCGACAACATGACGCCGGGCCAAACCGCCTCCATGCAGCGCGACATCATGGATGGCAAACCCTCGGAGCTGGAGTCGCTCGTCGGCGTCATAGTGCGCCTGGGCGCCGATCTGGGCGTGCCAACCCCGATCTTCCGCTATTTCTACGCGGCGCTGCTGCCCCAGGAACGCCGGGCGGGCCGCCATGCTCAGTAGCCTGCGCGACGAAGTCTACCAGGTGCAGCTCGCCGTCTTCGAAGGGCCGCTTGATCTGCTGCTGCACCTGATCGAGCGCGACAAGCTGGACATCAGCGCGGTCTCGCTGGCGCAGGTCACAGACCAGTTCCTGGCCCACGTCCACGCGCTGGAAGACGTGCGCGCCGGCACACTGGCCGACTTCCTGGAAGTGACGGTCAAGCTGGTGTGGATCAAGTCGCGCCTGCTGCTGCCCCAGCCGCGCCGGCAGGAAGAGGAGGATGAAGAAGACCCGGCCGAGGCGCTGGCCCGGCAGTTGCGTGAGTACAAACGCTTCAAAGAGGCGGCCGCGGCCCTGCGCACCATCGAGGAGGCCGGCCTGCACACCTATGGCCGGATCGCTGCCCCGCCCGAGCTGGAACGTCGGCTGGAAGCGGATGCGGGGTCGCTGAACGACCTGCTGGCGGCCGCGCGCGCTGCGCTGGCCGCCAGCGCGACGCAACCGGACCAGGTTCCGGAAGGCATGGTCGTCCCCTTCACCCTCACCATCCAAGATCAGATCGAATACATCGGCCGCACCCTGCGCCAGCATTCGCGCGTCACCTTCCACGGGCTGCTGAGCCAGGCGCGGCATCGCATGGAGATCATCGTGACCTTGCTGGCCGTGCTGGAGCTGATCAAACGCGGCCAGGCGCTGGTGATGCAGGCGCGCGCCTTCGGGGAGATCTATATCGAGCCGGTAGAAGGCGCAGCCGCGGCGGCCAGCGCACCGGCCGAATCTGAAGCATAGTCGAGCGACGGCCGGAAGATCCGCCCAGACCTACCGCCGGTTACGCGCGCACAACTTCACCCACGCCAGCGCACTCGCCGCCCCTATCGCATCCGTCACGATATCCAACAAATCCGGATGCCGGCCCGGCACAAAGCTCTGGTGGAACTCATCGCTCAGGCCATAGAGCAGCGTCAGCACAAACGCCCAGTGCCCGGGACGCGCGACCCCGGCCCCGCTCAATGCCCAGCGCCACAACAGCGCCAGGATTCCGTAGGCCAGAAAGTGGCCCGCCACATCCTGGATCTCCGGCCAGCCGCCGGTGAGATCGGGCAGGCGAGATTGGCCGGACAGAAAGAAGACCAGGGCCATCCAGACGACCACCGCGGCCCAACGCAGCCAGAAGCGCTTTAGCACAACCGACATCCGAGAAGTTTTTTCATATGCTCCACGTGCATCGCTTCCTGGACCTATCGTCGTAGCTCGTGCGCGAGACGCCGCCAACTCAGGCTATTGCTGGAGAGCAACGTATCCGCCCGGAAAAAGCGCGCGGCCAGGGCCACGAACAGATAGGCCGCGACGGCCAGGCCGGCCAGCGCGACGGGCGGCTGCCAGAGCGGCACCCCGCCGGCCGCCAGGCGAGTCACCATGGCCGTAGGCGCGGACAGCGGGAAGAGGCTCAGTGCGGTGGCCAGGGCACCGTGGGGCGCGCTGATGAACGCGCTGTTCATCCACAAAGGCAGCAGCAGCGGCATCAGTGCGACGAAGGTGAACTGCGAGCCCTCCCGCATGGTGGGCGCCAGCGCGCCGATCGCGCCAAAGGCTGAAGAGTAGACCAGATAGCCACCCAGGAAGAAGGCCACGGTCCACCCCACGAATGCGGGCGACAGCGCGAACCCGGCCGTCGGGATCAGCGAACCGACCCCACCCGAGGCCACCATCCCTGCACCGATCCAGATCGCCATCTGTGCCAGCGCCACCGTGCCCAGGCCCACCACCTTGCCCAGCATCAACGCCCGCGGGGGGATGCTCAGCAGCAGCACCTCGGCCGTGCGGTTCTCCTTCTCGTGCACCACGCTCTGCAGCATGTACCCCGCGCTCATGGTGATCACGAAGAAGAGCACGAACATCACCACGAACGGCAGCCCCAGGGCGCCGGCCGGGCCGGCGCCCTGGGGACCGCCACCGGTTGTCGCGGCCGGCGGCGCCTTCACCGGCTGGAGCACCACCGACGGCGCGGGGTTGCTCAATAGGCTCGCCAGCGTCTCGTCCCCAGCCAGGTTATAGCGCAGCAGGTAATCTATCAGCGTCTGATAGCCGCCACCGGCCATGATGGACACATCCGGCGCCAGGTAAGTCACCGCGCCGGCCGCCAGGTAGTCGGCCGGGATCAGGTAATAGCCGGCGATCTCGCCCGCGGCTACCGCGGCCGACGCGGCTCGCGCGTCGGGATAGACGCGCAACACCCCCGCAGGCAGTGAAGGGGGTGTCCCCGCCACGACGCCGGCTAGATCCACGTAGCCAAACACTTGTCCCGCCAGGCTCCCCTCGCCCGGCCCCGCGCCCAGCTCCTCGGTCAGGGCATCCTGCGCCAGCAGTTGCGGCCCGACGACGAAGGCCAGGATCAGCAGCGGGAAAAGGAAAGTGGTAAACCAGAACGACCGCTTGCCGATAGTGCTGGTGATCTCGTGCTTGATAACCAAGAGCAAGTTGCGCATGATGATGAACTCCCACAACGGAGATGCTTCGCTGGTCATTCGCCGCAATTGACCTTGAGCTGTTGACCCGCTCAGCATGACAGGCGTCAGCCTCTTTCCCGGCGCCTGACTCCTGACCCCCGCTCCCCCGCCCCCTATCGTCCCCGTAGCGCGGCGCGGATG
The DNA here is from genome assembly GCA_034433275.1 of Anaerolineae bacterium. Classification (GTDB taxonomy): domain Bacteria; phylum Chloroflexota; class Anaerolineae; order CG2-30-64-16; family CG2-30-64-16; genus DAOUAT01. The sequence continues at coordinate 7,002 of DAOUAT010000176.1, forward strand.
CTGCTGAGGCTCAACCGCTGGCCGTACTGCAACATGCCGATGCGAAAGATGCGGCTGGCGATCCACATCATGGCCAACGCGGACAAGACCAGCAGGAGCCAGCCTGTGGCGATCTGCCACACGGGCACCGCGGTCAGGCCCCAGCGCACAGTGACGCTGGTGAACGCGGTGGTGGGGAACAGGGTCAGCGCGACGGCCACGGGGCTGTTGGGGTTTGCGAAGAACAGGGCAGCCAGCAGATAGGGCAGCAGGAACAACAGGTTCAGCGTGCCCGCCAACTGCTGCCCCTGCTGCTGGTCCGGCATGATCGCGCCGATCGCGGTCATCATACCCGCGATGAGCGCGTAGGAGGGGAGGAAATAGGCCAGGATCAGCAGGATCAACTGGGGCGAGACGCGCAGGTCTTGGAGTTCCGGCACTGAGCGTCGCGCCACCAGCACCGCGATGACTGCTACTGCCACCCAGATGCCCAGTTGGGTCAGCGAGACGGCCATCAGGCCACCCGCCTTGCCCGCCACCAGGTCCAAAGGCCGCACGGTGGTCATCATCACCTCCACGGTGCGGTTCTCCTTCTCGGCCGACAGCGCCTGCATCAGGTAGCCGGAGGAGGACATGGTGGCCATGACAAACAGCAGGCCGGCCACGAACGGCAGCAGCACGTCCGCGATCCTCGACTCGCTGAGCTGCCGCCGGCCGTCCAGGGTGCTCAAGGTCAGCGTGCTGCCCGCCAGCAGCCGCTCTTGGACGGCCTCGGGCTGGCTCGCCACCAGGTTGCGGCGCAGGAACGCGTTGAACGCGCGCCGCGCCCCCTCGCCCGGCTGCTCCTCGCCGTAGTAGACCATCACCTCGGGGCGGCGGAGGTAATCCGCGGGCAGCACGTAGCACGCCTGGATCTCGCCGGCCTCGACCGCAGCGCGGGCCGCGGCCTCGTCTGCATAGGGCAGCACGGCGATCTCCCCCGCACTTGCGGTAGCCAAATCGGCGATCACGCCCGCACGGTCCACGTAGCCCAGCGGCCGGCTGTCCCGTCTGCCGATCGCCGCTATCACTCCCACCGCGGTCACCAACGCCAGCAGCAGCGGAATGCTGAGAGTGGCCAGCAGAAACGACCGCTGACCGACCCGCGTCCCATACTCCTGCCGGGCGATCAACCACAAGTTACGCATCGCTCCCTCCCAAAACCCCGCCGCCTGTCACTCTGAGCGGGTCCACCGGCCAAAATTCACCACGACGTGACACCAGCGAAGAGTCGCCATCGCAGGTTCCGCCCAAATTCCGGGGTTCCCGCAGTTCCGTCAATTCCCTCACTCCCCCGCCTTCCCTTGCACCACCTGGATGAAAATATCGTCCAACGACGGCTCGGCCAGCTCAAAGCGCGTCACAGCCACATCCGGCTGCACTGCCAGTGCGCGCAACACCGCCTGTGGGTCGGCGCCGGCCGCCAGCGACAGATGCCAATGATGGTTCTCCTGCCGGACGGCCAGCACGCCGGGCAGCCCGGTGAAGTCGCCGTGCCCCTCCACCAGCACCGCGTTGGTGGCGAACTTGCGCTTGATCTGCTGCACCGGGCCGTAGAGCACCGTCTGCCCCTTGTTGATCAGCACGATGCGGTTGCACATGGCCTCCACCTGGAACATCAGATGCGTGGACATGATGATCGCAGCCCCGCGGCGCGCCTGCTCCTCCAACACCTCCATGGCCAGCCGCGTGTTCACCGGGTCCAGGTTGGCGAACGGCTCGTCCACCACGATCAGGTCTGGCTGGTGTACCAGGGTGGCGATGAACTGCGCCTTCTGCTGCATACCCCGGCTCAGGTCCTGGATCTTCTTATGTTTATCCTTGTGTAAATCCAGACGTTCGAGCCACTGCCCCACCCGCGTCCGGGCCTCCGCGGCCTCCAGGCCCTTGAGGGCCGCCAGGTAGACCAGGGTGGGCTCCAGCTTCAAGTCGCGGTACAACCCGCGCTCCTCCGGCATATAGCCGATGCGGCGTTTGGCCGCCTCGTCCAGCGGCCGGCCGAACAGCGCCACCTCGCCGCAATCCGGCTTGAAGATGTCCAGCATCATGCGGATGGTGGTGGTCTTGCCCGCACCGTTGGGCCCCAGCAGGCCAAAGATCTCACCGGGCTGGACCTCGAACGACACGTTATCTACCGCGCGCACCGGCCCGAAGGTCTTGCAGAGGCCGGTGAGAGAGACGATGGGTTGGTTCATGGGCGGGACTCCGGGAAAGGTGTCAGGTGACGAATGACGAATGACGGACGACCGACCACGGCAGACCGTGGTCAGCGATCAACGGTCACCCGTCAGATCGAGCACATTGTAATTGTAACACACCACGAGTTTACTACGTCTCTGTGGGAGAAACGTTGCACGGGACAGACAGGAAGCTGACATCGGTGGTCAGGAGCGGCGCAGACGATCTCCGGGTGGTCTTTTCACTCCGGCCGAAAAAAACCGTTCTCGACACCATCCTGGCGGGCTCGGCGGCAGTGGGATCCCGCTTTGAATCCCAATCGGAAAGACAGCGCTCAGATCAGTTCGTGCGCCAGCAAGATCTGCGCACCTCCTGATGATCATCCGGCCCGATTGTACACGAAGCGCAACGGCCTGCCAAACCACTTTCCGCCGCAGCAGCGCCGCCTGCCCATGGGTGGCTCCTTCACCGCCGCGGTTGCAGCCTTGCCTCTGCCGCCCGTCAGGCGTATAATGACGTTCACCTGAACACCTGACCAATCCGATCAAACAAATCTGCGTCCTACGCACAAGGAGGTGACAACCATGGCCCAACTACCCATCGTCAAGATAACCCTGTACAAACACGGGGTCGGGTTCTTCGTGCGCCGCGGCCAGGTCGCGGGCGAAGCGGTCTCGCTGTCGTTCGACAAAGCCGCGATGAACGATGTGCTGAAAAGCCTGACCGCGGTGGCGCTGAGCGGCGGCCAGGTGACCGGCGTGGACTACGAGACGCCGGAGGACAAAGAGACGCTGCTGACGCGCTCCTCCATCCAGCTCTCCGACGAGGCCAGCCTGCGCGACCTGCTGCGGGACCTCCGGGGCCGCCGCGCGGCCGTGACGACCACCAGCGAGGCGCTGACCGGCGTCGTGGTCGGGGTGGATCTGCCCGGCGAGCGCGAGCCCATGAGCGCGACCGTGCTCTCCCTCTACCTGCCGGCCGAACGCCGCGTGCGCCCCCTACGCCTGGCCGACCTGCTGGGCCTGGAGCTGCTGGACAACCGCGCGGCCGACGACCTGGCCTACTTCCTGGAGACCAGCCTGGCCGAAGAGAACAAACGCGCGGTCACCGTCCGCCTCACCGGCCCGGCCGACCTGAGCCTCAGCTACAGCGCGCCCAGCCCCGTGTGGCGCGTCAGCTACCGCCTGGTGGCCGACGAATGCGAAGACGAGGGGACAGGCCTCCTGCAGGGCTGGGGCCTGTTCGACAACACCCTGGACGAAGACCTGGAGAATGTGGACCTCACCTTCGTCTCCGGCATGCCGGTCAGCTTCATCTACGACCTGTACACGCCGTTCACCCCCGCGCGGCCGGTGATCCAGGAGCAGGCGCGCTCGGTGGTTGGGCCGGTGGAGTTCGAAGGCGCGATGGAGGCCGCCGCGCTGGCCGCGCCGGTCAGCAAGACGCTGATGGCGCGCGGGTTTGGGGCCGCGCCAGACATGCGCGCCCGCAGCGCCGCGCCCCAGATCACGGCCGACGCGCTGGCGGGTTCCACCGCGATCGCGGCAACCGGCCAGGCCCAGGGCGAGTTCTTCAGCTACGTGGTGGCCGCGCCGGTCACGGTGCGCCGCGGCCGCTCGGCCATGGCGCCCATCCTGCAGGCGCCGCTGAAGTTCCACAAGGAGCGCATCTACAACGGCGCCAAGCAGCCGAAGCACCCCGTCATCACCTTGCGGTTCGCCAACGACACCGGCCTGACCCTGGAGCGCGGCCCGCTGACGGTGATCGAGGCCGGCGAGTACGCGGGCGAGGCCATGCTGCCGTTCACCGGGCCCCAGGGCGAGATCATCCTGGCCTACGCGGTGGACCTGGGCGTGGCCATCACCGAGGAGCCGGACGCCGAGCACGTGCTCTCGTCGGTGAGCATCAAGGACGGCATGCTGGTGGTGCAGGAGTGGGACGCGCGGCAGATCACCTACCGCATCCGCAACCGCAACACCGCCGCGGTCAAGGTCACGGTGGAGCACCCGCGGATCAGCGGCTTCACGCGCTACGACACCCCCGCGCCCGCGGAGGAGACCGAGGGGTTCGATCGCCACGTGGTGGCCGTGCCGGCCCGCGGGGTCGCCAGCTTCACCGCGCGGCAGCGCCGGCTGCTCTCCCGCCGCGAGGAGATCCGCAAGCAGAGCCTGGCGCAGTTGGCCGCGTGGCTGCGCGACAAAGCGCTGGACCAGGCGCTCCACGACGGCCTGGGGAAGGTTCTGGCGCTGTACGACCGCATCACCGAGCACGAGGCGGCGCTGAAGAAGAACGACGGGGCGCGGCAAGAGATCTTCAACCAGCAAAAGGTGATCCAGGGCAACCTGGCCGCGCTGAAGGAAGGCGGCGAAGAAGGCCAGTTGCGCGGCCGTTACGCGCGCACGTTGCAGGAGCTGGAGGATCGGCTGGCTGGGCTAAAGCGCGACGACGACCGGCTGCGCGCGGCGATCGAAGAGACGAAGCGGGAGATCGACGCGGTGATGGGCGCACTATAGATGTTCAGATGATGTTCTGGAGTCGAGGCTTTAGCCGGTCGGTCTCATGGCCGAGGGAGACCGGCTGAAGCCTCGATTCCGGATCTCGATACCCAAATCTTTGTCTGACTCACTATGGCTTGACATGATGCAACATCTCCCGGCGCCGCAATCGGTCTCCGCTGACACCGCCGCACTCCAGAACCGCGCCTGGCTCTGCCGGCCGGTCGTGTGGTTGCGGCTCATGGTCGGGCTGTATGCCGCGTTCTTCCTGGCGCTCACCCTGACCGCCCACGCAGCGTTCGAGACATCAGTGCTCGACCTGGGCATCTACGACCAGGTGATCTGGAACACCGCGCACGGCCGGCCCCTGGCCTACTCGGCCGAACCGTGGTACGGCGAGGTATTTCTCGCGACGCACCTGCAGCCGATCCTGATCCTGCTCGCCCTCATCTACTGGGTCTGGAGCGACGCGCGCGCACTGATCATCCTGCAAACGCTCGCCGTCGCGGCCAGCGCGCTGCCGGTCTACACCCTGGCCGCTTGGCGCCTCCGCCGGCCCTGGGCCGCGCTGGCGCTGACGTTCGCCTATCTCATGTTCCCGGCGCTCCAGGCGATCAACCGATTCGTATTTCACCCGGAAAGCTTCGAGCCGCTCCTGCTGATCGGCGCCTTTGCGGTGTATGAACTCTGGCGCGGGCGAGCCCGAGGCGCCTGGCTTGCACCGCGCCGGGCCGCGTTCCTGTTCGGCGCGGCGCTGCTCCTGGCCCTGGCGACCAAAGAGGATGTCGCCCTGCCTGTCTTCGCCCTGGGCGCCTACCTGTGGCTCGCGCGGCGGGAGCGGAAGTTGGGCCCCGCCATCATGGTGGCCGCGGCGCTCTGGTTCGCAGCCGGCATGTTCCTGGTGCTGCCGCACTTCCGCGGGGGCCAGGGTTCGCCGTTCCTGGCCTACTACGCGCACCTGGGCGCGACCCCGGCCGAGATCGCCCGCACCCTGCTGACCCAACCCCAGGTGATCCTCAAAGCGCTGCTGACCCCGGCCAACGCCGACATGCTGTGGAGCCTGCTGATCCCGTTGGGCGGGCTCGCACTACTGGCGCCCGAAATCCTGCTGATCGCCGCGCCGACCTTGCTGGCCTATGGCCTGAGTTCGAACGTCTTCATGCAGCGGATGGACCAGTTCCAATACGCCGCGCCCGTGATCCCCTGGGTGACGCTGGCCGCGATCTACGGGCTGGGCCGGTGGTATGACCGCGAACGGCTGCGGTCCGCCCGGCTTACCGTCTGGTTGCCCGTCGCGGTCTTGCTGATCGCCAGCCTGGCTTACCACAACGCCCGCGGCTTCACACCGCTCAGCCGCCTTTTCCACTGGCCGGCCGTCACCGAGCACCAGCGCATCGGCCGGGCGCTCATGCGGCAGATCCCGCCGGACGCGTCCCTGGTGGCGCAAGATCGGCTCTATCCCCACCTGAGCCAGCGCCGGGCCATCGCCTTCGTGTGGCCGTCGGAGCCTTCGGCCGAGTACATCTTCCTCGACGTGTCAGACCCCACCCTCCACAACGGCGACGGGCTGAGCGAATGGCTGCGCGACCAGGTGACGATGGAACAGGCCGCCTACGGGGTGATTGCCAGCCAGGATGGCTTCCTGCTGTTGCAGCGGGGCGCGCCGCCCCAGGCGCTTGCCGAGGCGTTTTACAGCTTTGCGACCGTCACCGCGCCGGCCATCCAACATCGTCTATCTGCGGACACGGCCGAGGGCATTCGCTTCCTGGGCTACGATGTCGTCACCGAGCGCTACGCCAACACACAGATCGTCCTCTACTTCACCGCGACCCGGCCGCCAGCGCAAGACTACTTCATCGGCCTGCACCTGCTGGACGCAACGGGCACGACCATTGGGGAAACCCGCTTCCAGCAGCCTACGCTCGTCTGGTATCCCACCAGCCGCTGGCGTCCCGGCGAGATCGTCAGGGTGGTGGCGAACACGCTGGCCTGGGCCGAGGAGCCGTCCCACTTCGGCCTGGGGCTGGTGGTGAAGGAGGCAAAGAGCAGCTCAGTTCAGCCTGGGGCCAGGCTGAACTGGCTGCCGGTTGCAGGCGACTCACTGCCACGGGACCTGGCGAAGGGGACGGTGCTGTGGTTGGGCGATTTCCACTCGCAGCAGTAAGGGGCTGGCCCCTCACTCCACCGCGGCCAACACCTCCGCCGTGCGAGTGCGCGCCTGGCGGGCGAACGCGGGCACATCCACACGCGCCAACAGCCAGATGCAGGCCAGCAGGCCGGCGGCCTCGATCATGAACACGGCCGCGTAAGCCACCGACAGTTGGCCGCTGACCGCTAACGCGGCGTCGCGCACCACACCGCCCATCGCGATGCCGGCCCCGCGTGACACCAACTGAATCACCGACCACAGCGCCAGGTACGCGCCGGCCTGCCGCTCCGTATTAACCGCCATCAGCAGGCTGACCCCGCCCACGGTGAAGATGCCGAACCCCAAACCGAACACCACCAGGATCGGCCGGACCGCGGCCAGGTTCTCGGTCAGCGCGGCCGCGCCCAGTCCCAACAGCGGGAGGGCCAGCAGCGCCAGCCCCCAGCTGGTGGCGCCCACTTGCTGGTCGGGGCGCCGGCGTCGCGTCAGCGCCAGGGTCCCCACCATGCTCACCACCACCCCCATGCCCCAATACGCGTTGAAGCGCGTGGTCTCGCCCGCGGCCAGCCCGAACACGTCGCCGCCAAACGGCTCCAACATGGCGTCTTGCATGAACGCGAAAAACGCGGACGCGGCCAGGAAGATCGCGTAGCGCCGCGCGCGCGAATCGGCCCACAGCGCGCCGAAGGTGCGGCGGAACGACGGCGCGGGCGCGGAGGATGGCCGGGTGTCCGCCGCGACTCGCTGCTCCGCCCGCCACACCGAGACAAACCAGAAGAACGCCGCGCCGGCCATGCCGATCGCCACCAGCCGGGCGAACGCGGCCGGGTCGTAGTCGGGCATCACCCCCGCGTAGATGGCCGGGATGAACGCGAAGCTGACCACCAGCATGAGCTGCACGATGCCCACCGCCTGGCCACGCCGCTCGTAGGGCGCGCTGTCGTGTACCAGCGCCAGGAACGGCGCGCCGGAGATCAGCGTCCCCGCGCCATAGGTGAGAAACGACGCCAGCGCCAGCCCCCAGCCCAACAGGGAGCCTGCGTCCCGCGCAATCGCCACCACCGACAGCGGCAGCAGCGGCAGCGCCAGCAGCATCAACAGCCGGCCCAGCCAGATGTACGCCACCCGCCGGCTGCCCCGGATCGGCCGCGTGTCCGAGCGGTGCCCGGCCCACAGCGTCAGCGGCGCCAGCAGGTAGCGCAGCGCGGTCAGCAGCGCCACCGGCCACGCCGCGATGCCCAGGTCGCTGATCAGGATGCGGTTCCAGATAGCCGAAGTCAGCAGGTCGGCCAGGGAAGACCCGATGTGAAAGCTGCCCAACTTGAACGAACGCGCGACGCTAAACCCCGGGCTGGTCCGGGGCGAAGACTCTACCTTTGGCTGATCCATTATTTGTTCCCGTGTTCTCGACGCGATCCTGAAATTCGGACAGAGCGGAATAAACTCCGCGTTACGTATCACGCACAGGAGCTTCAGTTTACCACACCGGACACGCGTTACAGTAAAATCGCTCGCTATTGCACCCGATCTTCACCACTTCTTCACACCTCGCGCATCAAAGCTTCGCAACATCCCGCTATCATAGCAGTGTGCCATCCTCGGTATCGGGCAGGCTCGATGCGGCAGGGGAAAGGCTGGCTCCGACGGGCTCGAACCCGGACGAGATCAAGGGGTGGATGACGCTGGGGGATGTGGCGAAAGCTTACAACGTGCCGCTGGCCGAGATCCTGGCCATCTTCAACCTGCCCGCCGATACGCCGCCGACGCGCAGATCAAATCTCTGGAAAGCGATACCTTCTCGTCGGCCAACCTGCGAGCCTGGCTGAAGACACGCATGGGGCAATGACCTGATCCTGGCGTTCACGCACGCGGGGCGGGTTGCAGCAACCCGCCCCTTGTTACGACCAGATATGTCAGGGCTTCGGGCCGATGCGGATGCGGCCGCGGATCTGATCTCTATCGGGAATGCCGTCGCCGTCGCAATCGCCCGGACAAACGCACGTGCCATCGCCGGGTCCATAGCTGTAGCCGGTGCTGTAGTTGTACCTGTAGGCGAGTCCATAGCTGTAGCCGGCCTTGTACCCCGGCCCAGAACCGCCGGCAAACACAGCGGTACTGAACACCATCGTTACCAGCAACACGAGTAACAGACTGAGCAACAAGATACGTTTCATGGTATGGCCTCCTTTGCACTGAGGTAAGATAGACGCCTGGGCCGCCCCTCGCTCCCGTCGGCCGCCGGGAACTGATGGGGACAGCGAGCTGTCACCCATACCAACGCCGAATGTGCTGCCAGCATACGGACCGTTTGAGCATTCTCGCTCGATCTCGATACACGACATCCGGATGTCAACATTGCGATATACTTGGGCAAAATAGCCGTATGCCCCCGCCCTCAAACACGTTTGTAAGGGTGCAAGCCTATGTACGCAGCCATCAGCGACGAGCAGATCGCATCCCTGATCCCCGCGTGCCAGCGAGGCGACGCAGGGGCGGTAGATCGTCTGTACGATCTGTATGCAGACCGCATCTATCGCTATGTGCTCGCGCGGACCGGGGAGGCGCAGGCGGCCGAGGATCTGACGGCCGACGTGTTCGTGCGGGTCATTCAGCACGTGCACCGCTTCCGTCTGGATGCCGGGCGGCCCGCCGCGTCGGTCAGCGCCTGGCTCTACCGCATCGCAGGGAACCTGGTGGCCGACTATCATCGGGTGCGCCGGCGCCGGCCGGCCGTCAGCCTGGACGATGAGGCGCCCTTCACGTTGACCGCGGCCGAACCCTGGCAGCAGGCGGCGCACAACGAGGCGCTCACGAGGCTTGCCGCCGCGCTGGAGCAGTTGACCGAGGACCAGCGCAGCGTGGTCATCGGCAAATTCGGCGAGGGGATGAGCAACGCGCAGGTGGCCGCGTGGCTAGGGAAGACCGAAGGCGCGGTCGAGGCCTTGCAGCATCGAGCGCTGCGCACCCTGTGCCGGCTGCTGAACGTCAAGGGGTGAGCGATGAGTAACCGAGATTTGACCCGCATTCTGGATCACTGCCTGGCACAGATGGCACGGGGCGAAACCGCAGCCGCGTGTCTGGCGCGCTACCCGGAGCACGCCGCCGAGCTGGCGCCGTTGCTGGCGCTGGCCGGCGATCTGGGTGCGCTGAACAGCTATCAGCTCAGCGCAGGAGCGCGGCAGCGCGTGCGCGCAAGGGTGCGCCATGCCGCTGCCGCAGCAGCGGCCCGCCGCGGCGCTGCACGGTGGCGGCCCGGCCCGTTCTCCGCCTGGCGTCCGGCCGCGGGACTGGTCACGGCCCTGTTTTGCGTGATCCTGATGGCAAGCCTCGTGGCAGCCAGCCAGCCCGGCGACCTGGCCTACGGGGTGCGCGTGGTGCTGGAACGGGCGCCTGTGCTGCTGGCTGCCGGGCCCGAAGCGCGCGCGCGTGCTGAGTTGGGGCTCACCGCACGGCGGTTGGCTGACCTGGACCGCACCATGCGCAGCCAGCAAACACTCGACGAACGGACGGTTTCCGCCCTCTTGGTCAGCGCCGAGTCGGCCGCGGGGCTCGCCACCAACCTGACGGCGGCGGAACGGGCGCAAGTCGCCGAGCGGCTCACCGTGCAGGCTGCGGCGATGACACAACTCCGCCAGATGACCAGGCAACCGGAACAGGCCGAGGCCTTGCGCCTGGCCGCTGAACGCATGAACCGCGCAGCCGAGCAGGTCCGGGGTGTGCCTGCGCCTGATCCGAACGCCGCATCGCCCGGCCCCAACCCAAGCGCCACGCCAGCCGGTCCCGGCCCCAATCCGACATCACCCGGCCCCGGCCCTAGCGCCACGCCAGCCGGCCCCGGCCCCAATCCGACGGCGCCCGGCCCCGGCCCTAGCGCCACGCCAGCCGGTCCCGGCCCCAATCCGACGTCACCC
>DAOUAT010000177.1:0-6054 GCA_034433275.1 Anaerolineae bacterium
GAGCTCCGGCCGGCCGTGGTCGTCCAACAAGTGCAGCGTGGCCGCGTCGCAGGCCCATTCCAGGACGCTGGGCGTGGTCCAAAAGCGCGCGACGCCATCGGCCGGATAGCTGCGGATCGTGGCCTGGACGCCCGCGGCCTTGAGCTGATCGGCCACGTAGCCTGCGGCCGCGCGGTAACCCGGGCTGGCCTGGATGCGATGGTAGCCACTCAGCGCGACGACGTGGCGCTGGGCCATGTCCCCGCTGTAGGCGCGGCGGATGAGGTCAGTGAGGCTGTCGGGCATGGTGCGCGTCCTGTCGGGTTTAGAAACCAGGTTTCTCCGAGAAACCTGGTTTCTAAACCCGACTATAGCACAGAGTGAGTCAGATAGAAAATGCCACGCACCAGTTTGCGCTCTGCGGGGGTTCAGTTCATAATGGGGCCATGACCCGATCTTCGTCTGCCCGACGCCAATCCGGGCCGCGCTGGCTGCTCCCGCTCTTGCTGCTGTTGCTGCTGCTGGCTGTTGTCATGTTCAGCCGGTCGGCAGAGCCTATCCCTGCGGCCGCGCCCACGGCCACCGCGGCGCCCGAGCTGACGCCGCCTGCCAGCGGTTTCCAGGCCGGCGAGTTCACACCGGCCGCCAGCCCGACGTCCGCCGGCTTCGAGGCCGGTGTCGTGGCCGTGGAGACGCCGGCCGAGCCGGCCAGCCCAACGACAACCGTCGCGCCGCGGCCCACGCGCACACCGCGGCCCACGGCGACGCCGAACGATGGCCTGCCCACCATCGCGTACGACAAGCTGCCGCGGCAGGCGCAGGAGACGATCCGCCTGATTGACCAGGGCGGCCCGTTCCCTTACCGCCAGGACGGCGCGACCTTCCAGAATCGCGAGCGCCTGCTGCCGCGCCAGCCCAGCGGCTACTATCGCGAGTACACCGTGATCACGCCCGGCGAATCTGACCGCGGCGCGCGGCGCATCGTGGCCGGCGCGGGCGGCGAACTGTATTACACGGCGGATCACTACGCCAGCTTCAGGCGAGTGGTGCGATGACCGAGACATTGGCAGCCTTGTTGCGCGGCGAATTGCCGACCGCGGTTTATCGGTTCAGCGGCCGTGCCCGGCCGGCCACCATCACCCGGCTGGCCGAGGCCCACGGTTGGCGCGTCTATCGGTTGGAGGGCCGCGAGATTGGCGGCAAGGCCGAGCTGCTCAGCCGGTCGGCGGAAGCGCTGCGTTTCCCGGCCTATTTCGGCCATAACTGGGACGCGTTCGAGGAGTGCTTGAGCGATATAGCGTGGGGGCCGGAGGGGCCGGCGCTGCTCCTGTTCGACCGTGCCGGCCGGTTCGCGGCGGCCGAGCCGGAGCAGTTTGCTGTGGCGTTGGAGATCCTGGCCGCCGCGGTTGCGAACCGGCGGGGCGGGCCGGCGCCGCTGGCGGTGTTCGTGCGCGGCGGAGGACAGGCCACAGCGCACCTGCCTGAGTTGGGAGATCGTTCGGCTTAAGAAAGCTGGTTTCTCTGACCGGGGGGAACACACATGTGTGAGCAAAGGTTCGTTCTGCTGTTGATCGCCGTCCTGCTTCTCGCGGCCTGCGCGGCCCCACCCCCTGTGCCGACACCGATCGCCATCGCGCAGGCCACGGCATCGCCTACCGCGGCGGCCGCCAGCGCCACCCCAGCGCCGACGGCGCTCCCCACAGCCACATGGACTCCCACGGCCACAGCCTCGCCCACCCTTGCGCCCACTGAGACCGCTTCGCCGACGCCGACCGAGACGCCTGCGCCGACTATGACACCCACTCCACCGCCGCCAACGAGCACACCCACCGAGACGCCCCGTCCTGCGCCGACGGCGACGCCCCAGCCGCCCGCGCCCCAGCCGACCACCAGTTACCGGGTCACGCAGATCACGCTGCCGACCTATCCCTACGAGCCGTTCGTGCGCACGGTCGGCGATCCGGGCGTGGGCGATTACCCCGTGCCGGTGCTCGATCGGGCGGCCTACGACGGGGCCAACCCGCAACCGGTGGTCAAGACGTATCGTTTGCTGGTGCTAGAGAACCGCTATCTGCGCCTGGGCATCCTGCCCGACCTGGGCGGCCGCATCTACGAGTGTACCTTCAAGCCCACGGGCAACAACGAGTTTTACAGCAACCCGGTGGTGAAGCCGACCCGTTGGGGGCCGCCGAGTCCGCCCTATCCCGCAGGTGCCAACTGGTGGCTGGCGGTCGGCGGCCTGGAGTGGGGCTTCCCGGTGGAGGAGCACGGGTACGAGTGGGGCACGTCGTGGGGCTTCGACCACGTGACGCAGGCCAACGGCGGCGTGATGGTGACGCTGTTCACGCGCGGGGGGCCGCGCAACCCATACGCAGTAGTGGACATCATCCTGCCGCCGGATGTGGCGTACTTCGTCATCCGGCCGCGCATCATCAACCCGACCGGTGGGCCATTCCGGTTCAAATGGTGGCACAACGCCATGCTGGCGCCTGGCGCAGCCAACAAACCCGGCCCTGACCTGCGCTTCATCTTTCCGGTCTCCGAGGTGACGGTGCACAGCACCGGCGATCCCGCGCTGCCCGGCGCGGGCCAACCCATGCCGTGGCCGGTCGTGGGCGGCCGCGACCTCAGCCGCCTGGGCAACTGGGCGCAGTGGCTGGGCGCGTTCCAGCGGCCCGCGGCCCAGGGGAATTATGTCGGGGTCTATGATCCGGCCGTGGATGAGGGCATGATCCGCATTTACCCCAGCAACGTCGCGCGCGGGGTCAAGCTGTTTGCCATGGGCTGGAGCGCGCCGATCGGGTGGGATAACTGGGCCGACGACGGCTCCGGCTATGTGGAGCTGCACGGCGGCTTGCGGCCCACCTTCGATGACTGGTACGATCTGCGCCCAGGCGGTGAGGTGGATTGGAGCGAGGTCTGGTATCCGGCCGCGGGCATCGGCGGGGTGACGGCAGCCAACGATCAGGGCGCGCTGGCGCTGCTGCCGGCCGGTAGTCGCCTGAAGGTCGGCCTCTTCCCCACGTCGGCCATGCGCGGCCGGCTGACGGTGGCGCTGCCCGGCACGGCGCCGCTGGCCCGTGACGTGGCGATCACCCCCGCGCAGCCGTTCGCCGAGGAGATCGCGCTGGCCGACGGTGTGCCGGCCCAGGGCCAGGCCGCCGTCACGTTGGTGGACGCCCAGGGGCGCACGCTGTTCGAGTGGCAGGGGCAGGCGCAACTGCGGTGAGCAAGCGGCCCGTTACGCTTTGACGGTTTCGCCCTGTTCTGCTATACTTTTGCATGTTCGGGGCGTAGCGCAGTCCGGCAGCGCGCTTGATTTGGGTTCAAGAGGTCGGAGGTTCAAATCCTCTCGCCCCGACTGGTGTAGACCTGACAGGTTTGCCAAACCTGTCAGGTCTCTTTTTTACTTCAGGCACGTCACCAGCAGGGGATAATCCTTTTGCGGCGTATCGTATTTGAACAGGGTTGTTTCGAAGAAGCGCTTCCAGCCGCCGTTCAGCTTACGCCGTTCGGCAAACAAGTTGACCGAGATCGTCAGCGGCTTGGTCTTGGCCGTGATGTCGAGGCACAGCTCGAAGACCGCGTCGCGTTTGGCGGTGGCCTTGGCCGGCAGCGACGTGTTGAGCAATGTCCCCGCGACCGACGCGCCGCCGCGCAACAATTGCACGCTCAGGGCCGCATAGCCTTCCAATGTGGCCGACGCCGCCGGGGTGATGGAGCCGAAGACGTAAGGCCGTAAGGGATTGCACACATCCAGGTTGTAGGTGTAGTCGAGCTGAATGTTGCCGGTGGCCCGAATGCCCAGGTCCACAGTGATGACACCCCACACCGGGATTTTGGTCTTGAAATCAATCAGCGTATGCGTGGCCTTGTAGAGGTTGGCGGTCTTGTTCCAGGCGCACTGCACCTCCTGCTCGAAGGTCTTTTTGATCTTGTTGTTCAGCAGCGAGAATGTAACCTTCATCTCCTGCTTGTCGCCCTTGCGTTGGCTCAACATCTCGGCCAGCGCGATGTTGTACTTGAACGACCAGGCGTGGGCCACCGCTTCTTGCCGGGCCAGCAGGCTCACACTGCGCACGGGGCTGGTCTTTTCCGTGGCCGAGATGCTGCCCGGCAGATCTACCCCCAGCTTGTTGCCGCCCAGATGCCTGTTCCAGATCCTCTTGAAGGTGAGATCCGCAGCCGGCGCTGCGGCGGCGCCCAACGCGCCTTCGGCATCGTAGGCAGCCAGGGCGGCCGCGGCCGCCGGGGTCAGCTTCCGCCCTCGCAAGACGTTGGCGGCAATCTCCCGCAGGAGGGGCTCCTCGTCGGCTGCGGTGAGCACGGCCAGCAGGCGCGGTTCGGCATCCCCGGCCGGTAACTTGCGCAGCGCCTGGAGCGCGGCCTCACGCAGGTCAAACGGCGTGCTGGCGTTCAGATAGCCGTCAATCAGAGCCAGCGCATCCCGGTCGGCGGCGTTGCCCACGGCATCCAGATACAGCAGGCGCTCGGGATCAGTGCTGGCGCCCCGCAGGCCACCCCGCAACTGGCTTTTGATGCCAGCCTGGGTGCGGCCCGATGGATCGTCAATCCTGTCCACCATGCCGCCGAGCACCAGCAGGCTCAGCTCGCGCAGGGGATCGCCCGGTGTGTCGGCGATACGCTGCGTTGCTTCGATGAGCTCTTGCGGCGCTTTGCGCAGCGCCAATAGGCCGATTATGGCATGTTCTTGCACGGCCGCGCCGTAGGCCTTTTGCACCGCGGGCAGCAGCAACGCCATGGCCTGGCCGCCGCTGTTGACCCCCAGGATGTCCACGTAGGCTTTGGCGCGCTCGTCGTTGCCGTTGCTGGCGCTCAGGCGCTGCTGCAACAGGTTCAGCACACGCGCATCGTCGGCCGCGTCCAGCAGATCGGCAATGCGTTGGACGCGGTGCGGGTTGTCAGGCTCGGCCTCGAACGCGTTGAACTCAGCGGCCAGATCCACCGTGTCCAGGTCAATGCCGGGGCGGAACGGCCCGTCATCCACCAGGATGGCGCCCAGCCCACCGGTGACGTACACGGCGGTTGGGGCGCCTGCCGCGGCCGCCGGGGTGTCGGACACGCCGGTCAACCTCAGGTTGCTGCGGGTCTTGGCGCCGGAGGTGGCGGAAGCGCCATCCAATGGGCCGCCTGTGCTGACGGGCGCCTGAGCTTTATCTGCGCTGACGATCTGCTCGACCACATTGACCGATGTGAGCACGCCCAAGGCCTGATCCAGGAACAAGGCGCCGTTGTTCTGCAACAGCAGCTCCTCGTTGTCATCGCCGGCATAGAGCAAGGTTGCGAAGCTATCCTGGTTGAAGGTGCGGGCGATGTTCAGGCCGCCGGCGCCCTCGGCCAGGGTGTAGGCGACCTGGTAGCTGCCCTGCCCGCCGTTTTCCTGCGCCGTGTATTGGCTGCCTGCGGCGTTCAGGGTGACTTGCAGCGAGTTGAGCGCGCCCTTTTGCATGTTGACTGCGGCGTCCGGCGCGCCGGCGGGGAAGGAGACCTCGGTGATCACGCCGTTGCTGCGCTGCTTGAAGAGCAACGGCTCGCCCAACGCCCGCAACAGGTCGGCGTCTTCGATCAGCGTGCCGCGGCCGGTGCGATCCGCATTGCACAGCGTGACGTTGCGCATGCGCAGCCGGCCGCTAAAGACGTTGGCGGCATCCTTGGCCAAGATGATCACATCCACATCTGCGACCAGGCCGATGACCATGCCATCGCTAACCTGGCTGCCGGCCCCATCGTAATTGGTGGACTGGCTTTGCACGGTCAGATCATAGCGGTAGGTGTAGGTCTTGCCCGGTTGATAGCGCAGGGTGCGGTCGGTCGCGGTGAACGCGGCGGGCGCGACCTCACTGTTGACAGGGTGACCTGCGGAAACTGCGCCGCCGGCTCGCTGCACCAGGGGCAGATACACGCGGGCGCCCACGCCGGCCACCGTGCAGCTTGCGTCCGCCGGGCTCAACGCGGCCGCCTGGGTGGGCGGCGCGGCTGCTGCCGGCTGGGCCAGCGGCAGCCCTGGCAACAGCAGGGTCAAGATCAAAGCCAGGTTGAGGATGATGAGGCTTG
>DAOUAT010000178.1:0-7747 GCA_034433275.1 Anaerolineae bacterium
GGTGTGGCGTTTTGACGGGGGGATGATCGCCGGGTTCTTGCACCTGCGTTCGCTACACGATCCCTTCGCGCTCACTAATAAAGTTGAGGCAAATCAGGAATACAAACACCGACACCCTGACGAAGATGGCGACGCCGGAGTTCCCGTTCAAGGATTGGGCGCGAGCGTTCAAGACCAGCAGTGCCCAGATGATCGTGCGCCTACATCAAGTGGAAGGGAACCGGTCAGCCTTTGATAAGCTGGCCGCGATGGTGGCACGGCCCGATAAACAGACATACAAGGTGTGGGAGGATGGCTACTTCGCAGAGAACATCTTCAGTCCTGAGTTCCTGATGCAGAAGTTGAACTACATTCACAATAACCCTTTGCCGGAGCATTGACGGTTGGCCGAGACTGCGCAAGCATATCCCTGGTCGAGCGCACGGTTCTATGTGACAGGGGAGCCGATATTGATCTCGATCAAGGATGTGCGCGAGCGCACGCTCATCCTCTACGCGGCCGGGCCGCTTTTTCACCTGCTGCTGATCGCCGCGCTCCTGCCCGGCTTCCCGCACGAGGATCTCTTTCGCACGTGGGCCTGGCGCGATATGCTCCTCATCGCCAATCTCTCACTGCTGGCCATCGGCCTGCTGTCCCGGCAAGCATTGACCCAGGATGGCGTGGTCATGGCCGACCTGGCTCAGCTCCGGCAGCTCCTCGCCACGCCCTGGGATGCGACCAGCCGGCTGGCCCTGGCCCTCTTCGTCAGCGCCTACCATGCCTGGCTGCACGGGGATCTCGCCCAGGCGGAGGCCGATGCCAGGGCTGGGACAGCGGTCGCGCCGCCGCAGCCGATCGCCATAAACATGCACGGCGTCAGCTTGCTGGATCTGGGCCGCGCGGCCGAAGCGCGCGCACTCTTCGAAGCGTTGGCCACGCCTGAGCTGGCAGCGGCGGTGGCGCAACTGACGCCCGACCCCGACGGCCAGGCCGCGTTCCAGGCGATGAACCGCAACAACCTGGCCTACGCGCTGCTGCTGGATCAGCCGGCCGAGCCGAACTTGCTGCGCGCACGCCAGCTGGCCGAGGCTGCGTTTGCCATCATGCCCTGGTGCTGACCGACCTGGTCATGAGCGACGCCACCATCTGGAGCCCTGCGTACGCCACCTCGATCAAGAACCTGGCCATCCTGTTCCCGCTGACCGGCTACGTGATCATGTTCGTCACCTACCAGTTCATCTATAACCTGGACTCGAAGAAACTGGCCGAGATCGAAAAAGCGCTGGGGCGCAACGGCAAGGAAGGCTGAGCTGATACCAGCCTGAAGGCTTTGCCGCGCAAAGAACAGTGATACGCGGCATCCCGATCGGCCCAAGGTGCAGTTGCAGACAAAGTAAGCGGCATAAAAATATAACGCCGCTCTGGCGCCTCTGACGGGACTGACACCAATTTAGTGGAGGGAGGGTCGCGAACGTCAACGTTGTTTTCACAACCCTCCCGTCTTCATCCTTCATCATTTATCTTTCCCCCTTCCGCCTTCCAAATCAACACCTCGCCCAACACCAAAGTGTCTATACAACCACACCGGGGCGCCGATATAATGTTTGTGCACTGAGCAAGCAGCTCAGTCGCCGAGCGTCGAACCCAACAGGTGCAAGGGAATGCCACACCATCCTGACCCAACAACCGATCCCAGCCAACCCGTGATCTATCAGATCAGGACCAAGGGTCATCTGGGTCGTCAATGGACCGACTGGTTCGAGGGGCTGACCATCACGCTGGCAGAGGATGGCGACACGCTGCTGACCGGCCCGGTGGTTGACCAGGCCGCGCTCCACGGCTTGCTCAAAAAAGTGCGCGACCTGGGTATGCCCCTGGTCTCGGTCAATCGGGCCCAGATCAATGAGGCCCACCAGGATCATTCAAAGAAGGATGAGCAATGAACACAAGCGTAATTCCCACCAAAAAGAGCAACACAGAAGTCCTGCTCTCCACCCTCTGGATCGTTGTCATGATCAACATGCTGAAAGCGGACGTTCTTTCGCTGTTCATCCCTGGCGCGACTGAAGAGTTGGCGAAGACGTCGGCCAGCACTGGCGCCCCGATCCCGCAATTGATGCTGGGCGGTGCGATCATGATGGAGATCTCCATCGCCATGATCATCCTCTCCCGCGTATTGAAGTACGGGGTGAATCGCTGGGCCAACATCATCGTCAGCCTCATCACGATCGCGTTTGTGGTCGGCGGTGGCGTCTCCTATCCGCACTACATCTTCATCGCTGCGGTTGAGGTGATCTGTCTCTTGCTGATCATCTGGCTGGCATGGAAGTGGCACAACCCCGAAACCCAATCTTGATCGCGCTGCTCTCACACAGATGAGATTTTCTGATTTCACTCTATCGAATCTTCAAGAACAAGAAAGGAATACGCACAATGAAAGCGATTGTCTGTACAAGATACGGCCCCCCTGACGTACTTCAATTCCGCGAGATGGCAAAACCTGTGCCCACGGCGGATGAAGTGCTGGTCAAGATTCATGCGGCATCCATCAATATGTACGACTGGCATCTGTTGACCGCTGACATCCCCCTGGTGCGCCTGATGGGCGGGGGGCTGCTTCGGCCCAAGGTGACGATCCTCGGCGAGGACATCTCCGGGCGGATCGAAGCGGCCGGCAGCAACATCAGGCAGTTCCGGCCAGGCGATGAGGTGTTCGGGGACATCGCGGCATATAACAGCGGCGGGTTTGCCGAGTATGTCGCTGTTCCTGAGCGTGCGCTGGCGCTGAAACCGGCCACGCTATCGTTCGAGGAGGCCGCGGCTGTCCCCATGGCGGCCCTCACGGCCTTGCAGGGGCTGCGGGATTACGGGAAGATTCAAGCGGGACAGAAGGTGCTGATCAACGGGGCGTCGGGCGGGGTGGGCACGTTTGCGGTGCAGATCGCCAAGGTGTTCGGTGCGGAGGTCACAGCCGTATGCAGCACACGGAACCTGGACCTGGCGCGCACGCTGGGGGCAGACCGGGTCATTGACTACACCAGGGAGGATTTCACCCGCAGTGGGCAGACCTATGACCTGATTTTCGCTGCGAACGGCTACCATCCCCTGTCGGCGTACAAGCGCGCCCTGGCGCCCCAGGGCATTTATGTGATGGCGGGCGGCAAGCCAGGGCAGATTTTCCAGGCGATGCTACTGGGAAGTAGGCAGTCGGAAAGAGGGGGCAAGCAACTGGGCGGCTTCACGGCGCGAGCGAGCCAGGCAGACTTGACAACGCTCAAGGGGCTTCTGGAAGCAGGCAAGGTCGCGCCGGTGATTGACAGGCGCTACCCGCTGAGCGAGACTGCTGAGGCGCTCCGCTATCTTGGAGCAGGACACGCCCGTGGGAAGGTTGTCATCACAGTGGAACACGGCAACTAGGGCCTGCAGGGAGAAGACGATGTCCACCAACGGCAAGAGCGCCATATCAACGCTGGGCACAATACGCACATTTCTCAGAGAAGGCACCTGATCGCAGACCATCATGGCGGTCGTAGACCGCTCGTTCGACCAGCCCTTGAGCCTTGAGGAGACCGCCGCGATGCCACTGGCCGGCGGTATCCTGGGCAGCGGCTATCAATGCGGCCTGCTGTGGGGCGGGGCGCTGGCGGCGGGTGCGCAAGCCTATCGGTTCTATGGCGCAGGTGCCCGCGCCGAGGTTGCTGCATTGCGGGCAGCGCAGAAACTGGCGGCGGCGTTCCAGGCGCGCGCCCACGATATCAATTGCGCCGAAATCATTGAGTTTGAGTGGAAGAAATCATCCGGCGGCCGCGTGGTCAAGTTCCTCGCCAAAGGCGGCCCGGTCGGCTGCTTGCGCCTGGCGGCGGATTATGCGCCGATAGCGTTCGACACGATCAGCGACGGCATCGGCGGCGAGTGCATGGATGTGCCGGCGCCACCGATGAGCTGCACGGCGCTGCTGGCGCACAAGATGGGCGTCTCGGACATGCACGTGGCCATGGCTGCGGGTCTCGCCGGGGGGATTGGGCTGAGCGGCGGCGCCTGCGGGGTATTGGGGGCCTCGATCTGGCTCGGGGGGCTCCGCAAGCTCAAGGACGGCGGCAAGTTGAGCCTCGACCTCACGGCCGCGTCACCGGAGCTGGAACGTTTCCTGGCCAGTGCCGATTACGAGTTCGAATGCGTCAGGATCGTTGGGCGCAAGTTTGCGGGCGCCGCCGACCACGGGGCCTATGTGCGTGAGGGCGGCTGCGCGAGAATCATCGCGGCGTTGGCCGCGCAGCATGAAGATGACCGAGCTTGAGGAGTACTTCCGTGGACAAACCGATTATCGTGGCTCGCAACATTCACAAGACATTCCGCAACGGCAAGATTGAGGTGCATGCCCTGGCCGGTGTGGACCTATCCATCACGGCCGGTGAGATGGTGGCCGTCATGGGGCCATCGGGGTGCGGCAAGACGACGTTGATCAACTGCCTGTCCGGCCTGGACAGCTTCGATGAGGGCGAGGTCGAGATCGAAGGCGCCGCGCTGCGGGCGATGGGCGACCGGGCGCGCACCAGCTATCGGGCCAGACGCATGGGCTTCGTGTTTCAAACCTTCAACCTGCTGCCCGTCATCACCGCGCTGGAGAACGTCGAGCTGCCCCTCCTGCTCAGCCGCGTCCGCCCGCGGGAGGCCCGACAGCGCGCCCTGCGCGGCCTGACCCAGGTGGGGCTGGCCGACCGTGCTGAGCATCGCCCGGCGGAACTCTCCGGCGGCGAGCGCCAACGGGTGACCATTGCGCGCGCTCTGGCCAGCCAACCCGCCATCATCTGGGCCGACGAGCCGACCGGCAACCTGGACACCCGGTCCGCCACGGACGTGCTCACGCTCATGCGCGACCTGAACCGGGAACAAGGCCAAACCTTCGTGATCGTCACCCATGACCCCAAGATCGGTGAGCTGTGCGACCGCGTCATCCGCATGCAGGATGGGGCGATCGTGGCCGACGTGCGCGATGCGGCGGCAGGACAAGGGCAACCATGACCACGCAACCTGGCTTCGACGCGGCCCGCACAGGGGCCATTGCACTCCTGGCCGTTGTGGAGCTGGTCTTGCTCTCCCTGATCGTGCTGGGGCTGCGCAACCGCACCATCGCCGTACTGGGCCTGCGGAACATTCCGCGGCGGCGCTCTCAGTCGGCCCTCATCATCCTGGGGCTGACGTTGAGCACCATCATCATCGTCAGCGCGCTCAGCATCGGCGATACACTCAGCTACTCAGTGCGCCGCCACGCCATCAACGCGTACGGCACCATTGACCAGGTGCTCTCGCCGCCCTTGCTCTCAACGCTGGCCGGACTCGCCACGGATGCTGCGGACGGGCAAGATTTGGCCGACGCCCTGGACGGCTCCGAGCTGTCCGGCGTGCTGAACGGGGACCTGCTCAGCATCCTGGGCTTGCTCCAGAAGGGGCTGCCGGGCATCACCGAAGAACGCTACGCCCAACTGCGCGACCAGGCCCAGGCCGACCCGGCCACCGCCGCCGTGGTGGACGGGCTGGCGCCCTCCATCGCCTTCCCGACCATCATCCGTGACCGGACGAACGGCCAGGGCGTCCCCCTGGGCTTCATCGTGGCCGTGAACAACGAATACGACGAGCAGTTCGGTCTGACGACGGTGGACGGCAAGCCGGTGCAGATGGAGGATCTGCGCACGGGCGTGGGGAACATCTTTGCCCAGGCCGGTAACCTCTTTCGCTGGGCGGACAGCGTTGGCATCAATGTGGACAGCGTGGCCGCCTTCGTGGCGCAGGCCGGCGCACTGATCACCCAGGGGCAGGGACAAGGGGTCGAACCGACGCGACCCCTGACTGGGACCCTGGACTCCCCAGCGCCGGGCGCAGGCCAGGGGGATCTGGCCGCGCTGGGCAGGGCGTTGTCGGGGGGCAACCTCGACCTGGCCGCGGCGGGCGCGGCGTTGGGCCTTGACACCGAGGCGCTCCTCAGCGCGGTGAACCTGAACACCCTGGGCACAGAGATTGACCGCGTGCTGGATCGGGTGGGGCTGGAGCTGCGCCAGGGCGATGTCTACCTCAACCGGCTGGGCGCGGAACAGCTCAACGCGCAGCCCGGCGATGTGCTGGACGTCTTTATCGGCCCCATCCCCGTGCCCTTCCGAGTGCGCGCCGTTGTGGAGCAGGCCGGCCCCTTGGGCGCGCTCAAGCCGGTGGTCATGCTGCGACTGGATGAAGCCCAGGAACTGCTCTTCATGCCGGGGCGCGTGAACAATGTGCTGGTCTCCAACGCCGGAGACGCCGACACCGGCATGGCGAACACGGCGGCCGCGGCCCGGCAACTGCGCGCGCTGGCCCTGAACGAGGCCGCGCTCACAGAGTTGATCGCTCTGCTGCGCCAACCGGACGTGCTGGCTGCCATCGCGGCCGGCGGAGATGGCTCCGCTCCAGGCGCCGTGCGCCCCGCGGGCGAAGATATGGCCGACTTCCTGGCCTTCCTGGGCGGGGGGATGAACAACACGGCGCTGGCCGAGCGCACGCACCGCCTGGTCGCGGAACTGGGGGGGACTGGCATCTCGCAAGAGCTGCGGGTGCTCGTGGCCCAGCCGGACGTGCAGAACTGGCTGCGCCGATCGCCCCTGCCGGGCGAGGCCGGCGCGCAACTGGCTGAGATCCTGAGCCGGCTCAGCGACCTGGAAGTGCTGGATGTGCTGAGCAAGAACACGGTGGTCGCGGCGGCGGGCATCGGCGGCGGGGTGTTTACCACGGTCTTCAGCGTCTTCGGCATCTTCTCCATCTTCGCCGGCGTGCTGCTGATCTTCCTGATCTTCGTCATGCTGGCGGCGGAGCGGCGCAGCGAGCTGGGGATGGCCCGCGCCATCGGGATGCAGCGAGGCCATCTGGTGCAGATGTTCGTCTCCGAGGGGATGATCTACGACCTGGTGGCCGCGGCGCTGGGCGTCGTCCTGGGACTGGCCATCTCCTACGCCATGATCGGCTTCCTGGGCGGGATCTTCAACGCGGCGGCCCAAAAGGTCAGCAACGGACTGTCCGGCAGCCTCTTCACCTTCCGCTTCAACGTCGCCCCGACATCGGTGGTGATCGCCTACGCCCTGGGCGCGCTCTTGACCTTCGCCGTGGTCACGGTCTCCTCCTGGCGGGTCAGCCGCCTGAACATCGTCTCGGCGATCCAGGACACGCCGGAACCGGACGGGGGCGGGCGGGGCGCGGGCAAGCTGGTCGGCCGGCTGATCACCGGCCCGCTGACCGTGGCGGCGGGCGCGTGGCTCTGCTTCGGTGTGACGGGCGGCGGGTCGGGCGTCCTGCTGCTGATCGCGCTCTCCATGCTGCTGGTGGGCGGGCTGTTGAGCGTGAGTTGGGCGCTCTCGGCCACAGCCGTGCGCACGGAACGCCGGCGGCGGCTGGTCTATTCCGCCATCGGCCTGGGCCTGGTGCTCATCTGGGGGCTGCCCTGGGCGACCTTGCTGCCCGGCCGGGGCTTCGACCTGCTGCAGGGGAATCCCCGCTGGACGGTCCTCGCGCTGGCGGTCAAGGGGCCGGCGCTGATCCTGGGCGGAATCCTGGTGATCATGTTCAGCGCGGACATCCTGCTGCAAGCGGTGAGCCGGCTGCTGGGCGGGATCGGCGCGCTGACGCCCGTGCTCAAGACCGCCATCGCCTATCCCCTCACCAGTCGCTTCCGCACGGGCCTAGCCATGGTCATGTTCGCCATGATCATCACCACCGTGGTGCTCATGTCCGTGGTCATCCAGGCCAC